>DAOUSL010000019.1 GCA_030627235.1 Thioploca sp.
CGCGTCAGTGCAATTATAACCGTTTCGTTGAAAAATTGATTAGTTCACGGAATAAGGACGTTCCGGGGACATCATGAAATCTCTGCGAAACTCCTTTTTTTAGTACAGTATTTATATTACTTTGCGTAACTTCAGTTAGTTTAACTTAAATAACAAAGATAATATATTGAGTATAAGTTATTTAATTTGATAATTCTAGAATATTTTATTGAGTGATTTATGATAAGATTGTTTAATTTAATATTATTATTGATGTTACGCAGATAGTTTAATAAGATAAATTTTGTGTAATATTTAGATTATAAATTGAATGATTTTTGCTAGTATTAAAAAGTCTTCATGAAAAATTATTATATAACTTATTTATTACCCTAATTAATGAAGCTAAATTTAAAACTGAATATTTTTAGCCAATTAGTTATAAGGAAACAACAAATCCATCTCCAAAAGGTTGTATTTATTATGAAATTTTTTTACGTATTATTAATGTTTAGCACATTTACTAATATAGTGAATGCTAATGAAGATTTGCTTCAACAAGGCAATGATTTCTATCAACAAGGAAAGTTTATTCAAGCAATTGACGTTTGGGAAACTTCTTTACATAACTCTCCGCAATTTAATACTTTACTTCAACTTAGTAATGCCTATCAAGCGTTAGGTGATTATAATTCTGCATTGAATGTTATCAAACAAGCTATATCTGTAGCAGATGGTACACCAGAACAGGAAGTATTAGCTCATAGTTATTTAGGCGATATATTATTGGCCTTACAACAGCCAGATAAAGCGTTTGAAGAACTAGAAAAATACTTATCTATGGCTCGTACTTTGGATAATAAATTAATTTTGGCTACTTTATTGAATAATATGAGTAATGCCTTAAGTGCAGAACAATATTATTCTGAAGCATTACCAATATACCAAGAAGTAATTGAAATAGCAGAAGATTCCAATGATAATTTATTACAAATTCAAGCATTAAGTAACCAAGCTCAGGTATATATTAAACAAAAACAACCGGAAAATGCAGTCATAATTTTAGAAAAAGTTCTACCTTTATTGGATAAGCTACCAGGTGATTATGCTAAAGCATTTCATTTACTTAGTTTGGGACAGTTAGTTTTTAAAGTTCAAGCCCAAGCTGTTAATTCTAAATTAAATGCTTACGATTTATTTACAGAGTCTTTACGACTTGCTAAACAATTACAAGATAATCGTTTGATTTCATATGCTAAAGGTTTTTTAGGAGAACTTTATGAACAAAGAAAACTTTATCCAGAGGCTTTGAAATTAACCAGAGAAGCAATATTTTTTGCTCAAGAAATGCCAGATTTATTATATTTGTTGGAATGGCAACAAGGTAATATTTGGAAAGCCCAGCAAAATTTAGAAGAATCATTATCTGCTTATCAACGTGCTTTTGATTATTTAAGACCGATTCGAACTAGCTTAACTAATGGTCAGCGTAATTCAAATGAGGTATTTTACGAACGTATTCGACCAATTTATTACAGTCTTGCTGATGTTTTACTAAAAAAAGCTAAACAATTGCCAAATGATTCAGCCCAAAAAAAGCAACTTTTAATTCAAGCTAGAGATGCTGTTGAAGAACTGAAAGAAGCTGAACTACAAGATTATTTCCAAGATGAATGTGTGTCAGCTGTAAAAACTCAAATAACAGAATTAAAAAAATTAGATAAAAACACTGCAGTATTATACCCAATTTTGTTGCCAGATCGAATTGAATTATTATTTACTACCACTGATAATTTGGATCAAATTGTTATACCTATAGGTTATAAAGAGATTAAGAAAGTTATATTGGCTTTTGGCAAAAATTTACAACGTGTAACTGAAGGTAGTTTCATAAAACAAGCTAAACAATTATATAATTGGATGATTAAACCTATCGAGCATGAGATTGCTGTACATAATATCAAAACTTTAGTAATTGTTCCTGATGGACCTTTGCGTACTATTCCTTTTGCAGCTTTATACAATGAAGTTGAAAACAAATTTTTATTTGATTATCTTGCTCTTGCAGTGACTCCTAGTTTAACTTTAACAGACCCTAGACCGCTATCTAGAAAAAATATCAAGATTTTACTTAATGGATTATCTAAAGCAGTTCAAGACTTTGCTCCATTACCGAGTGTAATTAAAGAGATTCGTGATATCGATAAATTATTCAGTAATAGCACTACATTAGTTGACGAAAATTTTTTATTAAAATCAGTTAATAACACTTTAGAAAATTCTCCTTTTGATATCGTTCATATTTCTTCACATGGTCAATTTGATCGAAATCCTAAATATAGCTTTTTATTAACTTATGATGATAAATTGACTATGGATGGTTTGGAAAGATTATTTAGATTAAATGATTTACGTAAAAAACAAGTTGAATTGTTAACTTTAAGTGCATGTCAAACTGCGGTTGGAGATGAACGGGCTGCTTTAGGATTAGCTGGAGTAGCGATTAAAGCTGGAGCTAGAAGTGCTTTAGCTAGTTTATGGTTTGTAGATGATTCTGCTACATCACAACTGATTACTGATTTTTATAAACAATTGCAAAATCCAGAATTATCTAAAGCTCAAGCCTTACAAAATGCTCAAAGAAACCTTGCCTCAAAGAAAAAGTATCGACATCCAGCATATTGGGCGCCTTTCTTATTAATTGGTAATTGGTTATAGGATTCAAATATATTAAAATTTCATAGATTTTACCCTATTGCAGTAGAATATGAATACATTCCCAACGAGACCGTTGGGAATGAGTTAATTTAAGATAGTCAATACTATAGGTATAATGTTATAAATTATAATTTGTAGGATGCATAAGTGATAACGTTATGTACCTTATTCTAACTAAATCTTAGAGGCAGACTTTAAGCTGCTCAAAAAAGATGTTATTCTGATAAACCGTTTCACCTTTTCTACACTTCTCCAAATTGCTACGGTAGGTTACACTCAGGATTACTAGTTTTTGAAACGGACACTTTACATCTTTGTTTAGTACTGCTTAACATAAATTATTCTTATAAAATAAGTAAACATGACATGAACAAGTTAGCCATTATTTGCGTCGATGACGACGTAGCCATACTTAGTAGTTTAGAAATGGAAATCAAAACCATATTTGGGTATTCTTACCTAATTGAATTAGCTGAAAATGGTAATGATGCAATAGAAATATGTAATGAATTATTAGAAGCAACAACTGAAATAGCATTAGTTATTTCCGATTATATTATGCCAGATATGAAGGGTGATAAGTTGTTACAATATATTCATAAAATATCGCCAAAAACAATCAATATTATGTTAACTGGACAAGCTGATTTAGAAGTAATCGGTAAAGCTATAACAAATGATAATCTGTATCGTTATATTGAAAAACCTTGGAAGGTAGAAAAATTTCAGTTAATGCTGATGAATGCTTTACATAGTTATAATCAGGATAATAAATTGGCTGATTTTCACAATGATTTAGAAATTAGAACTAAAAAACGGATGCAGGAAATACAAGAAACCAATCAAGTTGTTTTAGAACTTAATCAAGATAAGGATAATGTATTTAATTTTTTCCGCTAATGATTAAAGTTATCATAAGTTTATTAATTATTTTAGTTTTTATCTCAGCTGTACAATTAATTTTAGTACGGCATAAAAATCGTATGCTATTTATGGAATTGCAAACATTACAACAACAACAAGATAAATTAAATATAGAACTTGGACAATTACAATTAGAACAAGGAACTTTAACTAATCCTGATCGCATCGAAACAATAGCGAAGAAACGACTAAATATGATGATACCAGCTTATGAAGATATTGTTTTTCTAAAAAATCCAAATGCCAATCGTTAAAAATCGTCGTAAATTCAATAACTTTCCAATCTATTGGAAAAGACGGCAATTTCTCCTGATATTTTTTGTCATTGTTATTAGCATACTATTGTTACGAGCTGTATATTTACAAACTAATAGAGCAAATTTCTTACAAAATCAAGGTAGTGCTAGGCATTTACGCACAATTCCAATAGTAGCACATCGTGGTATGCTAATGGATCGTAATGGTAAACCATTGGCTATCAGCACTCCAGTAGATTCGGTTTGGGTTAATCCGGCTCAATTTATAACTGTAAAAGATAAATGGCTAGAATTAGCAACTTTATTATCTTTGCAAACTTCTGAGTTAGAAAAAATTTTATCCAAACGAATGCAACGTGAATTTGTATATCTTAAACGTCATATTGATCCTAAAATTGCTACCCAAATAACAGATTTAAAATTACCAGGGGTTTTTTTACAATCAGAATATAAAAGATATTATCCCACTGGTCAAGTATCAGCTCATGTTATAGGATTTACTAATATAGATGATTATGGGCAAGAAGGCTTAGAACTAGCTTTAAATAGATTTCTGTTAGGAACACCTGGTAAAAAACAAATAATCCAAGATAAAAATGGCCAGTTAATCGCTGAACCAATTAATTTAGTCGCTCCACATATGGGGCAAAATATTAAATTAACCATTGATAGTAGATTACAATATTTAGTCCATCGAGAATTAAAACAAGCAGTAGCTAATTCAAATGCACGAGCTGGTTCTGCGGTTATATTAGATATACACACTGGTGAAGTATTAGCAATGGTAAATCAACCAACTTATAATCCGAATAATCGCAGTAAGCTACAAAATTACCGAAATCGAGTTATAACCGATATATTTGAACCAGGTTCTACTTTAAAACCATTCACCATAGCTAGTGCTTTAGATAGTGGTAAATACTTTCCTAATACTAAGATTAATACTAATCCAGGCCGATTATCATTAGGTAAATATACAATTCGTGATAGTCGTAATTATGGTATTATTGACGTGGCTACTGTAATTAAAAAATCAAGTAATGTTGGAGCTAGTAAGATTGCCTTATCGCTATCTGCTAAACGTTTATGGCAAATTTTAACTAAATCTGGTTTTGGTTATATTTCAGGAAGTGGTTTTCCAGGTGAAGTTGCTGGACGATTATCACATTTTAGTGAATGGTATAAAGTACAACAAGCAAGTATTAGTTTTGGATATGGAATTGGAGTTAGTTTATTACAATTAGCTCGATCTTATGCCATATTTGGTAATGATGGAATTTTGCCACCAATTAAATTTCTTGAGAAAACTATGGATAATTCACCAAGATCATTAGGTAGTGAAAGCACTCAAGTCATATCTGCAAAAGTAGCTCAACAAATGTTAAATATTTTACAAGAAGTAGTAAAACCAGGTGGTACTGGTGAAAAAGCTCAGATTAATGGTTATAAAGTTGCTGGTAAAACTGGAACAGTTCGTAAACCAGTCATTGGCGGTTATTCAGAAAGTGACTATTTAGCATTGTTTGTAGGTATAGTACCAGCTAGTAAGCCACGTTTAGTGATGGCAATATTGATAGATGAACCACACCAAGATGAATATTATGGTGGCAAGGTTGCAGCTCCAGTATTTGCTAGTGTTATGACAGAAGCGTTACGATTGCTTAATATTTTACCAGATAATATTTAAAACAACTGGTCTTAATACTTATATGAAATTGCAATAATATGTACGTGATCCTTAGTTATCTTACCTTTTAAAATATTTTAACTTATCACATTCGTTACGTAAACCTTCCTTGATAATCTTTATCATTTCCTAATACTATTTTTTTAACGTTTTTCCTATTTCAGTTTTAAATTATTTTAATAAAATTAATACTGAGTATAAAATTTGCTTTCTAACTAATAGTTAACATGTTATTATAACTTGTTTTAATACTAATATAATCACAGGTATAATTTATATAGCATTTTCCAATAAATAGATTATGGTAATATAATTGCTGTTGAATTTAATTAATAACTAAAAACTATAACATATTATGTACTATACAAAATTCTTATTACTATTTATAATCATTGGAATTGGTTGTACTCAAAACGTTTCTATCCCAGATAAATTTGTTCGTACCTCTAATCCACCTGAAAAAATTGTTAAAACTCCAAATGATATTTTACACACTTTTAGAACTACAGTAGTTAAAAATGATGAAGATTATAAATTAGGTACTGGGGATGATATTACAATCGAAGTTTGGGGTTATAACGAATTATCAGGCAAACATATAATCGGCCCTGATGGCAAAATTACTTTACCATTGGTTGGTCCAATAAAATTAACCAATTTATCTCGTGAACAAGCTGCTACAAATATTGCTAATAAACTCTCAAAATATTATTTAAATTTATCTGTTGCTGTTCGAATAAATGAGTATATATCTAATCGAGTATTAGTATTAGGTCGGGTATCAAAACCTGGGGAAGTACGTTTTAATATGACTACTCCAACTTTATTGGAAGCAATTTCATTGGCTGGAGGTTTTAGTAATGCTAGTGGTTTACCAGGTGATGCTGAAAGTTTATCGGCAACTCGTTGCGCCATCTTTCGAGGCCAAGATAAAATTGTCTGGATAGAATTAGAACCATTACTTACTGGGATGGATTTATCTCTCAATCTACCATTGGAACGTAATGATATTATTTATATTCCTGATATTAAAGAAAAACTAGTATATGTCTTGGGAGAAGTTCATAGACCAGGTGCTTTTCGTTTATTTCCGCAAATGTCTATGTTTGAGTTAGTTGCAAGAGCTGGTGGTTTAACTAGAGATGCTAATTTTGATAAAATTAACATAATCCGTCCATCATTAGGGACTAATAAACCAATTACCTTAGGTGGATTAATGGCTCCTGAGGAAAAATTAGATAATATTCTCGAAGAAGGTGATGTCATTTATGTACCAACTAATGCTATTGCTAAAGTAAACTATGCCATTCAATTTCTCAATCCATTCACTACTATGTTAGGTATTTACGCAGATATTACCTCAATTAGAGCTGATGCTCAACGTAATAAGTTAGATAGAGAAGAAGAACGTTTGAAGCTTGAACGTGTCAATATTGAAAACGAAAAAGCTGTTAATTCCATATTAGAGTAACTATGCCATCTATTTCTGAAGAAAAAATTATTGTTACTGGTAGAATAAAACCATTAGTTGCTATTTTAAAACATAAATGGTTAGCTTTATTGATTATAATATCAGTGATTGGATTTGGAGTTCCACTTTCAGCAAAATTTGGAACTTCAAGTTATGAAGCTCAAGCAGTTATATTAGTATCTCCTAAATTTATTCCCAATTTAGCTTCTGAAAAAGGTATGGATTTAGGTAGAATACAATATAGTTTTTATATTAAACAACAAATTAATATGATAGAAAAGGATGATGTATTAGAGGAAGTATTACAAATCCCAGAAGTACAAAAAAACTGGTTACGAGATGGTGAAACTATTAAAAGAGGAATCAAACGCTTACAGACAGCTATTACAGCTAAAAATCGCAGAGGTACTCCTTTTCTCAAAGTTACTTTAGTGGATAAAAAAGCTAAACGTTTAGATATAGTACTTAATGCAATTATAAAAGTTTATTTGAAAAAAAATAAAGAAGAAAACCTTTACGATAGTGATGGCCGAATTATTAGATTACGTCAGCGTAATAAAAGTTTAGAAGATTCAATTGCAGAAAAACGTAAACGTAGGAATAAAATTTCTGAAGAACTTGGAGTAACAACTTTTCAAGAAAATAGTTTAAATCCTTATGATGATATTCTGATTGAAAGTACTTCTACCTTTATGCTATCACAACGCAAACTAGTTGAAACAGAAACCCATTTAGAATCTTTGACTAACTCACGTAGTGGTAGCAAAACTATTTTGGAAATATTAGTAAACGAAATAATTGCTAACGATAGTATCTTAAAAAATTATAGAATTAAGTTATCAGATAGAAGTGCCGAATTGCTAACTCAAATGGCAGGTTTAACTAAAAAACATCCAAGTTATAATCGAGCTAAACAAGAGATTCTTAAAATTGAACGAGATATTGAACAGGCAACTAAAAAATTAACTAAAGATAGTCGAGAACGCTTATTAGAAAACAGTAAAGCCGAAATTTATCAAGCTCAACGTATTGAAAAACTATTAAAAAATGAATTAGATAAACAACGTACTAGAGCTAATCGTTACTCTACTTTATATAATGAAGCTTTAGTCATTAATAAGGAAATAGCCAGAATTTATATTCAATTAAATAAGATTCAAACCCAAGTCGATTTTTTGACCATCGAATCTGATGCTCCTGGTTTTGTTCGTTTAGATACCTCAGCTACATTTTCTGTAAAAAGTGGTAAACGTAAACAAATAATAATAATATTAATAATTATTGCATTTGGATTAGGAATTGGAATAGCAATATTTTTAGACTTATTAGATAGACGGATACGAACTCCTGGGGAAATTCATAAAATTCTTGGTTTCCCACCAATAGCTTGGTTGTTAGAAAATAATAATAATCCTGATGTAGAACAACTGGCTAGTGATTATTTGCGTCGGATGGCATTAGCGTTAGAGCGAGATTGGCATGTGCATGATACTGATTATTTTGTATTAACTGCAGTAAAACCAGGAGCAGGCACAACTAAATTAACCTTACAATTAGCTACTATTTTGACTGAACTTGGAGTGCGTACTTTAGCGTTAGAAATGAATGCTTTCAAAAATGATCCACGCTATACAGAAGGAACTACTTCTACTCAAGGTTTAAGCACTTTATTAAACTCAAACAGTTCTTTACCTCCAGAATTATTAATAGTTTCAGCTACTGATACATTACCAGATCGATTACCTATTGGCGAAACTCAATCACGTCATTTAAAAACTCATGGTAAATTATTGAATATACTGAAACAATTAAAGAATCATTACGATTTAATAATTATAGATACTCCACCATTATTACTATCAGCCGATGCCGAATTACTAGGTAAATTAGCTGGTGGAGTCCTATTAGTAGTGGAAGCTGAAGCTACTATACCAGGTGAATTAAAACGAGCTGCCTCTTTACTAGAACGGTTAAATCCACCAGTAGTTGGAGCTGTGCTAAATCGAGTTAAAGTATTTCGAGGTGGTGGTTATTTTGCTGAGTTAATTGAAGAATATAAGACGGGAAGTAAGAAAAAACCTAATTGGATAAAACGCTTATTATGGAAATGATTTCAGTAGTAGTTATTGGACGGAATGAAGGACAACGTTTGATGGACTGTATTAAATCAATCCAAGCGTTAGACGAGTCCACAGAAATAATCTATGTTGACTCTGATTCTACTGATGGTAGTCCCGAACGAGCTAAAAAATTAGGAGTACAAGTAATTGTTGTCCATCCAGAACGACCAACTGCAGCTATTGGACGTAATACTGGTTGGCAAGCTGCTACTCATCCATTGGTACTGTTTATTGATGGCGACACCATTCTAAATAAAGACTTTCTTAAAGCATCTTTACCAATATTTGATGACCCTAAAGTGGCAGCAGTATGTGGACATTATCGAGAGCTATATCCAGAAGCTTCCATTTATCAGAGAGTGCTTGATTTAGATTGGATGGTACCAACTGGAATTGTAACATCTTGTGGTGGCATTGTTTTAATGCGAAAAAATGTGTTGGAGAAAGTAAACGGCTATAATCCACAGTTAATCGCTGGGGAAGAACCCGAGATGTGTCAACGAATTAGAGCATCTGGTTATATCATTCATCGCATAGATCAGCCAATGATTTTACATGATTTAGCAATTAAAAATTGGGCGCAATATTGGCAACGTTCAGTTCGTACTGGTCATGCCTATGCAGAAATTTCAAATATACTTGAAAGCTCATCATTAGCTGATTTTTATAAGGAAAAAGCTGGTGGTATTTTATGGCAACAAGAATCAAGAAAGAATTTTATTAATGCTGGAATTTGGCTAAGTATTTTTATATTTAGTTTATTGCTAATAATATTTTCATGGTTACCATTGTTATTTGGTATCGGTTTATTTTTAGTTCTAAGTTTACGTACTAGCTGGAAAAATCGTTGGAAGTCAAACGATAAATTTTCTATATTTTTATACGGATTGCATTCTCACTTTCAACATATTCCAATTATGGTAGGTCAACTCTCTTATTATTACCATCGTTGGTTAGGAAAACGCCGTAAATTAATCGAATATAAATAGTTTGTAATGATAAATATATTACCAAGTTCGGGAACAATATTTATTTTTACATCGAACTCAGGTTATCTAGGTATTTAACTTGTAACTTATGTTAATATAAATTTTATAGTAATAAGATTTAGTTAACTTTGAAAACATAATTAAAGGAAATTATATATGTTACAAAATATAATGGCTGTAGCTACAACCTTACATATTTTATCGGTCATAGTTTGGATCGGTGGAATGTTCTTTGCTCATATAGCTTTACGTCCAGTTGTTGCTAGTTTGTTAGAACCACCTATACGATTACAATTGATGGCACAAGTTTTAGAACGTTTCTTTTTATGGGTATGGATTGCAGTAATATTATTATGGATAACTGGTATATGGATTATTTTTGGTTTTTTTGATGGAATGGCTAGTGTAAAAATATCAATTCATATCATGTTAACTCTAGCTATTCTTATGACAGTATTGTATATCTATATATTTTTCATACCATTTCCTAATTTAAAAAGAGAAATATCAGCAGAAAATTTTCAACAAGCTGGTAAACACTTGGCTAAAATTCGTTCTATTATTGGTTTTAATTTACTATTAGGAATAATTACAGTTATAATAGCAACTGGCGGACGTTATTTTTAGTTATTTTACCAATAAGGAATGGCATGTCCGAACTATCTATAATCAAAATAATAATAATAAGTTTACAATATTTAAATCTTTATTATATTGCAGATATTTTCTTAATTATTAGTTTTATTTTATTTTGTCTTGCAGTTTATAAACATATTCAAATAATTCCATCGTTATTAACTGGTTTAGGGATTTTTATCACTATTCTCATAATGTTTATTAGCATTAGTAAATTTAATACTGGTGCTATAGAGAATAATATGCCAGATTTATTAAATGGTTTTGGGATTGCTTTGATATTTGGTTTTATAAACTTATCACTAGTGTGGATTTTAAGATTAATTAATGATCGTAGAACTATAAAACATGAAAGTAGTGAAATAACTCCTACTGCTATATATCTTACTTTACGAGAATTAAGTACTTACAATAATATTACTCAAAAACCCTTACTCAATAATATTTTTGAACAACTCAAATTAATCCAAGAAAATACCCAAAGAATAATAGAAATACATGGAGTTGGTGTTTCTCAAGAATTGGATTTATTGAAAACAGTTAAAAGTGCTATTATTGAGGAAGCCTCATTAATAAAGCAGATTAAAGTTGAAATAACTAATGGATTTAATAAATTAGATAATAGAATTGAAAAAAGTGATATAGATAAAATTCAAAAGAGTTTGCAAAATATTATTAATAAAATTAATTCAATTTCAAATACCGAATTAGTAAAATCTTTGCAAGAAATACAACCTTATTTAGAAAGTTTACAGCAACTTAATACTAAAGCTAATGATTCATTTCCTAAAATTGAACAAAACTTAACGGAACTAATCGAAGGAATTCAACAAGTTTTACAAAATAATCTTGATTTGTTAAAAGATTCTATGGAAACTGAACTTGATATGGCGGAGGTATCAGTAGAAAATAATTTACAAAATTCAATAGATAATACACAACAAAACAATGTGGTTGATGAATCTGAGGAGTTTAAATCTACATATGATAAGGCTTTCAATAATATGGATACTGGTAATTATCAAAATGCAATAGTTTATTTTAGCCAAGCGATTGAAATAAATTCACAGGAATTTTCTTTGTTCTACAATCAAGCTTGTTGTTATGCATTGCTAGACCAAACTGAGCTTGCCCTTGATGCGTTACAGAATGCAATATTATTAGATAAACAATGTATTGAAATGGCTAATACTGATCTAGATTTCGATAAAATACGCTATGATTCTAGATTTCAAGTTTTGCTTAATTGAGAGTTAATACAAGGAAGTTAATCGAAATTAACGTCCCCAAGGGGAGTCGAACCCCTGTTGCCGCCGTGAAAGGGCGATGTCCTAGGCCTCTAGACGATGGGGACAAAATAATGGTGGAGCTAGGCGGGATCGAACCGCCGACCTCTTGCATGCCATGCAAGCGCTCTCCCAGCTGAGCTATAGCCCCAATCTAATTGGGTTTATCTATAGAACTCTCCCATTATATTCTGTAGTTTTATATTTGTCAATAGTTTTAGAATTTTTTTTTGATTTATCTATTAATAACATTGTATTATCAATATTTTATACCTATTTTTTAATAAACATTATACGATATATATTTTTTTTAGGGATTATTTTTGTTAACAGTTTAGACGCAACAATTTTATTGATAGGAGTGATGATTTTACCTAAAAATACCTTTTAACCGTAAAATTATACCATTCATACAAGTCATTAGTGACAAATTATTTGGTTATGATTATAATTTAAACTAAAGATGTTAAAAGTACTTTATGGAATACACAATATGAAAGATCAAACGGCTTTTACATTGATTGAGATAATGGTAGTTATTGTATTAATGATTATTTTGACAACATATGCAGTACCAAATATAAGAGCAATGATGGTTAATAACGGTATACTCACAAAAACTAATCAATTAGTTCATTCAATTAATTTCGCAAGAAGTGAAGCTATTATAAATGGTAATAGAGTTATAATAATTAGAAATATTGAAGGTAATTGGACAAACGGTTGGGAAATTATAGGTATTAATGAAGGAGATGCTGAAGAAACAGTACTTAAGGTTTTTGAATTCAAAGATGACAATATAGATGTTGTTATGGAAAACGAAGTCAATTCTTTTAAATATACTAATAGAGGATATTTACAAAGTCTAATTAAATTTGAAGTATCTAATACTGAATATCCTGAAAAAAGCCGAACAATAACTGTTAGACCGACTGGAAGGGCTAATACAGCAAGCTCTAATTCTCATTAAAGAGATATAATTATGTTTAAATATAATCGTGGTTTTACCTTAGTAGAAGTATTAATTGCTTTACTAATAATTTCTGTAGGTTTGTTAGGTGTTGCAACTCTACAAGTTAGAGGACAACAAATTAACTTTGTTTCATATTATAGAACTCAGGCTACTTTTCTAGCTGACGATATAATGGACAGAATGCAAGTCAATTTTATTGAAGCATCTGCTGGTAATTATGTATTATCTGCACTATCTAATTGTCCAAATCCAGGTAATTTATCAAATGTTTGTGATACAACAGCATGTAGCAGAATCGCTTTACGAAACTATGACCTTACTAATTGGTGTTTCTCTTTACAAAATACTTTACCTATGGCAGATGCAATAATCACTTGGAATCCAGCTCCTGCAAATGAATATACAATTGAAATTTGTTGGGCAAATATATTAGATACTGACAAAACAGGTTGTGGTGGTCAAAATAAAGAAAATCAAGTTTGGCATCACATCGCTCCTGCACTAATATGAGATAACTTAATAATGAAAAAAACATTAGGATTTAGCATAGTAGAAATAATGGTAACATTGGTTATTAGCTCTGTTTTACTGGCAGGAGTCATTTCAATATTTGATATGAGTAAACGAACTTATACTATTCAAAGTAGTTTATCAGAACTACAAGATAATGCTCGTTTTATTATGAATGAACTGACTGATGAATTACGAGTAATTGGTTACTTTGGTTGCAGACTGACGAGTGCTTATATTAATCCATTTTTGGATGATTCCAATCCATTTGGAGTTATAGTAAATGATGATGTTATTCCAGGTACTGATCAAGATGATTATCCACCAAGTGATAGATTGGTATTTAATATTGATAAATCTATCCAACAAGAATTAATCTTAACTCCAGCTAATGAAATATTATTCCCATCGAATACAATAATTTCAAATACTATACCATTAACTTCTAGTAGCAATGTTTTGTCTAGTAATGCAGGCAGAGTAATAATTCGAGATTGTATTGGAGCAGATCCTTATCAAGCTTCAGGCGAAAATACTATAACACTTGACCGTACACCAGATAGATTTTATAAACCTCCAATAGATTTTTTTATGACTCGAGGCAATGGAGCTACAACTGATTGTGTAGTTGGAGTTGGTAATGCTTGTTTTAGTACAGTATTATATGAAGTAAGAGCAGATGATAATAATGAACTTGGTTTATGGAAAACAGTAGATCATGGAAGTGGTGCATCAAATCCACAATTATTGGTAGAAGGTGTACAAAATATACAAATTAGATATGGTATTGATACCAATCAAGATAATATACCTGATATTTATGTTAATACTCCTCCAGTTCAAGGAACAATTGGTCAGCCTATTGTTAGTGTACGTCTTACTGTGTTAATGAGAACAGCTAAAAAACGTGGAATTAAATGTCCATTTAACAAGAAATTTTTTCTTGATGTCGACTTAGATTGTGCTGTATGTGAAGATAATGGCTCATATCAACCGCTGGAAAAAAATAAAGAACTTGAAGAAGGTTATTGTCATCGCCTATTTACTACAACCATTGGTGTCAGAAACGGAGTTTTCCCTTTCTAGGAGATTATTATGAAGACCAATTTTTATAAAACGCAACAGGGTGCTGTACTATTAATGTCATTAGTATTATTAATAGTACTGACTTTATTGGGTATTAGTGCATTAGACTCAACTAAATTAGAAACTAGAATGGCCGCTAATATTAGAGAAAATCATACCGCATTTCAAGCTGCTAATGCTGGTATTGATCAAGCTTATCATCATTACGTTATTCAAGGTAAAGATGATAATTATGCGGATTTAATCGACTTTCCAGAAGATGAAACATGGAGTGAAGAAGAAATAGTAGTTTTAAAAGATAGCAATACCCCTGGATTACAATTTGATAACAATGCTGCTGCCAGTTTAAGAATCAAAAAAGTAGTTATACCAGAAACATCCACATTTTTTTTCATAATAGAAAGTACTGGTAGTACTAATTGTGATGGTAACTCATGTGATGGTCAAAACGTGACTTTAGTAGAAGGTTGGAATTTTAAAGGCGCTAAATCTAATGGGGAAAATAGTGATGAGCTGAAAAAATGTCTTAATTTCTCAACACCTGATTGTAAAGATTATTTTGAAAATATTAATACCTGTGCTGATGACCCAAGTTGCGAAATTGGTAGTGTTCCATCCGCATGTGGTGATGCACCTGTTGGAGCTAAACCCATACCCAAATACTGTATTAGAATATTTTCAAATATAGTAGCTGGTTTTTCTATTTAAAAATTATAGCAAATTTATGGAGAATATATCATGATTAACTTGCGTACATTATTAATTTCTATATTGTTAAGTATATTATCTGGATTACCTATATCTAGTTTTGCTGATGATACTGAAATTTATTCACGTAAAGTCGAAGTGGTTAATACTAGTGAAGGAACTAATATATTGTTTATGTTAGATAATTCAGGAAGTATGAATAGAGTAATTACAGATGATACTGGTAAGCCTTCTGGCTATCGTCGTATAGATGTTTTAAAAGAAGCCTTAGATAAAATGCTAGATGCTGCATCCAATGTCAATATGGGTTTAGGACGTTTTGCAGCTCTTATTAATGCTAATAGTCCACCAGTAAATGCTCCAATAATATTTCCAGTGGAGTTTATTGATAAAGATATTACAGAGCTGGAAGGTGAAGAAACTGATAGTATTGGTGACATCACTGTATCTATTATTCAAGGTTCAGATGATGCTGAACAATTTGAAGAATCTGGTGAAATGATTTTATATGAACCGGATTTAGATATGATTATTAGACAAAATGAAGTAGTTAGTTATGATGGAGATGAGGTAAAGAGTGCTTCTGTAACTACAGAAAAATTTGTTTATAATGGTGGAGACGATGCAGAAGAGTTTTTAAACGATGAGCATACTCTAAAAACAGGTAAAGATATTTTATACTTGGGAACTCATCCAAAAACTGCGACTGTATTAAATGAAACTAATATGTTAGTTGGACTAAGATTTAGAGACCTTAATATTCCTCCTAAAACAAAAATTTTAGCTGCTGATATTGAATTTTTTAGTACTGACTCACGTGAAGCTACTGATAATTTAAATATAGCTATTTATGGTGCTGCTAATGATGGTTTATATATTAAAGACCCTTCAGGAGTTACCTTTAATCATTCCTGTTATAGAAATGGTAGAGATGAAAACGCATGTATTAATGGAACTTCTGAGGGTTATCTCACTGGCGAAGGCTATCCAGAAGACAAGATAAACTTTCCTTTGATTACTGATTCTAATGATGAAATTATTAAAGTTCTTTGGAATGAAGCAGATAAAGTAGGAACTGGGCAAGCGTTTAATAGTGCTAATATTAAAGATATCATTCAAGCAATTATAGATCGTGATGGCTGGAATGATGGCACTGATAAACATCATCCATATAACAGTTTAGTATTATTATTACAAAAAGATGGAAATAATCCTCCAATAGACTTAATTAATGGAAGATCTTTTTATTCAGCTGATAATATTGATAAAATACCACCAAAAATCCGTATAACTTGGGAAAGAAACGGAGCTCCAACATCTATAGCCAAAACTCATAGTGATGTAAGAAATCAAAGAAAAAGTAATGTTATTAATGATGGTTGGTATTCTAGCATAAATAATATAGCCGTTAGTCTTGGAAGATGTGTATTATTTAACGAAGGGTATTGTTCTAAAGGTGGAATGCATAATGAAGTTTTAGCTGGTATGCGTTTTTCAAACTTGGATATACCTAAAAATGCTGAAATAACTAGTGCTAGAATTACTTTTACTCATCAAAATAGTATTGGTATTAAAACTAATTCAATATTGGATTCACCATTGGGTAGCAAAAAAGACTTAGATTTATTTATCTATGCTGAAGATTCACCCAATCCTGATAATTATAGTGCTGGACAAATAGCAACTCGCGAAAAAATGGATCCAGCAATAAACTGGAATGATGTAGCCAAACCACCAGTAAAATTATATGAAAGTATAAGTTGGGATGGAATAGAATATTTACCAACTGGTCTAAAGACTACTTGGGATGGTGAAGGAGAGATACCAACAGAATATTGTTCTAAAGATGAAAATGGTATGATAACTGATGCTGATTGTATTAAATTTACTACTCCTGATCTTACATCAATAGTACAAAAAATTGTTGAACGGGAAAGTTGGAAACGAGAAAATAGTATTGCATTTATGTTTGAAGTAAATGCTGCTAGAGATGGTTCTAAAGAACTTATAGATCTAGAAAAAGTTGGATTTAGAAGAATTGTCGCTCCAAATGATGATGGTAATAAATTTGGAGGAAAAATACAATCATATATTGACACTGAACCTGATAGTACTACTTTTAATAGTACCACTTTACCTAAACTTGAAGTTACTTATCAAATTGCGTTTCAAGAAAATGTATCTGAAAAGCAACAAGTTGGTTTACGGTTTGAAGCTATTGACATTCCTCGTGGAGCTAACGTTGAAAATGCTTATTTAACTTTTAACAGTGCAGAAGACACTACTGATGATACTATTAATGCCGATCTTATTATTCAGGCGGAAACAACTAGTTCTGCAACCTTTACTGAAGAACCATTTAATATCAGTAATCGAGAATTAACTACTGCATCGGTATCATGGTCACCTAATAAGTGGAGTAAAGGACTATCTTATGAATCTCCTGATTTAAAAAATATTATCCAAGAAGTTGTAGATAGTTCTGATTGGTGTAGTGGTGATTTGTCTTTTATTATTACTTCAGATGATTTATCCTCAATTCGTAAAGCGTCATCATTTGATTATATGTCTGGTTTATCTCCTGAACTAAGAGTGCGTTTTGATACTGAGAATATTAAACCAGGTGGTGGTTGTGTAAATCAAACTTATTATTCCAAAATTTCAGAACGATTTGATGATGCAGAAGAAAAAACCAGTGGTAGTGAGGATGGTTTAGTATACTTAGCTAGTGAGATATTGGAAACTGGTGTACGTGATCAAGAATCTCGCTTAATTGGTTTTCGGTTTAGAGAAATTCCAGTTGGTAATGGAGCAGAAGTTGTTGGAGCTAATTTAATGGTCAGTGCCTATGCCAAAAATAGTGCTGATGCTACTTTCCAAGTATATGGTGAATTATCTCCTAATCCCAAAGAATTTTCTGCTGATGATAATAATCTTAGTTCTAGAGAACCAAAAACTAGTAAAGTTGAATGGGTTCCGAAAATTTGGGAAAAAGGTAAAATTTATAGAACGCCTAATATTGCTAGTGTACTGCAAGATATTGTTAACCAAGCTGAATGGAAAGCTTATGGTGATATAGTTTTACTTATAGAAAATGGTTCTAATTCCCGTAGTCGTCGTGATATAGTTTCATTTGATAATAATCAAGCTCTAGCGGCTACTTTGCGAATTCAGGTTAAAGGTAAATTAGGTGAAGATGGAAAGGGTGATATATTAACAGTGCGTAGGCGATTACAAAGTTTAGTTAAAAGAATGAGAATTCCAAACAGTCGTACTCCGATTGTAGGAGCATTATTTGAATCGGCTCAATATTATTTGGGTAAAAAAGTTGTTAATGGTAAAAGTCGTAATAATGAATCATTTCATTTAGTTAGTCACCCAGCAACCCATGACAGTGAAAATATTATTCCAGCCGGATGTAATATTAATTTAAATCCTTATGCAGCCGAATGTGCTGGAGAAGAAATAGCAGGTATAGCTAATTATACTCCTCCATCTAGGTCAAATAGTAGTTGTCAAAGTAGTCATATTGTATTACTTACTGATGGACGAGCCAATGTAACTAAAGCTCAAGCTATTACTCAGAAAAATAATGCTATTACTTTATTACCTAATAGTAGTTGTATCAATAGTTTTGAATTAAATGGCAAAAATATTAAAATTTCTGAAGATGAAGCTTGTGGTATTGATTTAGCAGATTATATAGCAACAGAGCATAACATAATTGTTCATACTATTGGCTTTCAATTAGGAACTGCTTGGTATGGTAGATATAGAGTAGGGGATAGCTATGTTGTTGGGCCTAAAAATGGAGAATATTATGACATTACTGAAACTGCTACTGAAATTAGTACTACTGACTTAAAAGGTAGGTACATAAGTAATTCAAAACGTGGATCAGTACTTAATTATGTTAAGGAGAAAGATGAAACAGTAGATAATCTTAAAGCAGTTGATTATTTATGTAGATTAGCTTCTCCTGGTAGTGGTAACTATGAGCAATGTAGTGGTCGTAATTTTTATTTAGCCAAAACAGTTGAGGAATTAGAAACTGCTTTTACCAATATTGGAGCTCAAGCAACTACAACTAATAGTTCATTTGCAGCTCCAAGTATATCGGTTGATAACCTTAATAAATTAAGACATAAAAATGACGTTTACTATTCTGTGTTTAGACCAACACCAGAACCACGTTGGCATGGTAATATTAAAAGATATAAATTCATAGATGGAAGTTTAAAAGATTCTAGGAATAATGAGGCTACCGATGAAGATGGTTATATTGCAGATGGCACTAAAAGTTTTTGGAGTAATTTAGATGATGGTGGTAATGTAACTGCTGGTGGAATTGGTGGAAAATTATCTAGTGCAGATAGGAAAATTTATACTTACTTGGGTTCATTAGCTATTGGGCGGAACCATAATAAAGATTTAAAACAGATAGAAGAATTTGATGAAACTCCCACAATATTTCAGAAAAAGTTGATTCCAGAATTATTAAAACATGATAATGATGATGTGGCTGTAGAAACAACTGAAGCTACAGAGGAAGCTAGATTAGAGAAAGCCAAAACAATAGTGAAATGGATTCTAGGAAAAGATACAACTGTTGGTGAAGGATCTTCAACTGTTAATCAATCTGATACAGAGGAAAGTGAAGAATCCCAAGACACTATAGAAATAAAAACTTCTGGTGATCGTTGGCCGATTGCTGAACCATTACATAGTAGTCCTAGAGTACTTTTTTATAGTGGTGATCCAGAATCGAAAGATAATGGAGATACAAAATCGGAAGAAAGTAGATTATTTGTTGGAACTAATGATGGATTGATTAGAATGACTGATGTTTTTGATGGTACAGAAGTATGGTCATTTTTACCACAAGAATTATTGGAAAAACAACTAGATATGAAAGATCAAGTTGGTAGTTCACATTCCTATGGCATAGATGCTAGTCCAACTTTCTTTGTTAATACTAGTGATGGACAAATTATCCCAACACTAGGTAATTTTGCTACTATGTTTGTTGGTATGCGACGTGGTGGTAGAAATATCTATGCCCTTGATGTAACAGATAAGGATAATCCACCCAAATTAATGTGGACTATTAAAGGTGGTGAAACAGAAGGTAAAGATAATTTTACTAGATTAGGACAAACATGGTCTGCTCCTATTGTGACAGACGTACACGAAAGTTATTGTGATTATGCATGGTGTAAAGTCGTAATGTTTGCTGGCGGTTATGATCCAATTGCAGATGGTGAGAATAAATTTAATCCAATTAAAAATGTTACTATGGGTAATGCTATTTATATGGTAGACCCAGAAACTGGTGAGCTTTTATGGTGGGCTGGTAACGATGATAAAGCAGATTTAAAATTAAAAGATATGAAATATGCAATTCCTTCTGATTTATTATTGCAAGATACAACTGGTGATGGTTCTACAGATCGTATTTATGTTGGCGATATTGCCGGGCAATTATGGCGAATTAACCTAGATACGAAAGAGGATACTGTAGGTGGTGTTATGGCAAAATTAGGAGAAATTACTAGTAATGGTCCTAATAGAAGAAGCTTCTTTTATCCACCAGCTTTAGCTCGTATAAATTCTACTAGTATTTTGACTGCAGTTACTGGAGCACGTCCCAACCCTTTAGCTCTTGGAACTAGTGGAGGCGGTGGATATTATGCACATGATCAATTTTATGCTATTCTTGATCCAACCAAAGTATTTAATTTTAATAAGCCTATAATCTTAAATAATCTAGAAAATGTTACTGACTGGAATGAAGGTGATATAAATTTACAAGATACTGATAAAGATGGTTGGTATTTCAATTTACAAGAATCTGATGAAGCTTGGATAGGAGAAAAAGGTTTAGGTAGACCATTAGTACTTGATGAAAATGTGTTTTTTATCACTTATGTACCACCATCATCTGCCACTACTAAAACCATAGATGGTGGTTGTGGAACTTTTAATCCTGGTTCTAGCCGTTTTTATGCTATCAATTTACTTGATGGAGGACCAGCTTTTAAGAAGAAAGAGGATGGAAGTGGTTACGATGAGACTGAACGTGGTACAAGTTCTTCTGATCGTGCCTTAGAAGTATCTACTTTATCTTTTGATCCTATTGTTATGTATACAAAAGACCTAGAAGAAGCAGTATTTGCTGGTACAGAATTAATTATGAAAAGTCCTGTACCACCAGCTCGAGTTTTTTGGATGCAAAAATAAATTTTCCAGTTCCTGAATTGAAATATATTCAGGCAACTATAAAAAAGGATATATTATATGAACAATAAAGGATTTTCATTAATCGAATTGATGATTGTTGTAGCAATTATTGGGATAATAACGGCTATAGCTTACCCAGCTTATCGTCAATATTTGTTAGAAAGCAATCGTTTCGAGGCAAAATCAGCATTGATGGAATTATCTCAATTACAAGATGAATTTCGTAATGAAAACAATAGATACGCTAGTAATTTTGGTAATAGTCCAAATAGTATGGATATAGAACAAGCAGGTTTTGTAAAATATAAAGGGAAATTTATCTCGAAAAATTTTAAGCTAGATTTATTAAATGGTTATTACGAGCTTAGTTTAACTGCATTAAATAATAATGAATATACATTAACTGCTGATGCTATTGGAACTCAAGTACAAGATACTGAATGCTTTCAATTTAGAATAGATCAAGCAAGTAGAAAAACAGCTACTAGTGATAAATGTTGGTAATGTATGAGGCAATATTTAATAATATTTAGTTTAATTACTTCAACATATGTTAGTGCTGGTGTTATATCTCCAGTTAATTTATCTATTTCCAAACAAACTCATAAATTAGAAAATAACTATCTAGACCTAAAATCAAATCGTACTAATTTACTGATTTCTAGTGTTGCTTTAGGAACTGCACTTTATGGGGCTACTGCATGGTGGGGTGACAGTTCAACAACTTTTAAAATTAGACATGAAGGTTGGTTTGATGCAGATACTCCAAATGGTGGAGCTGATAAATTAGGTCATGGTTACTCTTTTTATGTTAGCACTCGTTTATTGAAAAAAGGTTTTGAATGGGCTGGACATGGTAGCAAACAAGCAGCCCAATTGGCAGGTTTGACCTCTGCTGCTTTGTCAATTGGGGTTGAAATAATGGATGGTTTTACTGATGAATATGGATTTAGCCCTGAAGATGTAATAATGAATTTATCTGGTATTGGTATGGGAGTATTTTTAGAAAGCTATCCAGAATGGGATGAATTATTTGATTTTCGGCTAAAATATTGGCCTTCTGATGATGCTAAAGACTTAAAAGAATATGATCCATTAGCTGACTATTCAGGCCAAACTTATTTATTTGTTGTAAAAGCCAGTGGTATACCTGTTTTACGCCAAAATATATATTCCCGTTATTTAGAATTGGCAGTTGGCTATGGAACTAGAGGTTATCAACCAACTGATGGTACGGGTAGACAAGAAAGATCACGTCATTTATATTATGGCATTTCAGTAAATTTATCTTTACTATTGAATGATATGGTATTTAATAATAAAAAGAGTATTTATAGAGATACAACTGAAAATGTTTTGGAATATTTCCAAATGCCAGGAACAAGTTTATTATCAGATCATAAATTTTAATTATCAGACATTGGAATCCATTTATTTTTTAATCTAGAATGAAAACTATCATTTAACCCATCAGATTCTCGTAACTTTAACAGTGATAAATTTATTGTTTCTAAATAGTTACTATTATTAGGAAGTGCTATTCCATAATTTTGATAGTTAAATACTGCTGGCAATACTATTACTTTTTCTTCAATTTGGTTTATTCTTTCTGCCAAATATAATAAACGTGGTCCATCATGTACTAATGCTTCAACTTTTCCATCTATCAACATATCAATACCTTGATTCAAAGTATCTACAGGAATAACTACTGCCCCAATACTTTTTAGATAGTCTTTTGGGGCATCAGTAGCAACTGCAGCTACTCTTTTACCAGGTAAATCCCTCTCATTTTTAATGCTTCCACCAACCGCTTGGATTGTTAAGGCAGCCGCTATAATACCAGTCAATACGCTCATAGCAACTAAACCAGTAAAATGCCAACATAAATCAATCAATCTAGCTAATCCCCCTCTATTTCTAGGAGCATCCCAAGTAATTAGCATAGTAATAGACCACCAAAAAGATGAATTTACTCCTAACCAATAAGTTTGGGGAAATAATTTAATACCAGTATCCTTCGTATCAGCCCACCATCTTACATTAATTGCTACAAATAAAGCTAATATAAAAATTATAATATTTGGCATAGTAATAAATTTTCCTACTTCTTCTTTCAGAACTTTAAATGGTGTACTTAAACCAATATCAGCTCGTAACATAATTTGTAATCCCAATTCAAACATTGAAGTAGAAAAATTTATTATTTCCTCTCTATCACTGCGAATAGTGATTGCTGAAATACCAACATCAGCTTTATTCGTTTGTACAGTTGTTAATAACTCTGCAACTGTTTTAGCGTAAATCCATTGGGTTTTAATCCCTAGTTTGTTAGCAATACCATGCCAAAGATCAATGCTAAAACCAACAGGATTTCTCTTTTCTGGTGGTAATTTAACATCATACATAACCCACGGTTCACTTGGTTTTATAACTACTCGAAATGTGTCTACTTCTTTAGCATTTATTGTGGCAGGTAATAATAAAATTAATAAAATTATGTTTCTTAATAATGACATATATTTATATAGTTAAAATAGTTTTGATTAAATTAATGAAATATTAATTAGTTGGTATATCTATAGTATATTAAATCAGCAAATACCATATTAGACATCATTCCTAAATAAGGATATATAAATGTAGGATGCAATGAACGAAGGGAATTGCATCAAGATGTAATTCGTAAACTCAATTACATCCTACATAAAATCTGTAATTAACTGTTTTACATCGGTAATACTATCATACATAGCTATTTCCCTTATTTAGGAAAGGATGTCTATTTAAACAAACCAACGTCTAATTAGCTCAACTTGAAAGCGATAGCCATTGCCTAATTTTTCTATCAGTTCACGTTGTAACAAATTTGTTATAACTGTTTGCTCTGGAAATTGTTGTTGTAAACTCTCAAAATTTATTACTTTTCTTTCTCCTTTACTAGCTAAATAACGTAATATATTTAAACCTTTATCACTAACTTGATTATTAGAAATATCAGCAAAAAAGAAACGACCATATTGTAATGCTCCTGGTATAGCTGCTTCTACATCAGTTATTGTAGCAAGCCTACGTTCACTGATATTTTGTTTATTTTTTAAATTAACTATTTCAGCACATATTAATTGAATTAAAGCAGGATGACAACGAGTTATTTCCAATACTCTCTTACTAGCTGATTCTTCATAGAGTAAAGCAAAGTCTTTAACCGGTTGTTCTATCAATTGCAATGCTTCAGTAGCTTGTAAATAGCTGATATGAACTATTTGGACATTAATTAAATAACTAGCCCAACGTTCAAATTCATCTAAAGTATGTGAACCAGAAAGTAAAATTTTAATCCTAGGTCGATGCTGAATAATATGTCGAAACATACCTAACACTGATTCTTCATCTAAAATTTTCTTATTAAAAACATGTTCTAATGCACTAAACTCATCTAAAATTAATAGCATGGTTTGATTAGAATCTAAGTATTGTTCTGTATCATCCAACCATTCATCAAAACTAGTAAAAGGGTCAACGTTTAATCGTTCTCGAGTTAAAACAGGCAATAACAGGTCACGATGTCGTTTAGCAGAGGCTAACATTGCTCGACTAATATTGTAAAAGAAACCAACATAATCTTTGGCTAATGATGTAGGCCCTTGTAAATCTACAAATAAAGGAACAATTGTACTTGGTAATAGTTTACCCAGATTATTTAGCAAAGATGTTTTGCCAGTGCGACGTTGACCATACAATAATAATGGCGGACAACGGCTATCCAATAATAATTTTTCAATCCGTTCACTGACATCACTACGCCCAACAAAAATTTCTTGATGTTCTGTAAGAGGTATTCCAATAATATAAGGATTGCTAATCTCTTGGCTACTTTCTACTACAGCACTTAATGTATTTACATAATCAGCAATTGTTTTTCGCCAACTAGCAGCAATGGGATGAAATCTAATTGCATAATGTTCTGAGGAACGAGTAAGCTCTCTTAGTAAACCATCCAACCGTTCTTCTATCGCATCCAATGCTAAACGTTGATTATATTTACTTTCTTGACTCAAAGCGGCTTTCACATCCTTACTAATTCTACTAAAACTACGCAATAAGGCACTGGTTGGTCCACCTAATTCTCCAGCAGATAATTTGCTATGAGCATTGCCAATATTTATTACATTGGTATAACTTTGTAAACGCCTTGCATCTAGCTCAATTTGTGCTTCTTTAGCAGCCCAATTTTGTGGAGTAGTTATTAAATATTCTATTGCGGCTTCACCTTCTGTTAGGTTACGTTCCGCAATCATTACTAAGTAAGTTTCTAATCCAAATAAAGGCAAATGTTGCTGTTCATCCCAAAATGCAGCATGTAAGTATAATAAATTACCATCAGTATTTCTTTCATCAGCATGATGTAATACTAAATTCCAAGCTGCTTGAAAAGGATAAAATAATATTGGTCGCCACCAACTAAAAGTCAAACCTAATATTAATGCTAATAAAGTTATGGGTAAAGTTATAGAATAATGTCCCATAATCAATGTGAAAATAATATAAGTACCAGCACTACCAAATATTCCGGAAATTATTCCAGCCCAAGAATTAGCAATCCGTTTAGCTAACACATAAGGAAAGGCAAATAATGACATATATAATATCGCATTTTCAATTCCACCATATAGACCTAAAACTAAAGGAGATAAAGCAGTATTCCAACTAGAAATACTTAATATATTCTTAATTAAAATTAGTAAAGTTAAAAATAAACAAACGCTGACACCTATTTTTAGGCTTTGCTGCCATTTCCAGGTTAAAAAAAACCAAATTGAGGTAATAGCCAAAGTGAAGACACTAACGATTAAACCGTCATAAGCTAATACATATAAAGCACCAGTCTGCATCCACGCTGCACTTGGTGCTAGAACACTCATTAATCCTACTATTAGAAATACTGCCAATCCGCTTATAAATACACCAATTACGATACTACCAATTTGACGATATTGGGGATGGTCAATAGTTGTTTTAGTAGTACTATACATAATACTACCAGCACAACTAGCTGTAAAAATTCCTAATGCTACAGTCCATAAACTTCTATAATCAATATCTTGTAAGCTAGTTTGTAGATCGAATATATTTAGCATAACAGCAATTGCAATATTTTCTGCCATACTAAAAATCAACAAACTATCTATATTATCAAAGTTATACTCACTAAATCCAATCGGTAAACTTAGCAATATACCACCAAAGATACCAACTATAATTCCAAACGCTACTGAAACAGTGAAACCACCTAAAATTCCACATACAAAACTAAATGCCAAGGCATAAACACTAGTTAAAATTAAGATTTCACTGGGAATATTAAATAACCACAAACCCATTGTAACCAAACTACAAACCCAGATTGGCCATAATCCAAACCCTAAATATAATAATTTTTGTAATTCTTTTTGTCGCCAATGACTACTGTGTAAATCAGCTAATACAAAGTCAGGAGCTAAATCGGAATCAATATTATTAATATAAGCTTGCCAAGTTGATGGTTTAAATATTAACCAACTAAATATAACTAAACTAGCTAAAACTTGACTTTTTGGTAAAATTATAATTGGCATATATATTTCAAAAAAGCTTGAAAAGAAAATGGCATAATGCTTAAGTTAATACCTTAGCAGTTTTGAACAACGTTATTAAAGTTTATATCTCTTAAGTGGTAATAAATTTTGGAAATCATATATTAACATATTATAATCTTTACCAACATATTGAGGCATTCTATATTATATATTTTTAGACTATCCATAGTTTTTTATCAGGATATTTGCCCTATATTATACACCATCATTTTGTTTGGAACTACCAAAAATTATACCTAATCGAGTAAATGTTATGAAAAAATTGAAAGCTACTCATTATGGAAAAGTTGAATTATTTCCTGGAATTAAATCTGCTAGTTATGTATTGAGCGATGGAACTACAGTTCTAAGTGAACGTGGAACCGCTGATTTATTAGGAATTGACAAAAAGCTCTTGAGTAGTATAAGGGAAAATTGGCCACCAGAAACAATCAAACCATTTATTATTCAAAGTTCGTTTGTAGTATATGAGCCAATAAAAGTTACTGCTAAAAATAGCTCTCATAAGGGTAAAAAGATTGTTGTTTATGATATTCAATTTATTGAATCTTTTATAACTGGATACGCATTAGCATTTGCAAGTGGTGAATTGAAACCAGATCAGATATCTATTGGAGAAAGATGTATGTCTTTGCAATCAGCACTCATTAGTAACGTCTTAGGAAATTCCATAAAAGAATAAGTGTAAACAACTCGTAAGCTGTATACAATACACATATAGTTCATAGGGTGCGTTTATACACCCTACGAGTTTGCTGGAAATAAGCCTTCCCAAAATATTTTATCCATTGCAATAGTATATAGAAGTATGATTAATAGTGAAATCTTCTAATGAATTAGTTAAATTAGGATTATAAAAAGGATCATTTTTTAATATTGTTCCCCAACGTTGTTGCATATAATATTCTTCAGTTTGCAAACGAGTTTTTTTAGCAGAAGTATTATCTAATCCTCGAGTTTTAGATTCATGATGATATAAAGTGACTTGTGGCAACACTACATTACGAAAACCTTGGTGTAATAATCTTAAGCAAAAATCAACATCATTGAAAGCAATCGATAAATTTTCATCAAAACCAGCTTCCCATAATTTACGTTCAACCATTAAGCAAGCTCCTGTAATAGCAGAATAATTAGATACTACAGCTAAACGATTATAATAACCATTGCTTTCAACTGGAAAATGTTTATGGCTATGATTGGCAATTCCGCCAATGCCACAAATTAATCCGGCATGTTGGATAGTATTATCTTGTTGATACAATAATTTACAGCCTACAGCTCCAATTTCAGGATGTTGAGCAAATCCAATCATCTCTTGTAACCAATCAGTTGATGCAATAACTTCAGTATCATTATTTAATAATAAAATAATTTCACCTTTAGCTTGCTGAACTCCATAATTAACTAATTTGGAAAAGTTAAACTGAATATCATATTGAAATACTCGATAAGTTGCTTGGTATTCTGCTAATAATTGGAGAGCTTCAGGTTCTGTGCTTCCATTATCAACTATAATAATTTCTAAGTTTTGATAGCTAGTAAGCTTACTGATAGAAGCAATACAACGACGTAATATATCAGGCTTATCTTTAGTCGGGATGATAATACTAACTAATGGTTCTCCAATCACTGGATAGCTTATTATATTAAAATTATTAACTTTATTAACAACTCCACCATGTCCTTCACGATCCAAAGCAGTTTGGGCGATCTGTAATGAATAATTAGTAGAATTTTCCATCCGTCGTTGATGATATAAAATTTTTGGAATATGTTGTACGTTGTGTGCAGTAAATCGCAATGCTATATCCCATAAATCCCCAGTGAAATTTATTTGTTGCAATAAAACGGTTCGATAAACTGCCAATTGACCAGTATATTCTTGACCTCTCAAAAATTCTATAGAATAATCTGGTTTAAAATAAGGTTCATCAAATAATCCATCTAACTCAAATTTATCTTCATCCGAATATAGCATATCAACTTCATCATGAAGCCATTCAGAAATTTCTAATAAAGCATCTTTGGTTAATAGATCAGTCGAAGGAATTATAGCTACATATTTACCAGTTACCGATTTAAAAATATTATCTAGTTTAACAAAAAATTTGGTTGTTGGTGGATAATTAATATCATCTTGTTTTGCACCGTGAATGATTAATTCCCAATGCGGATAAGCTTGTTCCACTATACTATCTATACAATCTTGTACATATTTTTCTGCTAAAACAATTATGCTAATTAAGATCGATTTGGTAGCTATTGGTAAATTTGCTGGCAGTGAATAACAGTAGTTTGCTAATCCTTGTTTATTCTCACATTTTATTTCTAACCAAAGGAATAGAGTATTTATATTATTATCTGCATCGGGTGATTGCATTTGGCAGATATATTCATTTTTTGGTAAATGGTTGTCCAGTATAAATTTAGTATATTGATTATCTTGAGCTTTAGTGCCATCTAATTTAGCAGTCGCAATTAAAGAATCTTGAGCAAAAATAGATAATATCAGCTGACAATTATTAATACGATTACCAGTTCCTAACTTAATAAAAATTTCTGTAGTTGGTTTTCTAACTATAAATTGCCATTGGAAAAGTTTATGACTTAAAATTGGTATTGAAACTTCTATATTTTGATTATCTGTTGTTGAAGAAGAAAGACTTATAACTGGAATTAAACCATACTTATCAAGTTCAAATAATAGATGATCTGGTGTAAATAGGACAGGGGTAATTATATGTTTAACCAATTGAGATAATTTTGATTTCCAAGCTTCTCGTTCTGATCTTAATAATAATTGCTCAAATGGTTTTAGAGTTTGCTGATGAAGTGGTGAATATTGCATAAATATTGTTATATAAAAGAAGGTAAAATTATTTCTATAAGAAGACTATAAATATATTTTGCATAACTCGACTATCAAGTTTTCTTGTAGAGACAAGGCATGCCTTGTCTCTACATCAAGTGGTTTATTCTTGTTTGATGCCAAATTCCTGTCAAAAAACTTAATAGTCGAGTATAATTAAAATTTAACAATATAACTATTTATAAAATGAGGTTAAAATGAATGCTATGGGTTAAAGCCTTTCACATTATTTTTATAGTAACATGGTTCGCTGGGTTATTTTATTTACCACGTTTGTTTGTGTATCATGCCATGAGTAATGACAATATTAGTAATGAACGATTCAAAATTATGGAACGTAAATTATATTATGGAATCACTACTCCCAGTGCAATTATAACTGTAATTTTAGGTATATGGATGCTATGGGATTATGCTTGGGTTGCTTTTTCCAAAGCTGGTTGGTTACATGCTAAATTGACTTTAATAGTTATTTTAATAGGTTATCATATTTATTGTGGTAAATTAGTAAAATATTTCAAACATGATCAAAATAAACATAGCCATATATTTTATCGTTGGTTTAATGAATTTCCAGTAATTATTTTACTTGCTGTGGTCATTTTAGCTGTAGTTAAACCATTTTAATTGTGTAGTCCAAGATATATTAGACATCTTTCCCAAATACTGAAAGTAATCTAGCTAAGTATAATTGTATTAACAACTGACTTTATGTAGGATGTAATGAGTTTATGAATTACATCTTTCGAGTCGCATTAACACGATTGATGCAATTCACTTCGTTCATTGCATCCTACATTTATATAATCTTAGTAAGATGTCTAGTGTATCCAACAATTTTATTAGCGGCTATTAATGGTTCAATCCATAATGTGATTAAACCATTAATAGCCCATGAATGAAACCTATGGAATTATCTGTAATATTATGTAAACTATTTCATTGGAACGCCATTTTCTTCCACTAACATATGTTCTGATGGTACTAATATTGTATGTTGTTCCATTGGAATAATAGGTTGTGGAACTTTATCGTTTTCTAGTTTTTTAACTTTGCTAAACCTTTGGACACCTTTTAGCAAAAATAAAAAGCTCAGAGAAATTAAGATTAAAATAATTGCTGCTAATGGGCGATAATATAACCAAGATATTGCAATACTATCCAAAGAGAATGTTAGGGCAAAGATAAAAGCTCCAAACCAACCGATATAACCCAAAATAGTATTAAAAAATGGGATTATTTTTGTCAAAATTCTGAATACTTGAAAAATTACTCCAAGCCCTATAAACATTAGCAAAAATCCTAAAAATCGCAAAAACCAAATAAAATTATTATTAAATACTTTAGCTTGTTTAAACATAGTTTTGGCATCGACTGTACCATATTCAAATAGTTCAATTTTCCCAGCTATTCTAGTTTGATATGGAACTAAATCAGAATCAGCCTGCTTGGCAATAATAGTAATAGTAGTAGGTAATACAATTTCAAACCTAATTCGTAAATCCCCAATTTGTGGATTATAAGCTGGGTCTTTACCAATATAATAATCCCCGAATTTTAAAGATATTTTGGAATCAGTTATATCTTGAATTTGAACAGGAGATTTTTCTATCGGCATATGCTGATAATTATTTAACTGGTTGACAATACCATCTGATAAAGTGAATTCTCCCAAAGTAACCTGTTCAGCTATGAATTCATGACTTTTTATCGGCATTGATGGATTTTTATGGCCAGTATAATTTTCAAACTCCTTTTTAGAATTAATATGTTCTTTTGACCAAATTTTCTCATAGGTGTAAGTCATAGTAATAGTATCTTTACTACCTAAAAATCCATTGGATTCAGAATGTTGGTTTTCTTGCCATTGATACATTTCTACCATACGCCGCAATTTTATAACATCAGCGGCATCAATCCCAAATTTTTCATCTGTTATTATTTCATTAGTTACTGCTGGACCACTGAGATGAATCAGCTTACTTTCATTAAATAAATCAACTTGATTGGCTTCAATAGATATTACTTCTTGTTCAGCTTCTGCTAAAGTTTGTACTCTATGTATTACATTGCCTTCATTCCAAAATAGAATTATTAATGAAAAAGATAATAATAGCACTCCAAATATAATATTTTTAAAATATTCTTTAGTATGTGTATTCCATGATTGTTGAGAAGTAGATTCGGTGTAAAATGTGGCCATAATATTACCTTTTTATACTAAAACAGCTTTCTGTATAAAGTTAAAATAAACTTGTGGAAGTCAGTGATTTAAAAAACAGTTATAATATAATAATTAGATTACTGTAGTCAATATTTAAGCTTCTTAAGGTATTCTAAATTATTTGTAAATATCTTATTTAATTGTGAAATTAGTTAAGTTATTAAATATAGCAATTCTTAATTAAATTCAAAATCAATTACTTATATTTCTGTGGTTTATCCAATCAAAAAATGCTATACAATATTAGCAGCTTGTAATACAGCAATGAGCAATCCGTCGTTACTAGCAGTGGGTGCAACTAATATTGGAGCTTGAATTCCTAATTGTTTGGCTTTTTGTGCTAAACGTTCGCTTATTACTACCATTGGATTTTGCCGTATCCATTCTGATTTTGGTAACATCGCTAATAGATTTTTTAATCCTTCTCCACTGGTAATGATGGTTATATCAGCATAAATATTTTGGGTTGGATTTGGAGGTTTTAGTCGTTGATATACTGAAATATATTGCACTTTAGCCTTGCGTTTCCGCAAAGATTCTGCTAAAAGTTCTCGGCCTTCTTTACCTCGAAAAATTACAATTTGTTTATTTATTATGGTTTGTAACTGTGGCATTAATAATAAAGTTTCACTATTGAAAGGTGGAGCTGGACATAATGCAGTTAATCCTAATTTTTGTAAAGTTGCGGCAGTGCTTTTACCTACTGCAAACAGTTGTAATTTAGTTGGTAACACTATATTTGATAGAGTTTTTTCTACTGCATTACTACTAATAAAAATAGCTATATCAAAACTGTCAAAATTATAAGCTTGCCAATTATTATTGCAATCAATAATCTTTATAACAGGTAGTCTAATCGCTTGACCTCCCTGATATTCAATTAATTTACACAATGAATCAGCTTGATGAACTGGTCTGGTTACTAATACTTTAAGTTTATTTAATAGCATAATTTATAGATAAAATACTTTACATGAGACATCTTTCCTAATACGTGAAGAAACGTTGAAAACATTTTGTTCAATTAAAATAGGATTCGAGAATGATGAATAATCATCTTAGTTTACCCCAATTGATTTTACTGTAAAAAACGCTGGATATTCCTATAATTACCACCTTTCTCTATCCAACGAAAGATTCCCAATATAGTGATACGACCATTCATTGACAACATTGCTTCTGCTATGATTAATAATCTATAAATATTTGTATAGTGCTGGACTTAAACAAGTTAAAACGGTTATAATTTCCATTGATGATTGTTTATTAGAATAATAATTTTAACACAATCTGCTTTTTCACAGTTACCGATGACGATATAGACTTTACAACTTAAAGATAATTAACATGAAAACTAAAATAACCATATTATTAACCGCACTCATTCTAATATTAGCCATCCAATCCAGTTGCATCAATAGTAAACAACATAAACGACGTGGTGCACCACCTGAGGCTTACACCGCTTGTGAAGGCAAAAGTGCAGGCGATACAGCACAGTTTCAAAATCGACGGGGTGAAACGATGAATGGCACATGTGAAGAAGACAATGGCAAACTCATACTCAGACCTAATCATTCTAAAAGATAAGCAATACACATAGCCTTCAGGTAAATAAAAACCTGATAGGTCTATACAAATGATTTACAAATAGCCTATAAAGTGAATTTATAATGGATACTTAAACAATAAAGCCTTTGGTTTTAACCAGTAGCGTCTTATTGGTATTGGTACACACCAATAGTATGGCAACACTCAGCGTGGATTATGCTTGTTTTGATTCAGACAATAACAGTTTTATTTACCAGAAACCGATGCGGGCAATATGGGAA
>DAOUSL010000085.1 GCA_030627235.1 Thioploca sp.
AATTTGTTGAGTTCTTTAGTAATCTTTAGATTATACTTTTAAATGGCTTTAGCCTTAATCGCCAGCTTTAGCTGTTATACGATACCACCTACTTTAGTAGGTGGTTGTTCATTTTTATAATAATTCAACCACATAATTCCTATTTGATTTCAAAATAAATTTTGGATTCCAGATATTTAAAAAGTTTTTAAGTTTAATTAATTTAAGTTATATCGCTTATCAGAGTAAGTATAATTATCTTAAAATTTACAAAACTAAAAAAAATTTGCATTGTGTGAAAAAAGATGCAATAATTTGCTCTAAGAGAGTTTAATTATTTATTCTCAAGCAATTGCTTAACATGTTGTTATAAAATGTATTTGAAATGTTAGGCTTATGTTAAGGTTTGAATAATTAGAATATGTGATAGTACTTTACTATAAATTATTTCATAAGTGCTATACACAAACCTTATGTAATTATTATTAAGGAGTTTTTAATATGCGTTATAACAAAACACTTGGGGTTGCTATAGCAGCAATCCTATCAGGTGGAATCGGACTGGCTGCCAATGCGGGTGAATTGTCGTTTGAAACTGGTTTAGTTGCAACTACAAATACAGCTGATGTTGTTGGAGTTAAAACAGATACCAACCCTTTTCTACAAGATATTAATGTAGGGAATGACACTGTTAAGGAAATTGCAGCTGAGGGGATTGATGATGATGGTAGTATGACTGTAGGACTTGATCCAGTTACAACCTGGTTTGAACTCAGTCGTGATGCAAATATAATATTTGATATCTACGTTAACTATACTTTGACTGGAGCTCAATTTTCTGTTGCTACAAATGCTCCTGAACTTGTCAGTGGAGATCAAAATACAAGCCATGCAGAAATAACTCGTATTAGTGGTGGGCAAATAGGTGATTCCACTGTTAGATATTTAATTCAGGCTACTGATAGTGATGTAAGAATTGATGATGATATTGAAGCTTCTACTGCTCAATCTAAAGAAGATAGGATAAGATTTTCATTTACTGCTAATAATGCAATCGGATTAATTAATAGTGGTGGCACTATTAAACTTAATTCTAATTGGGGAGCTGCAGCTGTTGTTTTTTCTCCTGAAGAAAATGATACTATAACAGCTTTCAAATCTATATCTGGTGTTACAGTTGATTTCATTGCTGTTCCAATTCCTGCAGAAATAGACGTTACTGCAGGTAGTAAACAGTTTGTCAATGGAATTACGACAACTGCTATTACACTTGGGACTATAGAAATAAATAATACTCTTGCTTTGCCTGTAATTGATATTGTTACTCCAAATGTAAAAGGTTCATTAATTATTACTGGTGGACCATTTGCAGCATCAGGAACCGATCAAGTATTTTTAGATATTGATGGTTCTGATTGTGTATTTAGTGGTGAAGATGGTCCTGATATAGCAGCAACTTTAGATAATAATGAAGCTACCTTTGAATTAAAAGATAGTGATGTATCTAATATGGTAGCTAGTGCTGTTAACGTATGCGTTATAGTTGATAATGATAATGATAATGAAATTAATGCTACTAAAGATAGAGCAACAGCAGCTTTAGTTCTTAGTTATCCAAGTGATAAAGATATAACTTATGTTGGTCGTTTAGCTCAAATTAAACGTAATGGTACTGCATGTACTTTATACAATGTTCCTCATAAACAAGCTTCTGATAAAGGTTTTTACCGCTTTATCAATAAAGTTGATAATGAAGTTACCGTATGGGGTACCATTAAAGATAGAGAGGGTGTTGAACATTTAGTAGATCAAGAATTAGGAACTATACCAGGCAATAGTACTTTGGTAGTAAATTCAGATCAGTTACATGATTATGCTATTACAGCCGGTTCTGCTGAAGTAAAACCATGGGTTGGACGTGCTATCCTAACAATCAATTCTAATTCAACTGATATGGAAGCCTATGCATTATTACGTGGCAAAAACACAAAGTCTGTACTTCTGCCTGCTGGTGCTACAACAGCACCTGCAAACATAGGACCGTTAATTAATGTTAGTCTTGGTGCCAGTGGTAATGGATGTGATTAATCTATATTATATAGGAGTTTGTTGAATATGCGTACAAATAAAAAGCTTGCTATGGCTATAACAATAGCATTATTCTCTGTCTCGGGAACTGCGTCTGCTGTTTCAGGTTTAACTAATTTACTAAATGCAGGTGATTTAGCCACTACCACATATGCTCCTGGTGGCCTTGATGGAGGTGTTGCCCAAGGTGGTGCAGCAGCAGTAATTGGTGATTTTGAGCCTGCTAATCATGCAACTCCCGTGGTGGCTGTGGGAATAACATATGCTTCTGAAATATTTGGTACTAGTCCTTCCACTTTACCTACTGGAAGTTCTGCTGGAGTTATTTATGAAATAGATGGTGCTATTGATGAAGATTTCTTTCTAACCTTCTCTTTGGATAATGGTGCTTTTGGTGATGATGTAGAACTATTTACAAATGCAAATTCTGGTTCTTTATCAGAAGCATTGGGAGCTGGAACAGTTGATGGCAATGAAGTTAAGTTTACTGTTGAAGTAGATGATGTTGAAGCAATTCAAGCAGCAAGTAAATTTTTATTAAAATATCAGTTGGCTGACACTGAAGCATTGTCTCAACCTGCCAAAAAAATTAGAATGACTGTAGAAGCTACTTCTGTAGGTACTACGCCATATTTAGTTAATGTATCTGATGATGTGCAAGTTGCTACATCTGCTCAAGCAGTGGAAATAGAAATAAAAGGAATAGGATATGTAGATACTAAAATTGCAACTTCACTAGGAAGTACAGAATTTACTAGTGATTCTGATGATGGTAATGCATATGTTGGAACTAATGAAGTTCGATTAGGTTTTATAACTGTTACTCATGATGATACTGCCATGAGTGAAGATGGATTTAATCCATTTATATTAGGCAATACTGTAGGTGATGGTGAAGTAGTAGGAGCGACTTTCACTATTACTGATGGACAGTTTGCTGCATCTAAAGCTGATCCAGGTGAAGTAAAGCTAGATGGAATATCTGCTGATGATGTATCAGTATCTAATGACGGTACTACAGCAATCTTTACCCTCACTGATGTAATAAGTGATTTAGGTAATGCTGGTATTGGTAGTCTCAGAACCGAAATTAGAATGGTTTTAGATAGTATCAATGAGGTTAATATACCAGAAAATGATCCTTGTGCTATTTTATCTATAGATTATGATGGTTCAAATATCAATGACTTAACTGTACCTAATGATGGAAGTTGTATTTCCTTAGCTAAAATTCCACAAGACGGTACAATTTGTTGGGTAAACATTATTCCTAAAGCAGAAGCAGTTAATGATAGGCTTTCTATCCTTATTACTAATAATGGGGTTGATGAAGGTGAATTGTTTGGGACTATGTATTCACAAGCCGGAGAAGTATTATTTACCTCTCAAATTCTAAAAGATAGTGCTGGAACTACTATGCTTGGAGCTGGTAAAACTATGCGTTTAACTGCTGCAGATTTAGGGACTTTAATGGAAGGTGCTGATGCAGATAATCCTGGTACTTGGTCTGGTAGATCAGTATTGAAGATTTCAACTGTTGTTTCTGATTTAGAGATATTAGCTTTAATTCGTGATATAAATTCCAATATTAATAGTAATGTAAGTCAAGGTGCCGCAGGTGCAAGTTGTACTAAATAATTAAGCTTTAGTTTTTGGTGTAAAATAAGGTGACTGTCATTTTGATAGTTGCCTTTTTTTATGTTAATAATTATATTTATCTAACATTTTTCCAGCTTGAGTATAAATAATATTTTTCTGTTCTACTGTCATATTGTCTAATCGTACTTGATTTTTATTTTCAATCTTAGAATTTATCCCATGAATAGTATATTTTTGTAAAAGTTGTTCAGAAGATAATACTGGTAAATCTAAAAAAGTAAAAATATCCCCAATAATTCCAATCGGATCAGCAGTAAAATCTTCATATTTAATTTCCAAAAAATTAGTTAATTTATATCTATCTTCTAAAATAATTTCTAAGCTACGATTCCATTGATGAGTTGCCTTTGCTAGTAAATTTGGTATTGATCCATAATCTACCATAACTTTATCTTGAATTCCCATTGCAACAGCATAACCATTCCTAACTATATGAATAAAATACGGTTGGCTAAAATTTTGTTCTAACCATAAAGTTCTAGCAGTATTAGGTGGTGATTTTTCTAATGCAAAATTAGCTTCTGGCTTGTCTAATAATTGAATCCAATCTTGTTTGACCTGTCTTGCCTCAGCAACCTTTTCATTTGGTAAAAATCTAAATAAATCCTCTTTTTCTGCCCATAAACGTGGTACTCCAACTGATTTTGGCGTAACAAAAACCTCACTTAAAAATTGTCCTTCTCTTGGCAAACCTGCAATCGCCGAATGTTGGCGTAAAATTCTATCTAATAGAGTTGTACCAGAATTGTAACAACCAATTATAAAAATCCATTTATAGGTTGGCATAATTATTTATAATTCCTTTATTTGAGTTCTTAATAATTTTTTATTAAAAATATTTATTCAATATCAAAGTAAACAATACTGATTTTCCTAAGTTTATTAAACAAGATTGATTAACATCAGGTTCGATTAATATTAATCTTTATTAAAGAATATGAAATAATTTTATTAAAATGTATTCACAACCTTAAATGGTGCGAACCCTGCACCTCTATTCCGTAGCTCTATAATTAAATCAAGAGCTTCTGGAACTACTTTTTTAATAATACCTATCGCACCATTCAAATCGGCATTTATTATACCCTTAGACCATTTATACAAACCTCTACTAATGCGTTTACCAGTAAAGTGATGTGATTTACCATTTTTATAAACCGGTAATGGATCATTGTCTAAGTGACTTGATTTAGAAGTATAAGATTCTTCAGTAAAAATAACATCAATACCAAATTCTTCAGCTTTATATTCAATCATCGTTTTGAACTTATCAAGTGGAATTGAAATAAAATTTTGATTGTTCTTTTTACCAATAATAATTAGACCACTATTAGTTTCTACTGCATAATCAATAATATTTCTACTAGCTTTATGGAGATAACCATCTATTTTTTGATTACGTTTTTTTGACAATTGGCCAATTGAATGACTTGTCCCTTTATCACCGATAAACGACATCAGTTTAGCTTTTTTCTTGTTAAAGTATTGATTTATAGATTTCAATGGCTTGCCATTTATCAACATAGGATTTACATCTGAAGTTATTTAATCCAAGATCAATGCCTAAAACATTATCATGGGTTAATTTATCATTTGATACCTCTTTTTTATAAACGACTTCAATCACAAAATGTTGATATTTTGGGACAATGCGTATTTGTTGCAGGTTATTAACTGTTGTGGTTAGTTCTGGCAAATTAGCCTTTTTGGGAAAACGGATTTTATTATCTGTTAATTTACATTGTTGATTGGTAAAGATAACTATATTCAAGCCATTTTCTTTATCCTTATATTTAGGTCTACCTTTAAATTTATCGGGATTCTTATTATATTCCTGATTTGCTTTAAAAAATGACTTCCAGTTCTTCTCAATTAATCGTAAAACTTGTTGTGAAGACTGAGCTGGCAGACCTTTATAAACCTCTGGATAATCACGTTTGATTATCTTATCCATCATGTTATAATTGATAATCTTATGATTTTTTATAAAATTTTGCCTCATAATAAATGTGGCACAATTATATAAATTTTTTGAGACATAAGATAAATCAGTCAATGGCTGATTAACATCGACAATATGTCGTTCAACTCTAGTCACAAGCATAAATATAACCCATTGAAATATCTTGTTCGAGTAATTTATAGACCAATTTATGATTATAACGACTATTATCTCAAATTTCTACCTTTAAATAATTTGGGCTAATAGTTGTTAATACTTTAATATGGTTTTATAAACACATTATATTACAGCCTATTTTTTAATATATTTGGTTACTATAATAAATAGTACCATAATCAAGTAAACTCTAAATGAATAATTTGACATTTAACCAATAATATCAATTTTTATAATCTAAGTAATTTAATATTAACATATTGTTATACATACTTATTATCTTAAAAAATTGAAATTAGCATTGTTTAAGTTAAAATCTAAATTTTTGAATGCCTGTTTATTAATGTTATTATATACAATATACCTTAAAAGTTTGATAATTGACTCACTCAAGCTATATTTAAATTGAATTTATTTGCAATTTACAAATTACAATTAGTAAATGGAGATGTTTAATAGTGGAAGTAAGAGCACAAGTTTCAATGACGTTTCACCTTGACAAGTGTATCGGCTGCCATACTTGCAGTGTTGCTTGTAAAAACATTTGGACCGACCGCAAAGGTACTGAGTACATGTGGTGGAACAATGTGGAAACTAAACCCGGTACTGGTTATCCTTCCAAATGGGAAGACCAAGATGTTTACAAAGGTGGTTGGGAACCTAAAGGTAAATCAATTGGTTTAAAAGTTACGGATAAATTCCGTGGTTTAGCCAATATTTTCCATCAACCACATTTACCAACAATTGATGATTATTACGAACCTTGGACTTACAAATATAGTGATTTATTTGATAGTCCAGCTGGTGATGATCAACCAACAGCCCGTCCGGTTTCACTAATTACTGGTGAAAATATGGACATTAATGCTGGACCAAATTGGGATGATGATCTCAGTGGTTCAGAAATTTATGCCAAAAATGATCCTAACTTTGCAGCTTTAAGTGATAGTGAAAAAGAAGCATTATTTGAAATAGAACGTTTAGTATTTTTCTATTTACCACGTATTTGTAATCATTGTTTAAACCCAGGTTGCGTAGCTTCTTGCCCATCTGGTGCTTTATATAAACGTGGTGAAGATGGAATTGTATTATTAGATCAAAATGTTTGTCGATCATGGAGATTCTGTGTATCTGCTTGTCCTTACAAGAAAAGTTATTATAACTGGAGTACTGGTAAATCAGAAAAATGTATTCTCTGTTATCCTAGATTAGAAACTGGCCAACCACCAGCATGTTTCCATTCTTGTGTAGGTAGGATTCGTTATTTGGGTGTGGTTCTATATGATGCTGAAATGATTGAACAAGTTGCTTCAGCTCCAGAAAATGAATTGGTTGATTTACAAAAAGAAATGATTTTAGATCCACACGATCCAGAAGTCATTGCTCAAGCTGAAAAAGATGGAGTTCATTTCTCTGTTATTGAATCTGCTCAAAAATCACCAGTGTATAAATTCTTGAAAGAATGGGGCTTGGCTTTACCATTACATCCAGAATTCCGTACTTTACCAATGTTATTTTACATACCACCATTGTTACCAGTTTTGGGTCATGTGGAAAAAGGTAATTATAATGTTGATGTGGAAAACTACTTTGGTTCATTAGATAAAGCTCGTTTACCAATGAAATATTTGGCTAAAATGTTTAGTGCTGGTGATGAAACTAAAGTTCGGGAAGTATTAGAAAAACTGTTAGCAGTGCGTATGTTTAAACGGGCTGAACAGGTTGATGATATTGATAAAGCTGAAGTAGATAAAATGTTAGAAAAAACTGGATTAACTCCAGAAATGTGTGAAGAAATCTATCGTTTAACTGCTTTACCAACTTATGAAGATCGTTTTGTTATTCCTCCAATGCACCGTGAATATGTGGCAGACGCATTAATGGGTGATCCTTATAGTTTCAAAGCTGAAGCTGGTATTGGTGGATTTAAAGACCGTCCTGAACGTGGTTTATAAATGAAATATTCTGAGAACAAGCAACTTTATACATGTTTCTCTCAACTGTTGGATTATCCCACGGCGGATTTGGCTATACAAACCAAAACTTGTATTGACTTATTACAAACTAACCATAGTGAAGCTGCGAAACAAATCGCTAAATTTTTAGAATTTGTACAAAGCAAAGATATTGGTTATTTAGAAGAGGTTTATACTGGAACGTTTGATGTTAATCCGGCGTGTCATATTTTTGCTGGCCATCTATTATTTGGTGAAAGCTTTAAACGTGGAGCATTCATGGCTGGACTGGAACAGGAATATAAAGAACATGGTTTTGATACTAAGATAGAACTTTCTGACCATATTCCAGTTTTATTCCGGTTTGTAAGTTCGACCGATTCTGATTTTGCGAATGAGTTATTAAAAGACTGTTTAATTCCAGTATTTGAAAAAATGAATGGAAACTTTGAAGACGATTCACTTAATCCTTATATGCCAGTACTTAGAACTGTTTCACTTGTCCTTAACAATATTTTTAAAGGAAGAGAATAATGACATTTAGTGATTTTATGTTTGGGGTTTTCCCTTACATGTGTATTATTATTGCCATTGTAGCAACTACTTGGCGTTATGTTACAGATAAATTTTCTTATTCTAGTTTATCTTCACAATTTTTAGAAAATCGACAGTTATTTTGGGGTTCGATTACTTGGCATTATGGTATTTTAGGAGTATTAACTGCTCATCTTGTAGGTTTTTTTATTCCAAAAAGTATTTTATGGTGGAATATGGAACCAGTGCGTTTATATATTTTAGAAACCACTGGATTTGTATTAGGTTTAATGGCGTTAGTTGGAATAATCTTATTAATAATTCGTCGTTTCTCCAGTTCACGATTAAAAGTTGTAACTTCCAATATGGATAAAATATTATATACAGTTCTATTTATTCAAGTTCTTACTGGAGTATTGACAGCTATATTTTATCGTTGGGGTTCATCATGGTACTCTGGTTTTGCAGTACCTTATTTATGGTCAATTGTGGAACTCAGACCAGATGTTGCTTTAGTAGATAATTTACCATTAACTGTACAAATTCATATTTTAAATGCGTTTTTCTTATTATTCTTGTTGCCATTTACTCGTTTGGTACATATGTTATCAGTGCCAATAAAGTATATTTGGAGACCACATCAAGTAGTAAGATGGAATAGTCGGAAAAAGATTTTAGGACCATTTTAATCTAAGTATGGTGGGTAATATTATCCACCATATAACAAACCCGATTCATTTATGTTAACAAACATTAACAATAGCACTCAATTAGAGTGGGTGAATCTACCAAAGACCGAATGAAAATACCTCTAGCTCCATTCAAGTCGCGGTCAAGTTTTATATCACCTGACCTAATCACTCTTGATCCGCCTACATTTTTGACTTCACCAGTCCAACTAACAGTTTTGCTAGTATAAGCTTCGCAAACGTCAATCACTTTCTTACCAAATTCAAGAGCTTTATTTTTCAAACGTACTTTAAATTGAAAATGTGCCCATGTCAACATAGCTCTTACAGTTTTTGAACGTAATTTACGACCAGCTTTACTTGCCATCTGACTGGTTTCAAATGTTGGTAATAATATAACATCAAAGTTATCAACTAAAAAACGGGCAGTTTTAAAGTGAATTTCCTTGACTAAGTTTTTAATTTTCTTTCTCATCCTAGCAGCAGCTTTTTTCATCTCTCGTTTGGCTTTGCCAGTTGCTTTGCTGGTGCGAGAAATTAAATCGTCTAAATAAAAACACATGCGTTGGATACGCCCAAAATCATCGTATCCAATATGCCCTGCTAGGTTCTCAGAGTAGAAAGTTTGAAATGTCCGTACACCAGGATCAAGTGCAACCACACGCCCTTGGTTCTCGGCTACGTGGGTTATTATTTTATGAGGTACGGACAGAAACCAGTCATTATACTGATAAATCAACCGGCTATCCAACGGTGATTCTGGCAAAGATTCGCTAAAACATAAACCTTTTCCAGAAATACGTGGATAAATTCCACTGTTCTTAATGGCAGACTTAGGAATGTAACAAGATTGCATTGGTGCTTTACGACTTCTAAAGCTAGGACGGCCTTTGGTTTTCCAATAGGCTTGATGGGCTTCTTTAACCGCAATTCCTTTTATCTGAAAAGGCACATCATCACACCACTTTGGTAATTGTTTTAACAAATCCTTTTTAATATCCATCCAAGATGGAGAAAAATTAACACAAGAACGAATGTAATCAATGGTTTGATTGAAGATATATCTACTACAATCATGCCATTTTTTGAACGTCTGCTTTTGCTTCTGGTTCGGATAAAGCTTGACGGACTTGGTTTTTATAATTTCTAAGTCCGTGCATTCTACAACTGAAGACGTGAAGAATGCTGAGTAAGTCATTGGTAAGTTCTTGTTCTGGGGATAAATTAGTTTGCTTGAGAACCACGACTTTTCCACCGCTTTGTTGGACAATCCACTCAATAAGTTCAAATCCGAATCTTGCAAGGCGGTCTTTGTGGGCAACCATAATTTCGAGTTTATCTCCTCGCATTGCTCGTTCCAATATGGATTTAAGCCCTTTACGCTTATAGTTGAGTCCACTTCCGATGTCTTTGACGATTTTGGCATTGGGGTACTTTGCTTGCATAAATTTAACTTGTCTTTCGAGGTCGTCTCTTTGTTTATAACTGCTGACTCGACAGTAGCAAATTTGAACAGACTCAATTGTTTGGCCAAGAAATGCTTCAACATTATATTTACGCTGTCCTGATGGTGTAATAATATGCTGGATTTTACCAGATTTTGCCCAATTTCTTAATGTATTAGAATGGACTCCTATTATCTCACTTGCTATTCTACTTGATAAATATTTCATATAACAACATAATATATCATTTATCAGCATTTGTAAACAAATTAGTTACTATAAATGATCCCTCTGAATTACAAAATAAATCTTTATAACTTAATTATACTTGTTATAATTCCTTTGATTTTTTAAGGATTTCAATAATATTACATTTTATAGGATATTATGGCGGCCATTTCCCAGCTGAAACCAATTGATTTATTAATATAGTTTTTGGCAACCATACTAATATATCGTCAAATCCATTTTCTACATAAAAATCTTGGGTGTAAGTATTATTATCAGTTGGCGCTGAAGGTGGAGAACAATTAGCACCTGAATAATTACCACTATCATTATTAGTTGCATCTGGTATACCATTTTTACCACAAGAAAAAATAATAGCAATTACATTGGAATTAACTATTTCATTAGTAAGATGATTACTATTAATATCCCTTATTTTTAGCTCACTGCTTGTATCTGAAGAAGTTAGACTTGTATCATAAGAATTATCAAGCCGATAACGAAATATATTTCCCCAAGCATCATACTGAGACACACCTAAATCAACCCAAGGTAAATAACCATCAGATTTGTCATAAGTTGCACATGGTGTTGCTGTACTTTCATTACCATTATTATCTAATGCAGGACAAGGTAAACGATTATTAAGAATAGCATATCCCATTAATGCTTCTTTGATAGTTTCCAACGTTTTTTTGGTATCTCTAATTTTTTGTTGATTCATCTGCATAGATAATGGTGCAAACATTCCACCTATTAAAAAACCTATAATAATAAGTACGATAGACATTTCAACTAATGTAAAACCCTGTGATATTTTCATTGTGGTATATCTCTAGTCTTTGCTAAATAATTTATTAAGGAGTATTTTGACAACCAGGTTAATCTATCGTCAAATATGTTTTCCACATTACCTTGAACATAAGTTGCATCATTTGCTACTGTTATTTTATTGCTACTTTCTGCATCACCATTTTTGCCATGAGATAAAACAATAGCTATTACACGAGAATAATCTGCTCCATTAATAGTTTCGAGAGCAGTTAAATTCTTATTCGTTTGTTTATATTTTACTGTTAATTTTTTGCTAGAATCTGTTTTTAACAATTCATTTCCACTAAGTATTGTAGAATAATTTTTATCAACTCGATAATAAAACGGTTCATCCCACCCGTCGTATCTTCCAATACCTAAATCCGCCCAAGGCAAGTACCCTTCTTGTTCACAAAATGTAGAATCAGTCGTTTCTTTACCAACATCAGAGGCATCATAAACTTCATTAAAACAATCAATATCCTTACCATTGAATTTAGAACATTTTGCTGGACAAGGTAAACGATTATTAATAATTGCAAAACCAACTAATGCTTCTTTAATTTGTTCCAAAGTTGCATCAGTATATTTTATTTTTTGATAATCCATTACTGAAGACATGGGTTTTAATAATCCACCAATCAAAAAACCAATTACAGCTAATGCAATTGCCATTTCTATTAAACTGAAACCATTGTATTTATTCATAATAAATTACTTCGGTATTTTACAATCATTATTCTTATCTTTACAAACAACATCATTAAAATTTTCATCTGTTCTTTTTCTTTCAAAATCACAAATAGGACATGTATCATCATCTAAATAATCTTTAAAATTAGAAGAATTATTTCCTTCAAGATAGTTATCAATATTTATTTTATCTAAATCATCAGCTCTAGTTTGGTCATTTAATCTTCGTCCTGAAACTAGTATTGTAAATTTATTTACATCAGTATCATTTAATTTTAGTATATCATTTACAGGTGGAATAGGAATTGTAGTAAGTTCCCATTTTTTTATATCAGACTTTTGTATTCTAGCAAACGTAGCTTCCTTATTACCATCTCGTCTACCATCAAAAACAGCATTGGTTTCACCATTCCATGTGCGTTCTACAGATTTTATCCAAAAATGGGTAGTATTATCAGCTGTATAACCATCATCTACAGCATAAAATACCTTATCTTTCCATTCATCCCACCAATAATTCATAAAACATTTATTTGTCCATTCTTGTAACATTCCATTATTAGTATTATTTGGCACATTAGGAATTCTACCAAAACGTTTATCAGTAGGTTGACAAAAACTATTATAAGAAGAATCTATATATCCAATATCATTAAAACAACTAGTATCATTTATATCAGCGGCCCAAGGGAATCTTCCTTCAACATATATAGCTGTTTTTCTATGATTATCCCTTTCTTCAGAACTATCGCAATTATTTATTATATTTGATTTACATTCGGTATTAGTAGTATTGCATTTTGTTTTACACGCATTAATATCATCGCATGTTTGTGCTGCAACAAGACAAGTATCTCTAGTTTTATCACATCCAGTCTTGCATTCCATAACTTTATCATCAATATATTCTTGAATTTTTATAATATGTTCAGGTTTTACTCTATAAGTTCCTATTCCTGGTGTTTTCCAATCACCAATTGCTTCATTAAAAGTAGTATTCAAAAAAAAGTATTGATATTTAGAACCAACACTTTGCTCAAGACAAAGACTTGCTTTTCTTGCTACCCAAAGATCCATTCTTTCATATACTGGTTCAAAATCTTTTCGAGTAATTAGCATTAAAGTATCGTTAAAAATTACTTTTCCTTCATTATCAATTTGATAAGCAAGAGGTATTTTAACAAATACCGAGTTTTTTTCAGTAGGTAATTTATATTCACCCCAATTGTCTGCTATTGCTACGTTATTAGTTCCATTAGAATTATTAATGGCATAATCATAACCTCTAGTAATTTTAAATTCATCTAAATAATTTTCAGCTTTATTTATATCGTCAAGATTATTAATATCATTTATAGGAGCAAGAGTATTTTCATTACCACAAACTGTTTTTATACCAGTGGAAACACGGTTTTGTCCATCAAGTATTTTACCAGGTGAAAAAATAATAGCTATAGTCTGTTTTGCTTCATCATTTTCTGATACACATGAAGAAGAAGTACATACAGCTCCAGCTATTTTATCTCCATTAATATTTTCAACAATAAATAATCCTGGTGTATCACTGGTTAAAGCTGATTTAGGTTTGTCTTTATAATTGCCAGAAACTGCATACCATAAACATTCACCATAAGCATCTCGTAATACTGGTAAACCAAGAGTACGCCAAGGGAAACGACCTAACATACTTTCACCTTTATTACCACAATATGGCTCACTACTACCATCACCGTCAAGGTCTGGACAAGGCAAATATCCTTGTGGTTGAGCAGTATGAGTTTTAGCATAAACTGCCGCAAATCCAAGTAAAGCTTCTTTGGCTTGTCGTAACGCTATATTTGTTTGTTTTTGAGCATTAATTTCACGCTGAAAACGACTGTTATTAGCTTTAGACACTAAAAATGTAGCAGTACCTAAAACCATAACTGTCAAAAATATAATTAAAGCTATTCCAGATTGATTTCGATATATTCGATTGGAAATATTCATTTTTTTAATGCCTAATATTGAATCCTTAATTAAAATTCAGAGTTTTTGTTAGAATATTACTCTTCTTCTTCATCAAATAAATCATCCTCAAATTCATCTTCTTCTGCTTGAGGTGGATCACCATCATAAACTAGATAATTACGTCTAGCTAAGTAAGCATTACGCAAATAAGCATATTCATCCATAGCGGCTTTTTCCAAGGCTTTTTCTGCCCCAAATAAACCAGCTCTCATGTCAACTTTATTAACTAATTCCGCACTCCAAGAAGCATGAGTAGATGTCATACCCATAGGTTTTCCAGTATAATAAAAACGTGGATCTAAAAATACATCTATTCCTGTTCCTATAGCATCACGCCCAGAACTAGGCCCTAAAAATGGTAATACTACATAAGGTCCACTATCAATTCCCCAATAGCCTAAAGTTTGCCCAAAGTCTTCATTATGCTTAGGTATATCAAATTTACTCGCAAGGTCTATAAATCCTAATAATCCAAAAGTACTATTTAATAAAACCCTACCACTATCAGAAGCCGCTTGTTTAAACTTAAATTGTAATAAATCATTAGCAATTACAGTGATATCTTGAATATTATTAAAAAAATTGGTTATACTTTCATTGACTGGTTTTGGTGTAACTATTTCATATCCTTTAGATATTGGTTTTAAGATTATCTTATCAATAGTTTTATTGAAAGCAAAAATACTACGATTTACTTTCTCAAAAGGATCAGCATTTTCTCTAGGAATTGTGGAACATCCAGACACGAACCATGCTAAAAATAATAAGCTTAAAAAAGGTTTATAATAATTTGGATATAACATATTTGTTTCCGTTATTGGTTATGAATATTATTAATTACATAAAGTTTCACCGATTTCATCTATGGCTATTAACATTTAATTTTCTTCGAGGTTAATATTAAACATAATTAGCCATGGGTGAAACCTATAGAATTTTTTTTGCTTAAGATACAATTATATTAAATAAGCAATTGATATTTACTTTGAATTTAATTAAGAATTACTATTGTACAGGATATTTCCCGTACAAAGATAATTTACTTAATCTGATAATCAACAATTTCAAATATCAAACTACTATTATCTATAGTTTTACCTTGTAATACAACATCAGTAATTCGTCCAATATCAGAATCTACCAGTGGAATCTTCAATTCAAAATTATCTGATAAATAAATTTCATATGAAGAACAATTATATGAATTATGTGTTGGTGAAGCAATAAGTCCATAATCCAATACTATTAAAATCCCTTGTTCTAACTTTAAATTAGCCCAGTAATAATCACCTTGATACTTTAAATATGGAATTTCTAACTGAAAATTTGCATCCAATGTAGAAATCTTACATAAAATATCTGGCGAAAATCCTGCTGAAACTACACTATCTTGTTTAACTGTTACAAATCCAAATGATGCCTTTTTATCATAAGAATCTATTGAAACTTTACCTTCAGTTGGAGAATAATCTGTATCATCATAAGAATCAGTAGAATCCATTAAAGTTATATTCTCAGTTGAATTATTATAACTATTAGATTTATCCATAGCATAACTTGGAATTGATGGTGAGGTTATAGCACCAGGTGGAGAATAAGATATATCATCTGATTCCTCTTCCACACTGTCAACCGTACCTTGCCCACCAATACGCCCCTCATCAACAGATGATACTGTTATTGGTTGTAGTGCAATACCAGCTGGATCACGTTTTATCAACTCAACACCTTGTTTTTCATATAATTCATCACTTTCCAAAGCTAATAACGAAGTATAACGAGTCACAATACCATAATTACGAGCCAAAGCAACTGCTTGATTGACTAACTCATTACTTTCACCTGTTTCATCTATTTGTCGTTCCAATTGATCAGACCAAGTTTTAGCAGCTAAAGGAACAGCAATTCGAGTCATTTTATCATTAACTTGTAATTGTTGGAACGATGAATTTAATTCAATTGGAGTCGAATTTAGAGGCCTACCTTGCAACTTTATTTGATTGCTAAATTGCCCTTTACCTGCTATTTGTAGCACTTCATTTGAGAAAATATATGGCCAATTGAATTCATTGTTGTCCATATCTTCAATCTGTACTGTAACATTAGGTAAACCACCACCTCTAACTTTAGCAAATAAATCCAAAATTTGACCAGTTATTTCATTATCATCTAATGCAAAAGTAGCTTCACCATTAGTTTGTTGGGTTAAGCCATTTAATAAATTTTGGTCTAAATCTGCTCCAATTCCAACTCCAAAAATTCTAATTTGTCGGTTTAATTTATCTGCTTCCATTCCGATATCAGCTAAAATATCTGGCACTGTAGTACTGCCTTCATTAGGTAAACCATCTGATATTACTAATAAATCAATACTTGCATCGGTTAAAGGAGAAGTTACTCCAATTGATGTTCCAGCTGTCAAACCTCCAGACATACCCGTGCCACCACCACTTTGTAAATTAGCGACCCATTCAATTGCTGTTTTTATGTCATCACCTTTACTCATAGTAGGACGAAACATATATACATCGCTACTGAAAGCCACTAAACCAAAATAATCATTCTTATCTAAAGCTTTTAAACTAGTAATAATTGCTTGCCTAGTCAAAGCTATCTTAGAACCGCTCATAGAACCTGATACGTCAATCACAAACACTACATTACGTTGTTTAGATTGCATTATTTGATAATCTGAAAAATCTGGATGCCATCTAACATGCAAATGTCCTTCAAGTTCTGCAGCTTCTGGTTGATAAAATAAACTAGTTATATTTGGTTCATCAGAAGATAATGGCAATACGATATCTGATTCCATTGAAAAATCTTCTAAATTAAGGAAAGCTGTACCATCGTCAAGATTAACTGTACTTGGTGTACCAAATGCGTCAAGTGTAGTGGAATTTCCAAACTCTTCTAATTGCCAAGTTCCAGCAGTCCAATAATCAGCATCAGTTCGTACTGAAATAGTTACTCCATCAGCTGGACTAGAAATAGTTGAATCTTGGTTAGCAAAAGCAATTCGTAATTGATAGTTATCATCCACTTCTTCCAAAGTATGGGCATAATAAACTCGCATCCGTAAATCACCTTGTTCATTAATTGGAAAGACTCTAGCTCGATAAAAATCAGTTCCAATTTTTTGAATTAACAAAGGATCTTCTTTTTTCTCGACAACTCGGTTGTAGATAATTTCACCTTCTTTACGTCCCATAGTTTCTGCTGTCACCCATTTTTCTTGGCTGGGAATATAAATCTCAGCTTTGTATAACACAGAATCAGTCGGTAATGGGAAACGTAAATTAGCAGCATTTAATTCACCACTATCAGCAGTAAATTGCACATTCATTAGGCCAGAAACATACAAACCTCGTACTTCTAAATCAAAATCAACAGCTTGGATTCGTACTGAAACATCAGTATTTATTGGTTGCAAACCAGTGGCAAAAACTAACTGGCTAACCATCAATAATATGATATAAGCATATTTTTTCATAATTTATCCTTCTATTTATAAGGTATGAGATTAGGATACACAGACTATTTATTAAAACAGGATATTTAAATCAATAACTTCACCAATGTCAAAATATTTCTGAAATGAGGTACTATTTAAGGAGTTTCGCAGAAATTTCATGATGTTCACGGAACGTCCTTATTCCGTGAACTAATCAATTTTTCAGCGAAACGGTTATAATTGCCCTGACACGTCCGGTCTCATAGGGCGACTCCGCACAAAG
>DAOUSL010000255.1 GCA_030627235.1 Thioploca sp.
TGCCCAATGTGCTTCTGACTTTTCCGTAATTTACCCTGAACAAATGCTAAGGCATAGGCACGCATCAAAGATTCAATAAACTTACTATCATAAACTACAATATTTCGGCCTTTGTGAGGGCTATTTTTAGCTGTTACTTTTATCAGTTTAGGTGTCATGCCTTGAGCCTTATTAATAAACGGTTTAAGCTCTTTTGGAGGCCAGTTAACTGTCACGCTCTGCAAAGATGCTTGTTTCATTCCCAAAAAGTCAGCAAGTCCCCGTTCACTAAGGCATGCCGAGCCATCACTCAACACGTAAGCATCACATTTAACTCTGGGGATTAATTCTAGTTTACCATAATGAATTGCTTCTGGTTCTGCAACTGGCTCAGAAGTATCAGCATAACCAACATTATATAACTTAATAACTTTGCCAACTCTAGCGTGTAATATACCATTAGCTAGAGCTTCCCAGTTTATCAAATGATTAAATCTAACCAAACTATAACGTTGATTTACAAATTTTTCTCGTTCAGCTTCTTTGTCTTGATCATAATTAACGTGGTTATCAAAACCATTACATTCCAAAGCTAAACCTAATTCTTTAATGAGAAAATCAGCCCGATATTTACCAACTGGATAATTATGGTGAAAACTGAAGCCAGAAAATACTTTAGTCAAGGTTTTCTGCCATTCTATTTCGCCTTTAGTTTCTGGTTTAGCTAATGAAATTACTTCACCAAATACCTGTTGTTTCAATTCTTTCCCAACTTGACTGTTCATATTAAGAACGATTTTGGCTACATCTTCCAAGCAATAACCATTCATTCTAGGAGCATTAAAACCAGCTTCTAAAATAGTTGGACGACTTAACTTAATTGATTTAATATCATATTGATGCTTGTTTAGATAACCATTCAGGACTCCAGTTGAAACTTCACAAAATTTAGTAATATCCTTCTTTACGGCAATTTTCCCATCGATAGAACAGGTTAAACCATCTTCTTTCATTTTCCAAATAACTTGTTTAATGGTAGTTTGGATATTGGGTGATAGGCCACAGGACTCTTCGATAGCTGTGTATAAAGTGGTTTGAGCTAATGATGATATTAACAGAACTGCTCTATACCCAATATGGATTTGATTTAAGCGTAATTTATCTCCAGCCAAAGCTAGTGCATATCCACGTATTATGGATTCAATAAACTCAATGTTGTAAATAACAATGTTTCGACCTTGATACGGACTATTATTGGCTATTACTTCAACCGAATTTGTCTCAATTCTTTGAGCCTTATCAACAAATGGTTTAAGTGTTTTTGGAGGCCAGTTTGATCTTATACGATTTAAACGTTTTTGATCTATTCCCAAAAGTTTAGCAACCCCACGTTCACTCATGACGGCTGAATCATCATCTAACACATAGCCATCACAAGTGATTCCGGGGATTAGTTCTACTTTTCCATAAAATACTGCTTTTCTTGTTTTCATAATCTACCTAGTTTTAATGTTAGGTTTTAATTATATTCTTAGTCCATGATTAGTGTCAATATATTTTGAGTAAGATGCGTGAGACAAATATTAGTTATTATCAGAAGTTAAATTACTATTAATTACAGTTATTTCAATTGGTTGTTGGTTAAAAACAATTGTACCGTTATTTAAGCGATAACCAAAATATCCGAGGATTGTGTTTGGTTCCATAAAATTACCAGCCCATAATGGTATTGAAAATGTTATTGATAATTCTTTCGGTAAGGTAATATTGTTTTTGAATGCTTCTAATGATTTCGGTTTTCCGTCCCATTTTTCACATATAGTTAGTTCATTAAGCATACAAAATATTTCTAAGTCTAAATTGAAAATTGATGCTACAACAATAATATCTGCTTCTTGGTTAAGGTGTTTATTATCAACTTGAATAATTCCTTTCACAAATATAGACGAGTCATTGTCTATTTGGTAAGTTACTTTTTTTGAAAAAGCTTTACCATCAATGGAAGAGCCACCTTGAAATTCAGCATCTGTATCAAGAGACATACCTTTAGCATCCATAGCTCCACCAATACCTAAACTTAGCAAGGCTGGTAGTGGATCTGTTACAAATATATAAGTTGTTGCAGACACATCTTTATCGTTTGCAAGTTGAGTGGTAACGGTGTAAGTTCCTAAAGTATCTGTTTCGGATAAGTAGGCAGTAATTTCTCCGTTTTTATCTGTGATAATAGTATCTGTGATTAATTCAGCAGTGCTATTGGTTAGTATTGATAAGTCTAAAATAAGGTCATTATCGTTAGTTAATGGATTACCAAAGTCATCAAGTAGTTATAAAGCGAATATCTTCAGATGTTTGTCCAGCAGGGATTACTTGGTTTGCACCTTCTATTACTTTTAACGTTTCGGCGAATACAGGTTGTAACCAGAATAATGAGCTGAGTATTATTATATTAGGTAGTTGTGACAAAATATTTGTTGTTTTTAGATTGTTGTTTGACATAGTTAAAGTTTCCTTTCAATTGAATTTATTGATAATTTTAAGAATAATTCTTATTCAAATACCTTAATACTATTTTCTTTCATCCATTCACTGTACTTGATAGTTAAAACTAAAAAATTTTAGCTTTATCATTGACTAAAACAACATGATTACCTTGTTGTGTTAGGAAAAATAAACCAGCTTCTTTGGCTTTTTCTATCAATTTCTTATTGCTAACCATACTGGCTATAACACCATATAATTTAAGTTCTTTATAGCAATAGTTCGGACATTTTTTCAAATTTATGCTTATTTAAAAAGTTAACTACTTAAAATTTAAGAAGTTTATATTTTTAACGTGAAAATAAAAAGCACTTTAATAACAATTAGTTATAAAAACTGTCAGAACCATTGTTATAGTAAGGAAATAAAGTTCTAAAATTAGGTAGCTTTCTTGTTAACATATCATCTATCAATTTAAGATGGGCTTTTTGCTTAACTTCAACAATACTATTTTCAATGCTTTACCTACTTTATCATCAGTTTCTGCAAATTGTATTTCATTTTCCTGTTGAGCGATTGCTAGACCAGCAACTAACTCTTTTAATTCTTTGTCTGTCATTTTTGATTCCTGTTAATAATATTTGAATCAGGATTCACGGGATTACCTGATAAAAAACCAAGAATCTATCCTGAAAATCCTTAAATCTTTCAAATCCTGATCCAGACATTTAATTATATCTCAAATATGTACAGCTTATTAGCTTACACTTGCCAATTTTTAATTTAAATTTTGATAAATATTCTTTCTATGTCCAATACGCAAAACAATTATTTTGTACTCATCTAAATCAAAAATAACACGATAGTCTCCAACTCGAAAACGGTATTCTCCACATTCAGTATTTGTTAATCTACGTGCATAATGTAAAGGATTGTTTTGATAACGTTCTAATGTTTTCTTAATTCGTTGTTTAGTTGCATTGTCTAATTTACGAATATCTTTAAACGCCATGTTAGTATAAATAAATTCATATTTCATGTATTGTCAAATACATCTTCATGTGAATGTGTTTTACCTTGTTGGTAATTAGCTCGTGCTTCTTTAATGCTTTGTAGATATTGCGGATTTATTGTGGCAAGTAAATCTTCAACTAAATCTTGTTGTTCTTCTTTATTTAGGGTTTTAACAGCATTAATAATTTGCTCGGATGATATTTGTATTGAAATATTCTGAGTAAGTTGTGAGTTTTTAATCATAATTTTTAATAAATAGTTACCAATTATTATCCGAATCAGGATTCATAAGATAAAAACATAGTACAGCGAATTGACGAAATAATCGAATTTAAAGCTAGGTTTATCCAGTGAAGTATTCGTTTATTTCGCTAATTCGCTGTATTATAGCAAAAATAGGATATAATATTCCAAGTAAAATATTAGAAAGCGTAAAAGATTATGACATATTCAGTAGATTTCAGAAAGAAAGTATTCGAAA
>DAOUSL010000052.1 GCA_030627235.1 Thioploca sp.
AAGCTATCAAAACTGCTTTTCACGAACTACAAGTTTTGAAGGCTATCTAACATTATTTTTGTTAGTTATTCTTATTCTAGTATTTATTTTACTTTGCGTAACTTCAGTTTATAAGTTGCTTGGTATTTATCCGGCATTAAAATTGAGATATGTTTACCCAAAATTTCTTTGGTATCATAACCAAAACTTTTTTTAGCTCCATTATTCCAGAAAGTAATCATGCCATTTTCATCGGTGGCAATGATGGCATCATTAGCTAATTGAGTGATTGAATGAAATCGTCTTTCATTAACTTTAATTCCTTTAATAATTGGATTACTGATTGCAAAAAATAATACTGTACCCGCAGCAATAGTGATGGAAGCGATAAGGGAAACAATCCAAAATGCTTGGATAAAAGGAGTACGAATTTCGGTTAAATTAATTTTAGCAACAATGCCTAAATTTAAAATTGCTACTGGTTCATAAGCAGCTAATACTTTTTTACCTTGATAGTCAAGTCCAATTATTGTTCCAGATTGGCCGGTAAGTGCCAATTGCATTGGTTCTGCTAAGTTGGAATTAAAAGGAATTGCTTCTGGTTTATCTGTCTCATATTGACGATGTCTCAATATAAATACAATTTGTTCACCTTCCAGCCGTGCTAAAGTAAATTCACCAGTTTTGCCCCAACCTTTATAATTTTTATGTGCATCAATAACTTGGGAAATAGTGGCAGCAACACTACCAGATTTATATCCGGTTGAGTCAGAATTAAGTTCGTGTTCGTGCATTTGGTGTACATGCTTGGCATCAAATCGAGCTATAGATTCTATTAAACGTGCTTGGCTTCTTGCAGTTTCAACTAAATCCGTCCGTTTTTGTTCAAAGGCGGTATTGTAAAGGATGCCAATAGCAACGCTACCGATAATCAGCGCCACTGAAGTCATGATTAAAGTCAATGCTATAAATCTAATTTTTTCGTTCATATTTAGTCAGGTACAATGCCATTAAGGGCAACCATAAAGGATTGCCCCTACGTAAAATAATGATTTGTAGGGGTAATCCCTTGTGGTCACCCAAGATAATTTCTTTAACTTAATGGTATTGATTAGTTAGATAGGGTAAACAGCAAGTATGGGGTGTTTCGACCAAAAATCACCTAATTCCGAGCCACTCTTAAAGCCTTTCTTTTACGATGACCCAAGACACCAAGAGTAATTCCACCCAAACCAATCAACAAAGGCATCAAGCCAATATTGATAAACTTCATGTTTCTAAACTCTCAATATTTTTCAGCAACTCATGCTGTACATTCCTTCCGAATCTTAATCTTTTCGTCACGGAAATTGGTTTATAGAGGTATAAATGGTAGTGTATGGATGGATTGGTGTATTATGCTTTGCTTATACATCTTACGAGTTATGAGTTAATGCGTTCTGTCCATAGATAAGTGTCCCAATCTTGCGATATACTATTATATTACATTTAGTATTATGTGGGTAGGAGAAATAAAATTGAAATATGATGAAAAAAGAATTTTAGATGATATTAAACATGGAAAACAATCTATTGAAGTAAATATTTTTTTTGATGATTGTGGTGGGAGATTATTACATTTTTTTAAATGGGAATTTCAAATGTCTCATCAAGATATTGAAGATGCATTACAAGAGGCTGCTATTAAATTTATTAAAAGCATTCGTGATAATAAATTTCGTGGCGATTGTAGTCTCTACGCTTATTTATCTGTTATTACTAAGAACGAGTGTATTAATATTTTTAGGAAAAGGAAATCAATTCCAGAGGGTATGGAAGAATTTTGTCCTGAATTTTTGGATTGTCAAATGTGTATTTCTGAGGTTTTAGATGATTTTGAAAAAGTTGAACAAAATGCGGTTGAGCGTTTGAAGGTTATTAGATTATGGTTTGAGGGTTGTTCTATAAAGGAAATGGCTGGTGAAATTATTAGGAGTGAAGGAGCAACTAAGAAATTTCTTTTTGAGTGTAGAAAAAAGCTTAAAACTTATTTGAAAAAATGTTTGAGTGAGTGTAATCATGAATTGATACGTCCTAATACAGAAGAATATAGAATACTTCCTAATGCATATCAAATGAAAGTTTTGTTGGTTGATAATAAAGCTTTGTCGGTTGATGCTTTGTGGGCTGAGTTGGAATATCGCCAGCAACCAGTTAAGTTAAATCCACAAATTTTGCAAAGGGCATTTGAGGAAAATTTTAATAAGCCAAGTGTTTGGCAAAAACTATATGGTTTAGTTCCACAGCTTTCAAATTGGAAAAGTTTGTCTGTTGCTACTTCAATATTGGCGGTAATGGTGATTTTATTTATGCCACCGGAGCCAGTAGTAAAAAATCCTTTAGGTCTGCAAGTGAAAGGTTCTGTAGTTCCACAAAGTTTGATGGTTTCTGAGCCACAGGTAACTGCTCAAAATTTGCAATTGGATTTAGCGAAGCTTGGTATTGTTGCTAATGTGAAGAATACTGATTATGGTTGGCTGGTTGAAGTAGCTAATTTATCTACTGATAACCCAGAAGATTTGTTTGTTTTGTTGCAAAATTATAAATTGAATTTGCCATCGCCAGGTGAAAATGGTTTTGTTGTTCGAGTTGTAGAGAACGATGGTTGAAATCTATTTAAGGGCAGATTCTCAGTCTGCTCTTATCCAAATTGCCGTAATTTTTATACTGTATATCTAGTTGTTTTCCTTTCATTTAAAAATATTTTTTATTTTCATCCTATCTTTTGTGCTTTTCTAACTGTCTATATATTAAGTCTGAAAATTTTTATTGTTCTCAACGTTCAATTTGATTAGGTTAAGAAAATACACGTGGACGTTGGGAACGAGAAAATTTTAGTGTTTAAGTGTAATTACGTTTCTGAACTAAGAGACGTAATTACATACTACTTTTTATTAATTTTAACAGGTATAGTATTATGAAATTATACTCAAAGTTTCTTCTTTTTGCAAGTATTCTTGCATTGTCTAGCCTATCTTATTCTGCCCCTATAACTACTAGTTATCAGGGTTATTTGGAAGATGCTGCGGGTGAGCCGTTGAATTCTACTGTTGATATGAGTTTTGCTTTATATGATGAGGCTGGAGTTAGTTTGTGGAGTGAGAGTCATCCGCAGATGGTGGTGAATGACGGTGTGTTTAGTTTGATTCTTGGTAGTAGTATTCCGTTTGATGGTAGGCGTTTTCTTGGAGTTGCGGTTGGTGGTGATGCGGTGGTAGCATATAAGATTGCTCCTCAAACAATTGTGATTTCTAAGGAATCAACACTATGAAAATCAAACAATATGGTTTTACTCTGATCGAATTAATGATTGTTGTTGCGATTATTGGGATTTTAGTTGCTGTTGCGATTCCTGCTTATAGTGATTACATTGCTAAATCAAAGGTTTCCGAAGCGAATATGATTTTTGCTGGTTTGAAAACTGAACTTATCACCTTCTACGCTGATGAAGGTCATTATCCTCAAAATCTTGATTCTTTACCAGGGGTATTAACAGCAGGCAACTATACTACACTTCAAAAATATGAAATTGATTCTGACCCCCCCAATGGCGGTGTTGTAATTACTGTCACTGTCACAACAACAGTTGATGTTATAGTTGATGGTGTGAAAGCAGTCATCAAATGGATTGGTATACAGCTAGGAATAGGAAAAAAAGGGATGGTGTGGAGTTGTAAGGCATCTGATAGCGGAACTACAATGCCTGATAAATATCTTCCAAAAGCCTGTAAAGATTAGTAACAAAAATTTGCTGTTATTTCGGGAATGGAGCGAAGCGGATTTCCCGAAACCCAATACAATGCAATCATCTCAAAAAATAGGTAACAATTGTTTCAGAAATGGGTGGAATGGATTTATCTAAATTGGTAAGCGTTTCGGGAAATACACTTCGTTCCATTCCCGAAACAACCAAAAACGTTCTATTTTTCACAAAATCGGTAATTTAATAGGAAGCATACCTTGCTTACCTTGATAGATAGTATGATAACTCGAAAATCGATATTTTGCCGCCTTAACGGTAACGGGCGGTTATTTTTTATTGAAAGAATAAATAGTTAAATATCAAAACTTATTATAATCAATCCATTAAATCTTGTTTAACAATTTTAAAGAGAACAACATGAACATATTCAAGACCATATCTTTAGCACTAATGCTAATTATTTTATCGGCAACTGCAACTGGACTGCAAGCAAATGAAACTTCGCAGAATCTATCAACACAATCAAATGAACTACAGAAGAAAGAAATTCCGGTTAAAATGTTACCGTTCGCCCTTCAATTTATCAATGCTTTAAAAAGCAAAGACATGAGAAAAGTAATGCAATTGCTTCAAGATAATCCAAAGATTGCCAAAGCTTTTCAGAAAAAATTAGTAGTTATTGCTAAAAATTCAGGAGACAAAGATAAACAACAACTTCTCGCTCTGGCTAGCTTAATAGAAAAATTGCAAAAAACAATCGGCTTACATAATATTTATCCAGAACTTGATAGTTTACAAGACAGAGGTAAAAGAGCTTTTTACGACTCAGACTACGAAACTGCATTAAAAAAATGGCAAGAAGGTTTGAAAAAAGCCCAAGAACTAGGTGATAAAAGGTATATTAGCCAATTTTTAGGTAACATTGGCTTAACACATAATAAATCTGGAGACTACTTGAAAGCTTTAGATTATTATCAACAAGCCTTAGTAATACATACAGAAATCAACGATAAACGTGGAGAAGAAGCAGACTTAACTAATATCGGTTCGGTATATAAAAACTTAAGCGATTATCCAAAAGCTTTAAACTATTATCAACAAGTTTTGGTAATACACAAAGAAACCGGCAACAAACGTCGTCAAGAAGGAACAGATTTAACTAACATTGGTCTAGTGTATGTTGAACTAGGGAATTATCAAACAGCATTAGACTATTATCAACAAGCTTTGGTAATAGATAAAGAAATCGATGATAAATACGGAGAAGGGGTAGATTTGAATAGTATTGCTGTAGTATATAAAAACTTAGGTGATTATACAAAAGTTTTAGATTATTATCAACAAGTTTTAGCAATATATAAAGAGATTGGTAACGAATATCAAAAAAGAACAGGTCTAATTAACGTTGGTTTAGTATATTCTAAATTGGGTAATTATCCGAAAAGCTTATATTATTATCAACAAGCTTTGGAGACAGAAACTAATAAAAAAACCACTATTAATTTGCCCAACATTGATGTAATGACCGATTACCAAAATGCCTTAAAACATTTCTATAAACAAACCCTAGAAATATATCAAGAGCTTGTTCGTGGAGAAAGAAAAGATTTGAATGACATTGGCGTAGCATACGATAATTTAGGCAATTATCCAAAAGCATTGGATCTTTATTATCAACAAGCTTTGGAAATACATAAAAAAATCAATCATAAACATAGCGAAGGAAAAGGTTTTAACAATATCGGAATGGTGTATAAACAGTTGGGAAATTACCAGAAAGCATTGAGATATTATCAAAACGCTTTAGAAATACATGAAGAAATTGATGATAAAAAAAGTATTGGAAATAGTTTGAGTAACATTGGAAATATTCATCAAAGTTTAGAAGATTATTTACAAGCTTTAGAATATTATCAAAAATCTTTGCTAATTCATAAAAAAATCAGTGATAAACATGAACAATGGAATGATTTGATTAATATTGGTATGGCATACACTGGATTGAAAGAATATCCAAAAGCATTGGAACATTTTCAGCAAGCTTTAGAAATAACAAAAGAAATTGGTAACAAACATGGAGAAGGGATTGTTTTAACTAATATTGGCATGGTATATAAATATCTTGGTGAAGAGCAAAAAGTAAAAAATGCTTTTCAAGATAGTGTAACTATTTTTGAAACCATAGGCTCAGTCAATTTATGGTTAGCTCAATACGGTTTGGCCTCCATAGAAGCTGAACTTAATCAATTTGAACTTGCCATTAAATATTATGAACAGAGCATTAATAATATTGAAAAAATTAGAACTTTACTAACCGAAGAAAATAAAACCTTTTTCATGCGTAACAAAATACATGTCTATGATGAACTAATTGCTTTACTACAATCTCAGCATTTAGAACAGCCAAATAAAGGTTATGATCGCAAGGCATTTAACATCTTTGAACGTAAACAAGGACGGCTGTTTTTGGAAGAAATGGGCCAAAGTGGAGTACAGAGGTTTGCAGGCTTAGATAATGAAATTATTGAAATAGAACAATCACTAGCAATAAAATGGCAAAAAGTTCAATCTTTATCACCATTAGAACGTACCGCTCTTGAACAAGCAGAAGAACAGTTAAAAAACCGTATCCAAGCAAAACACCCAAAATACTATACTTTAAAATACCCACAACCAGTTGATTTAACAACATTACAAAACCAAATTTTATAACAAAATGAAATGGTGTTAGTTTATGGAATTTTACACCCAAATATAGGAAAGGAAACTGTGCTATGGGTTATCGGCAAACAAGACTTTCAAATGTTCAGTCTATCAGTCGATGAAGAGACTCTAAAACAAGACATTGAAAAATTACGAGCTTTATTTAATCCTTTATTTAAAAACAATTTTTTACAAGCAAGTAATAGCTTATACCAAACTTTATTACCTGAAGTAGCTCATAAATTGATAAAAGATGCGGAAACACTTTATATTATCCCAACCGGGACTTTATATGGACTACCATTTGGTTCACTAGTAACATCCCACAAGCAAGGACAGATTCACTACCTTATCGAAGACTATGCAATTAGCTATCTTTCCTCTGCATCATTACTAAAAATTATCCGTTATGAAGAACATAAAACCCAACCACAAGAACCATTTTTAGCCTTTGCAGACCCAGAATATCCACCTTGTGATAAAGATAACAATGCCAAAACAGAAACAATTACCCAACTACGCACTGAATCCTACCTAAAATCAGTCAAAGGTGGCTGTTTCACCAGTCTAGCCGCTACCGCAGACGAAGTACGTGAAATTGCCAACCTATTCAACGCCGACCATAGCAAATCCCTATACTTAGGAGCTAAAGCCAGTCGAAACACTGTACTTGCCCTCAACGAAGCCGATAAACTAGACGACTATCGCTATATAATGTTCTCAGTACATGGCGTTATTCCCAACAATTCCAATCAAATAGCCCAACCAGCTTTAGTCCTATCAAATCCCACAAAAAACGGCTACTTAACAATGGCAGACGCATTCGCCCTCAAACTCAATGCCGACTTTGTAAATTTATCCGCTTGTAACACTGGCTGCGTTGAAAATAGTTGTAGCGAAAATGTGCGAGGAGAAGGCATCATGGGACTAACCAGAGCTTTCATGTATGCAGGAACTTCCCGTGTTGCTGTCACCTTATGGTCAGTAGATTTAAACTCAGCTAAAGATTTAAGTATCGGACTATTCACCAACCTCAAAGCCAACCAAAAAATGGCCCAAGCCTTACGAAATATAAAACTAAAAATGATTCAAGGCAAAGCAAGCAGTAAAGAATATTCACATCCTTATCATTGGGCAGGATTTGTGGTATACGGAGATGGACGGTGACTGGTACTGGGTGTCTACTATTAAGAAGAATTAAAACTTGTTAAATATCAAACAATTACAAATACAAATACATCAACTTTATATAACATATTGATATTTAAGCAAGTAGGGTGCGTCACACGCACCCTATACTATATAGCTGAATTTATCACCCAACTGCTATCAACCTAATTCCGAGCCAATCGTAAAGCTTTCCTCCTACGACTATCCAAGAGTGATCCCAAACCAATCAACAACGGCATCAGTCCAATATTAATAAATTTCATATAAGTTTCCAATTATCCGATTCTAGATTATATTCTAGTTCGTAGGCTAAGTTAAGAAAACCCAGCTTACTCAAAATAAGCATCAATAACATTCTTATCATTTGTTGCCTAATTGATAGGATAAATACTTTTTTCTACCCAACGATGAAAATATGAATATATTAAACAGTATATAATTTTATTCATCACGAATAACATTCTCCCAAAGTTGCCATATACCACGTTCTTTCTTACGTTAACAACTCTCAGAAGTATTAATCAATATATCCCCATTTTTTAAACTGTGTTTGTAATTTTGGATCATTCTTAAATACTTGATAATAGATAAATTATGGTGCTAAATCAGCACCATTTGGCCAAACAATTGTTTCAAGTTCTTCATCTACTTTTAATTGAGCAAACATAGTTTTTTCTTTTAATGGTTCAAACATTTTGCCCGTTAAAGCATAATTTAAATCAGCAACTCCTTTTTGGCCATTATTAAATAATACTTCTACCTTATAATCTGACAAATATTTAGCTTCAATTATATATAACATATATCACTCCAATGGTTCTATTGGATTTGGTATTTCTTTTACATAAATCCCAGTCATCAATTAATTCATCTTTATGTAATTCATACCATTCTAATACATGACGTAATGCTCTTTTAGGAAATTTTCCTTAAACTACTCCAGTATTAATATCCACGGTAATTTTATATTCACCATATTTAGCATGAAAATGCAGTGGAGAATGGCCATTCCAATACATGGCAATAATAATCCCTAGAAATCTACTTATTGTCGGCATATTTCCTCCTAAGTTTTAGCCAAAGTGGGTAACATAGTTAATTTTGAACCTGATTGCCATTAAAATATTTATCCGAATATTCTCTAGCCCGTTGCATACGTTTTGGTGAGGATGGATGAGTTGATAAAAATTCACCATATTCTTCTTCATCTATACTGTCATCTGGAGCATCCTTTAATTCCATCATCTTTTCAAACATACTCGCAAAATAAACTGGGTCTATACCTAGTTTTACCATTTTTTGGAAAGCATATTCGTCAGCTTCACTTTCATTCTTGCGAGAATAATTGCTCTCTAACAAAAATGTGGGCAATGCAACTATCATTTCTTCCACTGCAGTTGCATCACCAGCAAACATAGTAATTGCAATCGTTACAATTGAACCATGAATAATCTGTTGTAAACCATGACGATGCACCACATGACCAATTTCATGTAATAATACAGAATCAATTTCCTGCTGGTTATCTGCCATTTCAATCAATTTATCAGTGATTATAATCTGACCAGATGGCAAAGCAAAAGCATTCGGCAAATCTTCTAATTGACGGAAATATAACCGATAATTAAATTGTTCAGTTTGTACAGATAATAATGTTTTGGTAAAATGTTCCTGTATTGCTTGCTTACGTGTTTCAGATAATTCACTTGGTTCTAATATATATTTATCTAAAATGTCTAAAGTACCAGTTGATATCTGTTCAGTAACACTAATTGGCAATATATAAGCAATTTTTTCGCTTGCCCAAGGTAATCCCCAACGAATACCAGCAAAACCAATTACAATAGTTAAAACTAAAGAAGTTGCAATCCACAGGACATTAGTTTCTAAAATATGTAAAAAATGGAGAGAATTATCTTTATGACCTGATTTTTGTAATAACAAGTCTATCTCATCATTATTTTGAGTTTCAAAAACAGACCGATCTTCCAAAGTTATTTTTCGTGGAATATTACCTAAACGATCGCTAACAGAAAGATTGACAATCATACCTTGTAAGTCATTATTATCTTTTGTTATTAACGTGTAATGTATTCCATCATTAGTATATAGCTCAGCATCATGACGAGCTGAACTATCAGTTGGATACCAGTAGCCAATTATTTGCATTTACATGCCCAAATCTAATCCAGTATCAAAGGCATCGCCTATTTCTTCACCTAATGCCGACTGTTTATCTTGTTGCTGATTAACATATTCAGTAATATTTCCAACTGCACTGGTTGATTCAATTTTATATTTTTTCAAACGAACAATTGTCCAAGGATAAGCAAATCCTAAAGTGAATATAACGAGTAACATATTGACTATATAAATCTTGAGCAACTTACTAACCCGTATATCAGATTGGATTTGTAAAGTGTCATCTAGTTGAATATTATTCAAAACATAATTCTTGACGTTTGCCTCAAGATACGCTGTTCCCCACACACCTATCATAATAAAACTAATATAAAATAATATTATCATTCCAACAAGCATTCCTGAGTTTTCTGGATTAGCCAGTGTTTCTATGTTTCTAAATCCTCCGGTAACCACAGAAATAATACTAATTACAATACCAATAGCTATAATAAATAACAATGTTATGCCAATTAGAGTTAAATATATCATGTAGTATTTTTTAGCAGACAACTGTGCAGAGAACTTGCCTTGACCATATTGCCGATTGTTGATGTAATAGCTGGTAATTAGTGCTTGGACATAAGGAAAAACGAAATAAAATGCGAAGATAGTAACGGTAAAAATAATACCAATAATTACTCCTTCACCTAGGATAGAGAAAGCTATAACTCCAAGTATAGCTCCAATAATAACAGGTATAAATGGAATTAATAATAGTATTTTATAGGAATCTTTCAATATCCCATGAAAACTAAAACGTATATTGCGATAGCTAACCATACGAGCATTAAATTGCATGGAACGCCAAACTGCCCAAGGTACGAATATGGTTAATATTATAGCGAAAATTATACCAGCAATAGGAAAAATCCTAGATAATAATGCGTAGATAATTAAAGCTGTGATAGCAATTAATCGACCTTTTAATATCATTATTGGAGTTGCGTGATATTCAAACGCTGAGTCAGCTAAAGTAGTATTGCCATAGAAATAACGCCTAGTACGAACTTTTGCCCATGCGGAATAAATCCCTAAAGTTAAGATAGTGAGTATTATATTTACAATCCATATTTTGAAGTATTCACTGCCATTACCAGTGAATTTAAATGGGAAGCGTTCAGACATATTTTAAATCTCCTTTTGGGTGGTAAATTTATCTTTTAATAGAATATTAAAATTATAGATAAGTATCTCATTTAAATTGGTATCTTGCAAGGATTGAAAAGACATTAAACTTGGAGTATTTTATTATTTTGGTAGGCAACAAAAATCTGCTACTACGAACTCTTCTTAGATATTTCTTCCAATAACCTTTGATAATTTCCCTTAACTATCTGCGTGTTCGGATGTTCTTCACCCAATGCTTTACGAAGAATCTCTAATGACTGTTCATACAAAGGTTTAGCCTGTTCATAGTCGCCTTGTGAATCATACAATCCTGCCAAATTATTGAGGCTAATAGCAAAGTCAGGATGTTCTTTTCCTAATACTTTTTTTATGATTTCTAAGGCTTGTTGATGAAGCGGTAATGCCTGCTCATAGTTGCCTTGTTCTCTGTATAATCCTGCCAAATTATTGAGGCTAGTTGCAAAGTGAGGATGTTCTTCTCCTAACATTTTTTTTGTAATAGCTAAAGCTTGTTGATAAAGCGGTAATGCTTGCTCATAGTCGCCTTGCGAATAATATAATCCTGCCAAATTATTGAGGCTATTTGCAAAGTCAGGATGTTCTTCTCCTAATGTTTTTCTTGTAATTTCTAAAGCTTGTTGACAAAGTGGTAAAGCTTGTTCATAGTTGCCTTGTAAACTATACAATCTTGCCAAATTATTGAGGCTACTTGCAAAATCAGGATGTTCTTCTCCTAACGTTTTTTTTATGATTTCTAAAGTTTGTTGATAAAGTGGTAAAGCTTGTTCATAATCACCTTGTCTTTCGTATAATTGTGCCAAATTATTGAGACTACTTGCACAATCAGGATGTTGTTCACCTAAAATTCGTAATCGAATGGCTAATGCTCTTTCATAAGACGGTTTTGCTAAATTGTAATCAGCTAGTGCATAGTATAATTCACCTTCGTCATTCAGTAATTTGGCTAAAATTAATTGATCAGCCTCGGTGTTTGACTCTTCTAATTCTGCTATTAGACCTTTTAAAACTTGCAGCCAACGCTGTTTTTCCACTAACGTCATACCAGAAATTGCAGACCATCCTTGCTTAAATCCTTGTAAACTTTCTTGAATTAAATCTTGACGCAGTGGTTCGGGCGATTTAAATTCAAATACTGCGGTACGCCAATCATAAAAATCACTCGCATAACGTGCCACTAACTGCATAGCATATTCAGGCAACCAAAGCACCAAACTACGTTGTAACCGCTGATAAGCATTACGTTGCCAATTTAATTGTTGTAAGATATTATGTCGTAACAGATAATCTTGTTGATCTTTAGCAGCCAATAATGTTTCTAAACCATACAGAAAAATAATCCCATTGTCTGGTACATTTTTGATTTGTTTAGTCAACCATACATCAAGCAATTCATCCAAAGAATCAGGTATAGTAAACGTAGAAATTGGTTTGGAACAGGTAGTTCGAAGGTTTTCAGTCAGAGGTTGATAATCTGCCGAAATATTGCACACCACAAAATACAGTGCGAACCCTTCGCTATATTCCAACGCAGCAGATAATTGTGCAAGTTCAGTATCCTTAATATTCAAATCATTAGGTGGAATCATTGAGCCTATCCATTACCCATTTAATTTCACGCACTGCCGGATGTAAATCAGCCCAAGGTTGACCGTTTTGATATTCATGAATTACTCGATTATGTAGCAACCGGGCAAATTTTTCATCACCAGTTACCCGTTTATTTTGAACAATATTTCTTAAAGCTTCAATGTCTTTTTCTTGAATCAAGCGGCTATATTCCCGCATTAAAGAACGAATTGCCCTATCAACAGAATTCAAATCTATTTGTGCTGTATTTGTATTAAGGCAAGCGATACGAATTAAACGCATCAAATCTCGAACTGCTCCACCACTCATTTTGACCAATTTTTCGACCAATGTGCGATCTGCAAAAATATCTTTAATTACCAGACGCTTTTTCACTAACGTTACTAATTGCTCAACACCTTCTGCTTTTTTAATATTAACCATCGGAATAATAACCGGCGTATCAATATCAAAAGCATGAGATAAATTGGCATTAAATAACAATGAAATAGGCACAGTATAAATCAAATGACAGTTTGGTATATCCAATTGTTCGGCATGTTTAACAAATAATAAAGAGTGCGTCGATTCTCCAGTAAAATTGCCATTCCCATCTCGTTCCGGTTCATAAAACACTTTCTCTAATCCATCAACGATAACCACTAAATCATGATAATCATTTTTTCTCGCTTTAGTACGTGCTTGATCTAACAACGTATTCAGCTTTTCTACAAATACATACCATTCTTTTCTTAGGGTAGAGCGAATTTCTTGACGTTCTAAATCGTTGCTGCGTATTCCAGCAGATACCCGTGCTAATAGCTTACTAAATAAAGGAATTGCCACGCCAGTTTCTGCTTCTATACCAACATTAGTATGAATATCTTTCTGTCTCTCTTTAGATAACACAGTATCCGCAAGCCATTCATAGACATCTTCTAATAAATTTGAATCAAGTTCAATTTTTCGGTTGCGGAATGCTGCCTCTACTTGATGGGCAATTAATAAAAGAATATCAATATAATCAATATCTCCCAAATCAAGCATAAGCTCAACATCAAAATACACTACAAAAAATTGATCTTGTTCTAATTTTGTCTGTAAACGTAACAACTCCGTTGATTTACCGCAACCACGATGCCCGGTTACCAATTGACGATAACATTTGTTATCCTCTGGTAAGGTATAATTAACTGCTTTAGCAATAATATCTACAAAATTTTGTTCTTCACCACGTACTTTAGCCAAATCTACATAACGTTCATCTCCAGAAGACAATGGAATATCCGGATTGCACGCAGTGTAAGCACTTTTTAGTTCACTAGCTGGATTCATAATTCACCAAAATGGTTATTAATATTTTAGAATATTTCTTAATTTATAATTGCGTAACACCAAATAAGTATTAACTCGTAACCTGTAATGTAAGATATGATGAGGAAACGAACCGTATCAACTGTGTTGCTACACAATTATGCAATTCCCTTAGTTCATTGCATCCTACCAAGCTTTACTAAGTAATTTTAGATATGGAAATTGTACATTTATTATGATTTATAAGGATAATCACTTGTGATTACCCAAATTAATTTCTTAAATAATTATTTACAATCCAATTTTATGAGCTCTAGCCGTAAAAAATATACCACTTGGTTTATCGGCTGAGATAGTTGCAACTTCTGCAAAAGTTTCAGTATTATAAACAATAACTTTATCTTTATCACGTACTGATACCCATACCTCTTCTCCACGTGGAGCAAATTCCATATGCAGAACTCCTTTACCTGGTTTAAGAGTTTTGATAATATTCATGGTCATAACATCGATAACCTGCACAGTGTCATTATTTGGCATCGCAAAATTAACCCAAACATGACGACCGTCTGGTCGAGCTATCACAAAAACTGGTTGACCATGTACTGGAATTGCTTTCACTTGCTTCCAATTTTCCATTACTAATACTTCATGTTGACCAACGGCAGGTAATAAAGTGTAATTGCCAGCTACTGCCCAACCTTCTAAATGTGGCATTTTATATACTGGTAACTTTGGTCTATTCTTACCATAATTTGGTAAAATACGTTTTACTCCAGCATCAACATCCCATAAATCTAATAGTGCAAAACCATTTTCACCAAACAATCCAGCAATATAATAACGACCATCTGGAGAAATCAAAGCATCGTAAGGTTGTCGACCAACATCTTTAAACTTAAGAATTTTTGGAGATTTAGGGGTATGCATATCAGCTAACCAAATTTCTCCAGCATCAAATAAACTAAATGCAAAATATTGATTGGGAGCATCGACTAAACCAATTACTTTTGACAGTTGATCTTTTGTTCCAAATTTAGCTGGAATATCTGCCACCTGTTCCAACGTCGTTGCATCAAATATTTTAACCCCACCAGGAGTATAATTAGATACCGCAATTAATTTACCGTCTTGAGAAATTGCTCCGCCTATACTATTACCAGATTGTATAATACGATGAGTAACTTTTCTTCGTAAAATATCCAGTTTAGTTAAGCCACCATCTCGCCCAAATATATAGGCATATCTTTCATCACGAGAATAAACCACTGAAGCATGAGAGAGATCACCTAAACCTTCCACTCTACCTAAACTTTTATGTATGCTAGTATCAACTATCAGTACACTGCCTTTAGCTCGCTCAATTATAACTCCTAAATCACCACTACCACGTAATTCAGTAGCTTGAGTTATTATTGGTAATAGAAATATTAATAAGTATAGCCAGATTTTCATAATTTATTTTAAAAGTAATTAAATGTTATTTAAGATATAAAAGTTTTTAACTCCAAAAAATTATCGCATTTACAATGGAATAAAGCAAGATTAAAATTATGGTAATCCTAAAATGAAGTATAGCGTTTTCCGATTGAGTAGAGTACTAGTTGTTTCGGGAATGGAACATAGTGGATTTCCCTAAACTTTGTACCTTATACAAACGGGAAACGCTATAGTTAGTTGGAAACTGGATTTAAAAACCGTTTTAATTCCGGCTTATCCTAACACCACAAATCCAGCCCAATGTATATATTCTTGAAATGGTTTTTTGCCAGTTTCATTTGTAGGATTTTCACGGTCAAAAGCTGCAAAGCTACATTTGTCTCCGCTTGGTGTATGTAAATCTACTTTATCAGCTAATTCTTTTAAATCTTCGTTGGTCATTTCACGTAATTTTTTGCGAGCTTGAGTTGCTATTTTATGCCAAGCTAGTTTGGGATTATCTTGGGCTATTGTGTAAAAATGGTAGCTGAAACATAGGGCTGCTAGGCCATCACAGACCCATAAAGTTCCTACTACAGTTTTAGCTCCAGCAGCGGCTAAGATAGGGCCAATTCCTACTGGGGTGAGTAGACCTTCAGTGGCTTTGCCGTTTAAGTTAGATTCGCAGGCAGATAGGAGTATTAAGTTAGCTTTGGTGCGGATTGCGGCTGTCATCCAAAGGGGAAATTTAATGTTGTTATTAAGGGTTAAGTAGCTGGAATTAGGGTCGTCCTTGTTGTAGAAACCGTGTGTTGCTAGGTGGGCTTGTTGGCAGTTGGCGAGTTTGTGGAGTGTGTCGAATATTGAGGGGGTTTGTGGAATATAGGGTTTAGTTGTGAAATGTTTGGCTACCCAACGAGATTCTTTGACTGCGCATTGGGCTTCAGCACTAGGATCGCTGATTACTTCGATTGTGGATTCTGTATTTGGGGATTTGTTATTGTACCAGTGGCCGATACTTATTTCTCGGACTAGTTTGTTTTCTAGTTGGGGTAGTGATTCCCAAGGTAGTTGGCCAAGTGGAGCTGGGAATATTATGGTTAGTTGGGTGAGTTCGGTAGCCCATTGTTGGAGGGTGTCTGCGAAGCTGGTTACGGTTGTTGATTGTAGTATGGCTTCCCAGTTGGGTATGTTGGTGGTTGTGCCACGATTTCTGTATAGTTCTTGTTTCCAGTTGTCGATGCCACGAGTCCATTGGTTGATGATACCGGTTTTGGTGTCTGTAATCCAGAGGTTTTGGTCGGCACATTCTTTGGGGAGTTCTCGTAAACGGATGCCTTGTTGGTCTAGCCATAGGATGCGGAGCTGTTGTTGGATTGGGTCGAAGAATGGTTGGATCAGAGCTTCGGTTGGTTGGAGGTGTTGTTGGCATTGTTCGATGGATGGTGGTTTGTCTAGCCATTTTTCTAGGGTTTGTAACCATGTAGCTAATGGTGGCCACATTTCTTGCTCGGTTGGTTTGTGGTCTTTGGCAAGCATTTTTATACTAATGTCCAAAGATTTCCATAATTCTTTACCTAGTTCTTCATTCCAATCTGCTTCTAAATGCAATTTGATACTATTTAAACCAATTCTAGTTCTTTCTAAAATACGCCAAATTATAGAGTAATTAGGTTCATTTTCTAATTGTTGGAAAGCATAATATTCTGATGCAACTGGTTCTACTTGCAAGGCTTCTTGTAATAATGTTTTAGCCCAATTATGTACAGAAATTTCTAATTTTGCGTAATGGGGATTATTATATAAAGTGCTGGCACGAGTGAATTTGTATTTTAACACATTGAAAGTATTTAGTATTTCTATTTCATTCTGGTCAGTTGGGATTTGTTGATCAAGCCAATTTTTTATCGCAAGCTCTAGTTGGTTTTCGACATCACCAAGAATAACTGATGCTAATGTTTGTTGGTAATATACATCGGTATAATTTTGATTAGTAAATAAATCGCTATGAAAATCAGAGTCGTTAAGAGCGGCAAATATTGGGGCTAATTTTTTTGCAGTAATTTGAGCAGAATTCCAAGCTGAATCTAACTGTTGAGCTAATGGTTGGGGATTATCAGTGGCTAGTTCTTGTAACCATTTTTGTAAGTTTGGTTGTGGTTGTCTTGTTATTTCCCAAACAGTTTTTAAGCGACGTGCTGTATTATTTTTTAATGAATCTATCCAATTATATACTGGCTTGTTTGATTTTTCTATCCATTGTTGCCAGTTGGTAGGAGCGAAAGCATTTTTTAATGTTGTTGGCCAAGGTGGAGATTGTTTCCATTCTTTTAGTAAAGTTTCTGGTTCATTTTGATTACATTGGCTGGCTAATAGCATTCCTAAAGCAATTTCTGCTAAACTTTCTAAATTTGAAGTTGGAAATTGTTTGATAATATTGGCTTTGAGCCATTCTATGAGTTTTCTATTGGTTGTTTTAATTTCTATATCTGCTAGTTGTTGAATATTTTCTTGATTAGATTGTAATTTATGTTTTAACCACCAGTGGCGTAATGGATGTAACCAGTTATTTCTTAAGTTCTTTATGGATTGTTGGATGTTTTGTTGTTTTTCTTGTAATTCTAAGGCTTCTTGTATTAATGGTGAGGTTGCAAGTTCTGCAAAGCTTTGGTAAACAGTTTGGAGTTTTTGATTATCAGTTGCTCGTTCTATGGCATATAAACCTTCGCTGATAGCTAGTAGGGTTTGGGTTGGGATAAAGCCAAAATGTCGGTGGGAAAGTTGTGGAGAGTGGTAGTCTACTACTATTTTGCGGAGTAGGGTGTGGAAAGCTGTGGTGAAGTTGGTTGGTTTGTGGGAGATTTCTAAATAAAGTTGCCAATTTTGTTGTATTGTTTGTTTATTTTTAGAATCAAGTTGGTCAAAAGCCATCCATGACCATAACCCTTGCATAGGTAATAATTGGATTATTTGTCCCTCTTGTCCAATATTACTATACGTCGATGAATAGTTATCATATAATTTAAGAACTTCTTCCCGTACTTTAGAATCCGTTTCACCTTTATTTATAAAATCTTCAGCATGGTTAATTCCAAGTTTATAATTTTCTAATTCTTTAGTAAGATCACCCTGTTCTCCATAGGTAATACCTGTATTTCTATATAATTTAAGAACTTCTTCCCGTACTTTAGAATCCGTTTCACCTTTATTTATAAAATCTTCAGCATGGTTAATTCCAAGTTTACAATATTCTAATTCTTTAGTAAGATCACCCTGTTCTCCATAGGTAATACCTGTATTTCTATATAAACCAAGAACTTGTTCCCGTACTTTAGAATCCGTTTCACCTTTATTTATAAAATCTTCAGCATGGTTAATTCCAAGTTTATAATATTCTAATTTTTTAGTAAGATCACCCTGTTTTCCATAGGTAATACCTGTATTTATATATAAACTAAGAACTTGTTCCCGTACTTTAGAATCCGTTTCACCTTGATTTATAAAATCTTCAGCATGGTTAATTCCAAATTTATAATATTCTAATCCTTTAGTAAGATCACCCTGTTCTCCATAGGTAAAACCTGTATTTCTATATAAACTAAGAACTTGTTCCCGTACTTTAGAATCCGTTTCACCTTGATTTATAAAATCTTCAGCATGGTTAATTCCAAGTTTATAATATTCTAATTCTTTAGTAAGATCACCCTGTTCTCCATAGGTAATACCTGTATTTCTATATAATATAAGAACTTCTTCCCGTACTTTAGAATCCGTTTCACCTTTATTTATAAAATCTTCAGCATGGTTAATTCCAAGTTTATAATATTCTAATCCTTTAGTAAGATCACCCTGTTCTCCATAGGTAATACCTGTATTTCTATATAAACTAAGAACGTGTTCCCGTACTTTAGAATCCGTTTCACCTTTATTTATAAAATCTTCAGTGTATTTGATACCTTGTTCGTAATGAGTCAAACCTTCTGCCGATTCGTTAAATTTATTTTTTGCTATTTCTCCAGACGTGGTTTGTAACCACAGAATAGCAAAACGCAAGGTAGATAATTGTTGAGGTGTATTATTTTCTTGTTTTAATTGAGTTTGGAAATCTTGCTCAAATTTGCTGACACGCTTACGCCATTCTTCCAAATCTAAAGCTTTGAACTCCATAATTTCGGGATCAGCTTTATAATATATTTCTTTGATAATTTGGACAGCTAAAGTATGTTGTTCAGTAGTGAGACTATTACCAAAATATTCATTGACTTTTTCTTCGGCACGTTGTTCTGGGGTTTCGTTAGACATAGTATTTTTTTTTAATAGAAAATTGGTTATAATAGGAGCGCAAACTTTAGTTTGCAAAGCAAGATAAATCTTGCACTCATAATATTGCTATAGATAATCTTGGAATTAATAAAACCATCTGCTATCATTGTATATTATTACCGTAGATTTCCACAATATTTTGGATACTTTAAATTGTGATAATTTTATTCAAACCTGTCAGATTTTAAAAACCTAGCAGGTTTAGAAGCTTAGTATCTCGTATGAAACATAACACCTATGACTGATAACTCAAACCGTAATCTCGATTTCCAATTTTACTTTTTACTGCGTACTTCCTGGTGGCAAGATGAACAATACATACAAGAACCATTACAAGAATTCGATACACTCCACGAAAAAGGCATCAAAATTGATACCGATAAACGTTTATTTAGACGAGTTCCAAAAAAAGCCCAAATTCCCCTAGAAAATTGGCAAGCTGAATTAATCAAAAGCTGGAATAATATCTGTGAAATATATCGCAAAGCAGATAATTTAGAAGAAAATGAAGTTTCGCAATACTGTCAAAATAATTTATTAGGCGTAGCCCTCGTTATCATGGACGAAAGCCTTGAGCGACACAAAGTAACACTAGATTTATATAATTCCCAAAAATCTGGAATAGCATCATATAATTATAATACCGAATCAATATTCAGTATCCAAGATAAAATCGGTAACATGAAAGCCCCAGCCACTTTACACGCCTTTACCCCAAGTATCGATGGACGTGTGAAAACAGACAATTGGAGCTTAAACCTAGATAAAGAATTACCATATCTAAAAGAAATATCCACCGCCATCAACAATCCAGTATTTGTCGTCTACGGATTAGCTCATGGTGATGCAGAAACAGCAAATGGCCAACTCCAAAATTGGATAATTCCATTACAAGAAGTTCTGTGCGGAGATATTGATAAAGAAGTAAAAACTACAGCAATTTTAAATGGAATAATAGCTCGTTTTATTATCAACGAATCAGTATTTGAAACTTTAGACTATGAAGCTAAAAATTTACGTTTTATTCTGCAAAAAGAAACGACTCATAATATTAATTTAATTCAGAAATTTGAGGTTAAAAATATACCTAATAGCATACTTGAAACTCAACTACGTGACATGGAAAATCGAGTAGTAGATACAGATCATATGTTAGGACGGTTTAAGCAAGCTATAAAAACCTTAGAAATAAATCAGGTAAATTTTAAATGGCGTTTACATCATATTCAACAAGAAGAGAAAAATTGGAAGATTGACTGGCAATACAAAAATCAATATCCACCACTATTAGAACCTTTACACACCAGTTTAGAGAATTTACAAAATCATGTTGTTTATATTAAAGGTAAACTAACTCAACTCAAAGGTACTTGTATTAGATGGCGTTCTTTCATCACCGAACATCGGCATATTGTAACCGAAAATTTGGCTCTATTAGCTAATTTCATCATTTTGTTATTAGCATTGGGCGAACTGTCAAAAAGCACTGTAGCAGAAGACAGTTATTGGACTCCGTTATTAAATTTCTTATCTTTGTTCTTGAACCATCCAGTTACCTATATAATTATTATTGTGATATTTTCATATATTGGACTAAAATATTACTTTAAAGAAATATATAAAAGGTTTAAATATAAAGCAAAGCAATCAAACAGCATTAAAAATATATTTAAATGGTTAAAAATTTCTAAAATAACTATCCCAAAAAATTCAGAAAAGGAATAAATTATGAGTGATTTACGCACTATGCTAGAAGAATATATTACTGATATTAATGAAATTTTACAATCCTGTGCAAATGATGATGAAATAAGAAATGCTGCTATCGAAAAATGGCAATCAGACGATCGAAGATTTTTAGTGTTTACAATGACAGATGCTGGCAACATGTTGCTTGCACCAATACCGCCTAAAAACGCTGGAGGATGTGATATAAATATTTCCAATGAATTACCATCATCACCACCCCAATTAACTCCTGTAAAAGATGACACAGTTTCAACAGCCAAAGAATCTGAACAGATACCTAATATTAAGAAATAAGCATAAAAAAAGAATAAACCACTTGATGTAGAGACAAGGCATGCCTTGTCTCTACAAGAAAACTTGATAGATAAAGTCTAACATCTCTTGGAGAAAGAAAAATTATGGAAAAAATTTTAATTGTAGATGATAATACTAGTTTAAGAAGAATGTTGCGTCTTAATTTGGTTAAAGCTAAATATGAAACGCTTGAAGCAGAAAATGGGACTGCTGCCTTAAAACAAATAAAAGACTGTACTCCTGATGTAATTTTGCTAGATGTGATGATGCCTGGTATGACTGGCTTTGAAGTTTGTAAAGAACTGCGTAGTGATCCTAAAAATTCAGTAATTTATATAATTATGCTCACTGCTATGAGTGATAGCTCTGATAAAATAACTGGACTTGATATTGGGGCTGATGATTATCTAATAAAGCCATTTGAAATTGAAGAGTTATTAGCTAGAATTCGGGTTGGTATTCGTAGTTGTCAAGACAAACGCTATGCAATTATGGATACTTTAACTCAATTATACAATAGACATTTTTTTGATGTACATCTTATTAAAGAGATAAATAACGCATTACTCTATCAACACAAATTATCATTAATTATGTTAGATATCGACCATTTTAAACAGGTTAATGACACTTATGGACATGATATTGGTGATTTAGTATTGGCCGAATTAGCTATAATTTTAAATGATCATTGTCGTCAAAACGATATTCCTATCCGTTGGGGAGGAGAAGAATTTATGGTGTTACTGCCTGATACAGATAAAAAAGGAGCTGAAAAACTGGCAGAAAGAATTAGGTGTACAATTGAAGCATATGATTTTACAACAGCCGGACATCAAACAGCTAGTTTTGGAGTTGCTGCACTAACAAATGATTATAAAACTCTAATTAAACATGCAGATAATGCTCTCTATAAAGCTAAAGAAAGTGGCAGGAATATTGTAGTAGTCGCAAATGATGATTAACTTATTCATAAATTAAAATTAGGTATATAAATATGATTGGACGTATTATTGTAGGTATATTAAATATTATTATGATATTACCAGTTTACGCTACACTTATCGTAAATCCGGTAAATTTGCCTATTTCTAATTTGGAAAATGATATTTATTCACTTGAATTTGATAGACTTACTACTGAACATAGTATTAAATATTGCCTTGATATTACAATTGACCAAAATTTTTATTATGAGATTATATTAGATAATGGAATTACTTGGGGAAGCAATATTAATCCAGTAGCGATTGAAAATGCGGTATTAATCAATAATGGGAAACAAGATAGTAGTACAGCTACATTTTTTGTCAGAGCTAATTCAAAACCAATAGTATCGGGAACTTGTCTAAACTTAGATACAGAATTAGTTATAAATGTTCCGTTAGCTCCATTAGGCACAGAATTTACTATTACCACTACGATTAAAGACCCAATATCGGGAGTTAATTTAAGTGTTCCAGAAACAAAAAGTTTAGTCAAATTAACCAAATCTTGCAGTAATATAACCGAAATTCCTCAGATTGAATGTGAAACTCTAGTTGAATTATACAATAACACTTATGGTAATAATTGGACTGACAGCTATAACTGGAATTTGACTAATACTCCATGTAGTTGGGAAGGTGTAAGCTGTATTAATCAACATGTGATAACGATTGAAAGACAAACCAAAAATTTAACTGGCTCTTTACCAGATTTAAGTGCTTTGACTGAACTACAAACTCTTGATTTAAAAAATAATAAATTGCTTGACAGAATTCCAAAATTAGACGCTTTAGTTAATTTACAATCGATTGATTTAGCTAATAATCAGTTAACTGGCAATATTCCTAATTTGGAAAATCTTATTAATTTACGACATCTAAATTTGGCTAATAATAAATTAGAAGGTGCTATCCCAACCAACTTACAAGGTTTAAAAAATTTAGAACTATTAAAACTAAATAATAATAAAATTGCTGCTAATATTCCTGATTTAAGTAATCTGACTAAATTGCAAACCATTTGGTTACAAAATAATCAACTAGAAGCAAATATTCCTAATATCAATAATTTAATTGACTTAACTGATCTAGATTTAGGTTATAACAAACTGATAGCAGATGCGACATTGCAAGAATTCATTATTAGTAAAGACTCTGATTGGGCAAATACTCAAACTGTTCCTCCAACTGACATAATTGCTACTGTTAAATCTCCAACTAGTATTGAAATTACATGGACACCGATTTTTTATACTGCTGATACTGGTTATTATCAAATAAGTTATTCAACTACTACTGATAATTCTGATGTAGTAATCAATACCAATAGTAAAGCTGATACTAGTATAATTATTAATGATTTATCTCCAAATACCACTTATTACTTTACCGTTGCAACCATAACTAAGGCTCATGATCAACAACAAAATGAATTGAGAAGTGTTAGTGGAGAGTTCGCAGCAGTAACTTTATCGAATATTATAATACCAGAGAATACTGTACCAAAAATTACGGTCATAGATGTTGATGTTATTGATGATGGTAATAATATTAATTTTGACAATGTTATATTAAACAGTGAATTTACTAGAACTTTTACTGTAATAAATAATAGTGATACTTCCGTTAATTTATCCCAGTTAGAAATAATCGGTGATGAAGTATTTAGGGTGAAAGAATATTTTGAACTGTTTATTGTAACGATTGCAGAAGGTGAATCTACAACTTTCAGTATTAGCTTAGATACTAGCAAACCAGGAATTTTTACAGCAGAAATCTTGTTTCATTTTAGTCATCAGAATAATCCTTATAATTTTTTTATTACCACCACAGTCATAACCAATGAAGTTGCTGCAACCGATTGTTCAGTACAAACCAATATTCCAGAAATTGAATGCCAAACATTACTGACTCTGTATGAAAAAACTGCTGGGAACAACTGGAATGAAAATACTAACTGGAATAAAACTAATAATCCTTGTGATTGGATTGGGATAAGCTGTGCTATTACTGGTAATTATATTGCAGCAATTGAGTTAACAAATAATAACCTAGTTGGAACTATTCCAGATTTAAGTTCATTAATAAATTTACAAAAATTAGATTTGAGCTTTAACCAATTGACTGGTGATATACCTATATCATTGAGTAACTTAATAAATCTAACTAGCTTAAACTTAGATTATAATAAACTGACTAGCCAAAATAATCCAAATTTATCAGCATTATTAAGTTCTCTTAACCCAAATTGGAATACAACTCAAACGATTCCTCCCAATGATATTAAAATCACTGATATATCTCCTACAACAGTTTCTTTGCAATGGACAGCAATTACTTATCAATTTGCTACTGGTAGTTATTCCGTTAAATATGAAACTACTTCTGGTAGTCCTTATGGTAATGTGAAAGAATTTATGGTGGTTAATAACGATCCAAAAAATATTTATGCAGAACAAATAGACAACTTATTGCCAAATACAGATTACTATTTTGTGGTAGAAACTAATACTAATTCAAATAACTATATATCAAACAGTGAGCCTAGCTCTGAATTTTTAACTACAACTTTGCCAAATGTATTTTCTAGTCCAGAACCAAATAGTCTATTAGATATGGGTAGTAGCGAATTAGGCACACCTTCTACTGCTATTAATATAACTATATTGCAACCAGAAATTGAGATTACTGATATATCTATTGCTGATACAAATGATTTCGTAGTTAGTAATGAGCGTAATATTTTAACAATGCAATGTATTCCATCTGAAATTGGGACTAGAGAAAGTGTTTTAAAAATTAGTTATCTGGTTGCAGAAGCAGTTAAAACAGCTCAATATTTTTTAACTTGCATTGGAAAACCCACATTAAATTATGATTCCGATCCTAAACCAAATAGTGTTATAGAAATAGCAACCACAAGAACTTTGACTATTTTTGCTTATGAAGGATTAGAAATAATAGATTATTTATTGGTCGGAGAACACGCCAATGACTTTAGTGTAAGCGAATTATTAGAAAAAGAAGATTCCAAT
>DAOUSL010000101.1 GCA_030627235.1 Thioploca sp.
AAAGCTATCAAAACTGCTTTTCACGAACTACAAGTTTTGAAGGCTATCTAACATTATTTTTGTTAGTTATTCTTATTCTAGTATTTATTTTACTTTGCGTAACTTCAGTTATTAACATTTATCTTAGCTTCCAAGTTAGAACGTATTATTACTACTCCATTTTATAGTTTATTAACAACTATGCAATTGATATCAGATAATAAAGACTATTCATTACGAGTTGATAAAATAGTTGATGATGAGTGGGGTAATTTAGTAAGTAAATTCAATGATATGTTAACTCATATCGAGACTAATAGTATTAAACTCAACCAATATCGAGAACATTTGGAAGATATGGTAGAACAACGCACATCCGAGTTACAACAACGAACTAATGAACTTGCTAAAGCTATGGATCAAGCAATGGCAGCTAATCAGGCTAAAAGTGCATTTTTAGCTAATATAAGTCACGAATTTAGGACTCCATTAAATGGTATTTTAGGCTATGCCCAAATTTTTAAGCAAGATGACAGTTTAAACGAACAACAGCAAGATGGAATTGCTGTAATTAATCGTAGTGGCGAATATTTATTAACTCTAATTAGTGATATTTTAGATTTGTCTAAAATTGAAGCAGGCAAGTTAGAAATAATTCCTGAAGCATTTAATTTTAATCAATTTTTATTTAGTATTGCAGAATTATTTAAAATGCGGGCTTTACAAAAAAAAATTAACTTTGATATAGAATTTGCAAATGATCTACCTACAATTATTCGTGGTGATGAAAAACGTTTACGGCAAATTTTTATTAATTTATTAAGTAATGCAATTAAATTTACTGAGCAAGGTGTTGTAACTTTTAAAGTAATACGTCAAAATAACATAATTAACTTACAAGTAATAGATACTGGAATTGGAATTAATAAAAATGATTTACAAAATATATTTTTACCTTTTCAACAATCTGGGGATAGGAATCAAAAAGCTGAAGGTACTGGTTTAGGTTTGTCTATAACTAAAAAATTAATCGATGCAATGGATGGAAAATTACAGCTAGAAAGTGTATTAGGACAAGGTTCTAATTTTTTAGTAACTTTTAAATTACCAATAGTATCAGACATTCCGCAAGTTATAGTTCAACAACCATTAGCAATTGGTTACAAAAGCTATAATTACCCTTATACCATATTAATAGTGGATGATAATAAAGAAAATCGGGGGTTTTTAGTAGATATTTTAACTCCCTTAGGTTTTAAAATACTAGAAGCCAATAATGGTAATCTAGGATTAGAGATAACTAAAAAATTACGTCCAGATTTGATTATTATGGACTTAATGATGCCAGGAATTGATGGACTTGAAACAACCAAACAGATAAGAAAACTTTGTAAAAGCTTACCTATTATTGCTGCTTCTGCCAGTGTGTTTGAAACTAATAAACAAAATTGTTTTAAAGCTGGATGTAATGATTTTATTGGCAAACCAATTGAAAATACTAAACTATTAAAATTACTTGGGAAATATTTAAAATTACAATGGATTTATCCAAATAAACAAAATGAAGAACAAATACCAACTTTATCTATTGAACAAGCTACAGAATTATCAAATTTAACTATGGTAGGAGATATCGCTGGAATTATGGAATTTGCTAAACAATTAAAAATACTTGATCTAAAACTAGCAAGTTTCATGGATAAAATTATTTATTTAGCTAATGATTTTGACCTTGAACAATTACAAGAAATTACCCAACAAGCTTTAGAAAAAGTAACTAAGGAATGAGGATTTAATAATCTTCAAAATTTGACGTTCAAACCTTCCAGGTTTTTAAAACCTGGAAGGTTTAGTTTTGGTTTTTATTGAATTTAAAGAAAATATTTAAATATGCTAAAATTATAACCAATTGATTTAAATGTATTATAAAAGTGCATAACTCAATAAATATGTAGATTTATAAAAAGATGATAAAATATACTTCATAATTGAAATTTGCTTATGAATGATCAAAGATGGATGCAACATGCTTTAACACTAGCGAAAAAAGGTGAAGTTCCTGTTGGTGCTATAATAGTACATAATAATATATGTATTGCAGAAGGTTGGAATCAGCCGATTGCTAATTGTGATCCTACTGCTCATGCAGAAATAATCGCAATACGCCAAGCAGCTAACTATTTAAATAACTATCGGTTAACTGATACAACTTTATATGTAACATTAGAACCTTGTACTATGTGTGCAGGAGCTATTATTCAAGCTAGAATAAAACGAGTAGTATTCGGAACTTATGATGAAAAGGCTGGAGCTACTGGTAGTCGTTTTGATATTCTAAGAGACACTCGACATAATCATCAAGTGGAATGTGTTAGTGGAGTATTGGCACATGAGTGTAAAAAATGTTTGACTGATTTTTTTATTCACCGACGTAAAATAAACTATGGCTAAAAAGCTAATTTCCTCTGTACGAGGAATGAATGATATTCTTTTCGATAAAACTCCTATTTGGCAATATGTAGAAACTGCAATTAAACAGGTTTTAGATAGTTATGGCTATCAAGAAGTCCGTTTGCCAATATTGGAAACAACCGAGTTATTTAGCCGTTCTATTGGTGAAGTTACTGATATTGTTGAAAAAGAAATGTTCAGTTTTATAGATCGCAATGGTGATAATTTAACTTTGCGTCCTGAAGGCACAGCTGGTTGTGTACGTGCTGGAATTCAACATGGATTATTCCACAATCAAACTCAAAAATTGTGGTATATTGGGCAGATGTTTAGGCATGAACGTCCACAACAAGGACGTTATCGGCAATTTAATCAGATTGGAGCAGAAGTTTATGGACTAAAAGGCCCAGATATTGACGCTGAAATAATTTTAATGACAGCTAGATTTTGGCGACAACTAGGTTTGAATAATTTAACATTACAAATTAATTCGCTTGGTTCAGTGGAAGCACGAACTGTATACAAACAAAAATTAGTCGATTATTTATCTGATTATTATGAACAATTAGATTCTGATAGTCAACGACGTTTGCGTACTAATCCATTGCGAATTTTAGATAGTAAAAATCCCCAGATGCTACCGATAATAGCAAAAGCTCCACAATTATTAGAATATTTGGATACAGAATCACAAGAGCATTTTTCTCAATTACGGGAATTACTTGATAAAGTTGGGATAAAATATCAAATAAATCCTTGTTTAGTAAGAGGCTTAGATTATTATAACCGAACTGTATTTGAATGGGTAACTGATTGTTTAGGAGCTCAAGGAACAGTGTGTGCTGGAGGGCGTTATGATTCCTTAGTAGAACAAATTGGTGGTAAAGCAACTCCAGCTATTGGTTTTGCAATGGGTATTGAACGGTTAGTATTGTTATTATTGCAAAGTGATTTACCGATACCTACTAATTCTCCAGATATTTATCTTATATTAGTTGGTAATGAACAAGTTATTAACCATGGTTGGTGTTTAGCTGAATCATTACGAGATGCTTTGCCAAATTTGCGTTTAGTTGTCAATTGTGGTGATGGTAGTTTTAAAAGCCAGTTTAAGAGAGCAGATAAAAGTGGAGCTAAATTAGCTTTAGTGCTTGCTGAGGATGAACTGGCCAATCAAAAAATTGCGTTAAAATACTTGCGCGAAAAACGTCCTCAAGTTATATTAGAACAATCAGAATTAATTAATTATCTTAAAAATTTAGACTAAAGGAATTATTGTGGCCGTTTACGAAACAGAAGAAGAACAAGTTGAAGCGTTAAAAAAATGGTGGAAAGAAAATGGTTTGTCAGTTTTTGGCGGAATAATAATAGGGTTTTCCTTATTATTTGGTTGGCGTTGGTGGCAAGCTTATTCAGAACAGCAATCTCAAATCGCTTCAGATTCTTATGAACATGTTTTAATTTCAATAGAGCAGAAACAAGCTCAACAAGCTAATAGTACTGCTGATAAGTTATTATCTGAACACAGTAATAGTTCTTATTCAGTTTTAGCTGCATTAAATTTGGCTAGTCAGGATGTAGAAAGTGATGATCTTGAAACAGCACATGCACGTTTACAATGGGTGATGGAACAGGATAATAGTATATTAGAACTTACTCACATAGCCCGTCTACGTAAAGCTAGGTTATTTATGTCGCAAGATAAATTAACTGAAGCCAATAATTTGATTAACAATATTAAAACAGAGAAATTTAAAGCTTCCTATGCTGAATTACGTGGTGATATTGCGATGGAACAAAATAAACCAGATGTAGCCCGTACTCACTATATTGAAGCTGTTAACAGCAAAGATTTGTCTCAACAACATCTTAGTTGGGTACAAATAAAATTAGATGATTTAGGTCCAAAAGAGCTGATCGAGGCTGCTATTCCAATAGATATTTTAAGTACGCCAACTACTGACGAATTAAGTACACCATTTACTAGTGGTTTGGATAAAACAACTATTCCAATGGAAATTAGTATTTCTGATCTTGCAACTACTGACGAGTTAAGTACACCAATTACTAGTGGTTTAGATAAAACAACTACTCCAGTGGAAATTAGTATTTCTGATCTTGCAACTCCACAGACTAATAGATAGCAATAATTGGAGTCCAAATATATTAAAAGATTTAAAATTTGGATTCCTAGAAATAGAAAATTTTTGAATGGTGGGCCTGGTAGGACTTGAACCTACGACCTGCCGATTATGAGTCGGATGCTCTAACCAGCTGAGCTACGGGCCCTTTTTTGAAAGGAATCCGTACATTATATCATGTTATAGAAAAAATACAATAGTTAAGAATTATTTTTAGTATCAAATATTAAAAAAATGCTTATTTATATTTCTTAATATAATTTTTTTGAGCATATACTTTTAACAATTAAATTTACCCTAAATTATCAAATATGAATAAACCAATAGTCGCTATTACATTAGGAGACCCAGCTGGTGTAGGCCCAGAAATTATAGTTAAATCATTATCTAATGCTAATTTATATAAAATCTGCAATCCTATAGTAATAGGAGATAATAGTATTATTAAGAATGCTTTAAAAATATGTAATAAAACAACTGAAATTAATATTATTAATACTCCACATGAATATCAAACAGGTAAAATTAATTTAATAGATTTAAATAATATAAAATTTACCCAATTACAAATTGGAACAGTGCAAGCAATATGTGGACGAGCAGCTTATGAATATATTGAAAAAGCTACAGAATTAGCTATTGCTGGCGAAGTTGATGCTATTGCAACTACTCCAATAAACAAAGAATCATTTTCTATTGCTAAAATTAACCATATAGGCCATACTGAAATATTAGCAGAATTAACTCAAACTATAGACCCGCTCACTATGTTTGAAGTACGTGGAATGAGAGTCTTTTTCTTATCCCGCCATGTTTCGCTACGACAAGCTTGTGATTTAGTGACTAAAGAAAGAGTTTTGGAATATATTATACGTTGTAATCAGGCTTTATTAAAGCTTGGGATTACTAATGGTACAATGGCAGTTGCTGGACTTAATCCTCATAGCGGAGATAGTGGTTTATTTGGCAAGGAAGAAATAGAACAAATTGAACCAGCTGTTAAAGAAGCCCAACAATTAGGTTATAATGTAGTAGGGCCAGTAGGGGCAGATTCTGTATTTCATCAAGCAGTACAAGGTTATTATAATTCAGTATTATCGCTGTACCATGACCAAGGTCATATTGCAACTAAAACCCTTGATTTTGAAAAAACCATTGCTATAACTATTGGGTTGCCGTTTTTGCGAACTTCAGTTGATCATGGAACTGCTTTTGACATTGCCGGAAAAGGTATCGCTAGTGAAATAAGTATGACGGAAGCAATACGTTTAGCAGCAAAATATTCGAGATTATGAATTTAACTCAGCTACTCGTAAAATTGCACTTCTAGCTCTTGGATTAGAATTAGTTTCAGTTATACTGGCTCTTATTGGTTTACCAATAATGCATAACTTTGGATTTAACTGTTGTACGGTTACTGGTAGATAGATTGGAAAATTATCACCACGTGCATTATCACGCATAAAACGTTTTACAATACGATCTTCGAGTGAATGAAAACTAATTACAACTAGACGACCATGAGGAGCTAATACATCTAATGTCTGAGTTAGGACTTGTTGTAATTGTTCTAATTCACGGTTAATAAAAATTCGCATAGCTTGAAAAGAACGAGTTGCAGGATGTTTATGCTCTTTACTTGGTGGACAAGTTTTGGTAATTATATCAGCTAATTGTTTAGTAGTAGTTATTGTTTCACATTTTATTGCTCTGGCAATACGATTAGCATAACGTTCTTCACCATAATCTCTTAATACATTAGCAATTTCTTTAGCTGTTGCTGTATCTAACCATTGTGCTACAGATTTACCATTTTCTGGATTCATTCGCATATCTAAAGGTCCGTCTTGCATAAAACTAAAACCTCTAGTCGAGTTATCTATTTGTGGTGAAGAAACTCCTAAATCTAATAATATTCCATTTATTTGGCCTAGCCAACCACGATCTTCAATATTTGCTTGTAATTGAGCAAAGGGATTATGTACAATATCAAAACGCTCATCATCTATAGATTGAGCAGATCGTACTGCTTCTGGGTCTTGATCCATTGCTAATAACTGTCCATCTGTTCCTAAACGGTTTAAAATAGCTTGTGTATGCCCTCCTCGTCCATAGGTACAATCAACATAAATTCCGTCAGAACGTAAATTTAATGCGTCTAATGTTTCAGTTAGTAATACTGGTTGATGGGATAATTTTGACATTTATTAACTTTTTAATTAAATTATTGAATTGATAATATATAATTTCACAATTAGAAGTTGGAAATATATAATTATATGATGGAGTATTTTAAATTTTATAAATATGTCTAGGATTGCTGCAATACAAATGGTTTCTAGTTCTAATGTAGTTGCTAATTTACAGATTGCTAGCCAGCTTATCAGTGAAGCTGTAAATATGGAAGCCCAGTTAATAATTTTACCAGAAAATTTTGCATTAATGGCTATGCAACCCAATGATAATATCCAAATTGGAGAACAATATCGCAATGGGATTATTCAAACATTTTTATCTCAACAGGCAAAAAAATTTGGAATTTGGTTAGTTGGTGGTACATTACCTATCTTAACCCAAAATTCCCAAAAAGTTAAAGCGGCTTGTCTAGTTTTTGACAATACTGGTAAACAAGTTGCTCGATATGACAAAATCCACTTATTTGATGTTACAACTGATTCTGACGAAAAGTATTGTGAATCAGAAATATTTGAAGCTGGTAATAAAATAATTGTAATTAAAACACCTTATGGACGTTTAGGGCTCGCAATATGTTATGATTTACGTTTCCCTGAAATATTTCGGTGTATGTTATCCATTGGGGTAGATTTAATCAGCTTGCCAGCAGCTTTTACAGCAACAACTGGTAAAGCTCATTGGGAACTTTTGGTACGAACTCGTGCTATAGAAAATTTATGTTATGTAATTGCAGCTAATCAAGGTGGGCATCATGTGAATGGCCGAGAAACTTATGGCAATAGTATGCTAGTTGACCCGTGGGGAGTGGTGTTAACTAGATTAAATCGTGGAACTGGTGTTATTTGTGCAGATATTGATTTAGAACAGCAAACTCATTTACGCTATAAGTTTCCAGTTTTAAAACACAGGAAAATTCAATGTCAATTATGAATTATATAAATAAGGTTACATAATTGATATAACACGTGGTTCAAAATTATATTAATCCTTTTTATAACACTTAGAACATATGTCTTCAATAACTCAAACTAAAGCTGAAGTTCAAAAATTAATCAAGCTATATAATAAATTACAGGCTGAAGCTAAAGAAGCTGGTAATGATGAGGCAACCTTAAAGGCAGCCCAAGCTGAAAAATTAGTTGCACAAATAAATATGTTGCAGGTTGCTCTTAGTAAAACTCAAGCTAAACAAGCTAGTAAAACTAATATTGAAGTAAAAAAGAATCCTCCTAACACAGGAAATGGTATTAGTTTAGCGGAAAAAAAACGGTTTGAGCTAGAAAATCGTATTAACCATATTGAAGATGCTCAAAAAAGAACTCGATCCCAAATTCAGCAGCTAAATCATGCTAAAGCAGAGTTATCTCGATTACAGATTGAAGCTGAAAAAGCCGAAAAACGTCGTTCTTTATTTGAAAAACAATTGCCTAAAGCTCATGATATAACCAAATTAAAAGAACAGATTCAAATTAGAGAAACTCAATATCAAGATATTAAGAAACATTTTGATTCATTTCGACAACAAGCCCAGAAAGATTCTGATCTATTAAGGAGTGAACGAGATACTGCTACAGAAAAACAAAAGCAATTAGAAAAAGAAAAAATGAACTCCCTGCGTTATGGTAATAATAAACGGAGTTTTTCAAATATTTTTTTTAAAGGGATGGTGTTAGGAATTTTAGGAATTATAATATTTATTGTAATTATTTTAAAAACTGTATGGTTGGACGATTTTATATGTAATTTTAAAAGCGAATCTAAATTATGTGCTACGCTTGAAGTACCAGTGAATGAACGTTCTTTGCCTATACAATAATTTTCTAAATTCTTTATCCAAATTTTGTGATTGGCATTAACCAATTATTCACATTTATCTAGTTTTAAACTTCGAGAATATTAATTGTGTCCTCAATAACTCAGGCCAAAGCAGAAGCTCAAAAATTAATTAAGCGTTACAATCAGTTACAGTCTGAAGCTAAAAATGCAAATGCTATAGAAGCTAGGCATAAGGCTGCTGAGGCTGATAAATTAGTTTCACAAATAAGTGCATTGCAATTAGCTATTACTAAACTTCAGGCCAAAGATAGAGAAAAAAAAGTTCCATCTAAAAAAGTTGCTACTAGTGAGAAAACTGACCAACGTGTTAATCAGGAAAAATCACATGTTATAGATCGAATTCACCATCTTGAAGAAGCTCAAAATAAAACCCAAGCCCAAATTGAACAATTAACTCGTGCCAGAACTGAATTAAATCGTTTAAAACAACAGGCTAATAAACATGCAGCAACTATAGTTAAAGAACGTAGGGCTAATGATGAAAAGTTACAACAAGAATTAGCCAAACTTATTAAGAAAAAAGAAGAAGAACAGTCAACTCTAAAGAAAGAATTAATTACAGTAAAACAACAAGCTCAAAAAGATTCTGAGTTGCTAAAAGTGCAACGTGATGCTGCTCGAGCAATGATGGAAAGACAAAAAAATCTGGAGAAAAATCAGTCTTCTTCTTCACATAATCATAAAAAATTAATGATAATAGCTAGTATTGTGTCTATATTAGCACTTGTATTAGGTATTATAATAGCTTCTATGTTTTCTAAACCATCAGTTCCACCACCATCTTCAGCAGGTAATAATCAATACGATAAAAGTATTAATAAAAAAACAACTAAAGAACAAAATATAAAACCAATGGAAACTTATCGGGATAAATTAAAAAAAATTCCACTAGGGCCATTTATGGTTAAATTATCAGGTGGTGTGTTTAAAATGGGTAGTAAATCACCTTATTCTGATGAACGTCCTCAACATGAAGTGAAATTGAAAGGTTTTTCTATCAGTAAATATGAAGTTACTTTTGAAGAATATGATTGGTTTGCTGGAGCAACTGGTAAACAATTACCAGATGATAACAATTGGGGTAGAGGTAAACGACCAGTAGTTAATGTTTCTTGGTACAATGCAGTATCGTATACCGAATGGTTAAGCGAACAAACTGGTTATGATTATCGTTTACCAAGTGAAAGAGAATGGGAATATGCAGCTTCTGCTCATTCTGAGACTACTTATTGGTGGGGTTATAAACTCGAAAAAAATAAGGCTAATTGTGCTATCTGTGGCAGTGAATGGGATGGACGTAAAACAGCTCCAGTAGGTAGTTTTGAAGCTAATAGATTCGGTCTTTATGATGTGATTGGTAATGTAATGGAATGGACATTTAGTTGTTTCCGGCCTAATTATCAAAATGCTCCTGAGACTGGTAATATATGGAAATGGAAAAAGGGTAAATGCCTTAAACAAGTAGCTCGTAGTAGTTCTTATAAAAGTTATGAAAGAGAATTAAGAACTACAAAAAGGAATAAATTTAGTCCTAATGAAGTTAATTCTAAGATAGGATTTAGAGTTGTGAGAGAAAATTAATTGAAAATCCTGTTTATAAAATATTTTTTGGTGTAAGTTCTAAAACTTTTTTAGTTAATATTATAGATTCTTGAGCTAGATCAGATATTCCTATTAGGAAATTCTAATATAATGGAGAATATTGAATTATTCTTCATTAACCTAATTTACATTTTCAACTTAACAATATTCTGAATTAGTTCAGACGGGATTAATTAGCCATAGATGGATATTACTGCAATCCAAACCTTAATCAAACCTGACATGCAGGCTGTTAACGCCTTGATTCATGAAAGTTTATACTCTGATGTTGTGTTAGTAAATCAGGTTAGTAAATATATTGTCGATAGTGGTGGAAAACGCTTGCGTCCCATATTATTGCTGTTAAGTGCAAATGCTTTCAATTGTCAAAATCAACATCATATTACGTTAGCAGCCGTAGTAGAATTTATTCATACAGCAACTTTACTACACGACGATGTGGTAGATGGTTCAGAATTACGACGTGGCCAAGCAACTGCTAACAATATTTGGGGCAATGAACCTAGTGTATTAGTAGGAGATTTTTTATACTCACGTTCTTTTCAAATGATGGTTGGGGTAAAAGATATGCATGTAATGGAAATCCTATCTGATGCTACTAATATTATTGCTGAAGGAGAAGTTCTACAATTATTAAACTGTCATGAACCAGACACTACAGAATCTGCTTACTTAAATGTGATCCGTTCTAAAACTGCCAAGTTATTTGAAGCTGCTGCCCAATTAGGAGCAGTTATTAGTAATAAACCAGAATATGAACAAACTATGGCAATTTATGGTATGCATTTAGGGACAGCATTTCAATTAATTGACGACGTCTTAGATTACAGTGCAACTTCAGCTGAAATGGGTAAAAATGTTGGTGATGATCTAGCAGAAGGCAAACCTACTTTACCGTTAATTTATGCCTTAAAACATGCTGATAAAGCTCAAAATAAAATATTGCGAAAAGCTATTATAGAAGGTGGAAAAGATATAATTGATGATGTAATAGCAGCTATCAAATCTACTAAAGCTATAGAATATACTGCCAAAGTAGCCAAACATGAAGCAGATTTAGCAATAGATGCTTTAGCTGATTTACCTGAATCTCCTTATACTGAAGCATTACATACTTTAGCAAAATTTTCAGTAGATCGAAATTATTAGAACTTAACTGTTGTTTTAATTTGTGAACTAGTAAAACCTCTAGCTTGTAAAAAACGGATTTGTTTGGCTAATTCTTGCTTATTTTTATGAGAAGTTGAACCAAAACGTTTTTTATATGCTTGTTGGATATTAATTAACCAAAAATCATCATTACTATTTATTAATTCAGTAACTAATTCACCAGTGATTCCACGTTGTTGTAATTCCTGTTGAATTTTGATTGGCCCAAAGCCTTTATTAGCTCTATAACGTATATAACTTTCTGCAAATCTTGCATCTGATAATAATTTATCAATCTGTAATTTATATAATACTTCATCCACAATATCTTCTAGAAAGCCTTTACGAATGAGTTTATTTTTTAATTCTAAACTTGAATGTTCTCGTATAGCTAGGTAATTCATAGCAGAATAGCGAGCTTGTTTATGTGAACCTGGATCAATCATATTTGAATTTTCTTTAATTAAGAATTATACCAAAATTATTTATTACGAACTGAAAACATTTAAATGTCTTTAAAACCTTTAACTATTACTTACCAACAACGAGTAGAGAACGCTTTAGACAAATGGCTTCCTGCCACTAATATTAATCCAGTTAATCTACATAAAGCAATGCGTTATGCTGTTTATAATGGAGGCAAACGAATTCGGCCAATATTAGTCTATTTAACTGGGACAGCGTTAAATGTTCAACTGGATAAATTAGATATTCCAGCTTGTGCAATTGAGTTAATTCATGCTTATTCTCTAGTTCATGATGATTTGCCAGCCATGGATGATGATGACTTGCGACGTGGCAAACCAACTTGTCACAAAAAATTTGATGAAGCTACTGCTATTTTAGTGGGTGATGCTCTGCAAACTTTAGCATTTTACACTCTAAGTCATACTAAAAATATAGCCATGTTTGAAACTTTGGCCAGTGGTTCATTAGGCATGGTAATTGGGCAAGCAATAGATATAGATGCTACTGGGCAATCTTTAGATATAACTCAATTAAAAAATTTACATAATAATAAAACAGGAGCTATAATTCGAGCTAGTGTTAAACTTGGAGCTTTATCTTGTGAAAACGTTGATAAGATAATTTTAGATAAATTAGATAATTATGCAAAATGTATTGGTTTAGCTTTCCAAATTCAGGATGATATTTTAGATGTTGAAGCAACTACTGAGATACTTGGTAAAGCTCAAGGTTCAGACATTGCTAATAACAAAGTTACTTATCCATCTTTATTAGGTATGGAAGCTTCCAAACAAATGGCCAAAGATTTAATTATAGAAGCTATTGATAATTTAACCGATTTTGGAAAACAAGCCGATCCATTACGGTGGATGGCTGGTTATATTATAACTCGACATTACTAATTATGATTCATTTTGAGCAGGTTTAGCAACTCTTACTTTTAAACCATCCATAGCATTAGGCAATTGAGTTATTATGACTTGCTCTCCATATTGTAATTTAGGACTACGAACTAGAATTTTTGTTATTCCATTAGTTACTTGTTCACCAACTCTTTCTATTTTTAAACCTTGCATACGTCCACCAACCAATTTATAAATACGGTTTAAACCATAAACTGCTTCATAAGGCAGATCAATTATATTAGTTTGTTTTGGTAAAGTTAGCAATAAAGTTAAGAACTGACCTAAACGTAAATTTGTGGTTTGGCTAAGTTTAAATAAACCATCAATTCCACCACTATTTTGATTTATTTGGCCAGCAATTCTGTCCAGAGTCAAGGTTAAGTGCTTATAATTTAATTTTGCTATTGCTGATAGATTAGTCGAATTCATCACTATATCCTGATAACGAGTTGGAATTTGAGTTCTAACTTCCAATGCTGAGTTATCATACATAGATAACAACATATCGCCACTGCGTACTCTGTCCCCAATAGCAACATTAACTTTAGCAACTATTCCAGTAAATGGGGCAGTTATTTTAGTCCGAAATAATTCTAATTTAGCAATATCTTGTAATGCTTCAGCCTTAATTTGTTTAGCTTGTAACTGATTTAACCGAGCTTGATGATTTTTTATTTCTAATCTACGTTGGATAATAGTTAGCATTTGCCGTTCTACTGACTGTTTAGATTCATCTAAAGCAGATTGAGAACTAGCTCTCTGTCTGGTTAATTTTCGTAATCGTTCTAAAGATTTTTTAGCTAATTTTAATAAAGATTCTTCATGAATGATAATCGTTAAATTATTAGCATGTCGTTGTTTTTCCAAAGTAATTTGTGCGGAGATATCTTTAATATCAGCATCACGTTGCTTGAGTCTTAAAATGCTATCCCTATCTTCCAACTGGATCAATATATCATTTTTGTTAACCTTTTCTCCTTCTAATACCTTAACTTGCAAAACTTGACTGTTTAAATTAGGAGTACGCAAAGTAGCAGTTTTAGGAGATTCCACTCTGCCGTATAAAGTTACAGTTGGTGATAAAGTTTTAAGAATAACTGTTGTAGTTGCTACAATCCAAGTCGGTTCGGTAATTTCAATTGCTACAGTTTTAGATTTAGTTTTAAGCATATATCTAAATCCAAAAAATCCAATTGCTAAGATTAATATCGGTAAAATAATTTTTTTCATGTTCTGTTTTAAAATTAATAAGGATTACTGCCCCAATAAATATGAGATTATATTATAGCCTAATTTACCTAACTATCAAATAATTTGGTTTAATCGTTTTTTTGCGGTTTCAGTTGGTTAAACTTATCTTCACCAAAATCTTTACCAGTATGTTGCAAGATAATTTCACTGGGAGTATTCTTGAATATTTAACCAAGGATAAATTATGACTACCAGAAAAGCCGTATTTTATGGAAAAGTGGAATTAATTTCCGGAATCACTTGTGATGGATATGTACTGGATGATGATTCGGCAACTCTCAGTGAGCGGGGAACTGCTAAACTTTTGGGAATAAACCAAATGGTACTAAATCGGATAAATACCAATTGGCCTCCAAAAACTTTGCAACCGTTTGTTGATAAATCTCCAAATATTATGGAATCGGTTAAAGTAATTGCTAACAATAGCCCTTATCAAGGCCGAAATATTATAGTTTACAATATTGATTTCATTGAATCTTTCATTCGTGGCTATGCGTTTGCGTTGTCTAAAGGAGCATTGCGTCCTAATCAAGTTCATATTGGCCATCGAGCGGTTCTATTACTATCATCATTAGCTGAAACCAGTTTATACACGGCTATCGAAGAATCCTGTGGCTTATCACCCAATGTTCAGGCTACTAGCAAAGAAATTATTAGAATTATGCAGGGAATAGGTTTAACTTGTTCAATTGGTGGAAAAATAGCTGTCAAACAGGATATAACTAATTTTTTTGGAGTTTCAACTGGGGTGCTTAATAGTTATTTGCGTAAACATCAGCAGGAAATTACTCCCATTAATCTAAGTCGTGCAACCATTGTAGAAGCTGGATTTAAAGCTCCGAAGATGCATGGTTATTGCTTGGCCGATGTTACTAAAATTGCTCTAAATCTAAATAGTCCTATCAGTAAAAAATTGAAACAGCAGGTTTTTGGTGAAGCTGGAACTTTTATTAAAACCGCAACTAAGGGTGAAATAGAATGGCAGAAAACCTTGACTAAAGTTTTTGCTGGGTTTAAGTTGCATCATAACTATCCAGTTGGTAAATATAAGGCTGATTTTGTTGTTGAAGAATTGGGATTAGCTTTGGAATGTAATGGATTTGATAATCATGCTAGTTATGACCAACAAAAAGAAGCGGAACGAGAACAGTTTGTAAATCAACGTTATAGTTTGGTTAGGTTTAATCATAAAATTAATTGGGAAGCTCTAGCAAATGGAATATTACATGCTAAAGTTGGCAAGGTTATCAAGCTGTATAAAGTCGGGTATGATACTGTTTCGCAACCAGTTAAGGAACTGGAAGCAGTGCATTACGGGAAATTGGAATTAGTTCCAGGAGTTAAATGTGATGCTTACGTGTTGAGTGATGGTTCGGCAACCCTTAGTGAACGGGGACTTGCTGACCTTTTGGGGATTCGTCACTATACTTTACAGAGCGTGGCCAATAACTGGCCTCCAAAAATGCTTAAACCGTTTATTGACAAGGCTGAAGGCATGAAGACTAAATCGATAAAAGTGGTGGCTAAAAACAGTCCGCATAAGGGCAGATATATAACGGTTTATGACAGCAAGTTTATAGAATCCTTGATGCGAGCTTATGCCTTGGCATTTGCACATGGTAAATTACGCTTGAATCAAAAGCATATTGGTCAGAGATGTATATTTTTACTAGCCGCATTGGTACGGACTGCTTTGGAAACAGCGATAAAACAAGCTTGTGGATTGCCAGTCAATATTCAACAAACTGCACAGAAACATTGTACTGATATTATCCAATTACTTAAAGAATCTGGGTTTTTGGCTTCAATTGATGGAAAGATTGCGATCAAGCGAGATATTTTTGAGTTTATGCAGATTCCTAAAGCTACTTTGGATAGTTATATCAGAAGTCATCCTAATGAAATTAATCAAATTAAGCTGGACTATGCAACGATTAAGCAGGCTGGTATGAAAGCCACTCGATTAAATGGTTATTCTCTGACAGATGTCGGTAAAATCGTGTTGGGGATTGATTCG
>DAOUSL010000049.1 GCA_030627235.1 Thioploca sp.
TACGCATTGAACCTTCTTTGTTTTTATAGGATTCTACTATTTCGTAACTCTATTGAGTAGGATTTTGCCATTTCTTTTTCCTCATTTTTACTTTTTTTTTATTATACCATTTTTGTATCATATTTCTTCGGAAATTGCTATACATGGTGGTAGTATTCGAGTGAAAAGTGAAATTGAGCAAGGTAGTCAATTTACCGTTTCACTCCCTTGTCAAGAAAACAATTTATTACCTGCCATTGATGAACAAAAAGATTATAATCAAAAAATCCAGATTCGTCATGCTTCTGCTCTTATTTTAGTAGCTTAAGATAATGAAACTAATATTATAGCGATAAATAGTGGTTTAACTGGGTATGGTTATAAGGTTGATATTGCCAGAGATGGATGGTTTTAATGCTTGTGAACAGATGCGTGCTAATCCTATTTTAGCTAAAGTTCCTATTATTATGGTGACTGCTCTTGATGACCATGATTCACGATTGCGTGGAATTAAAGTTGGTGCTGATGATTTTGTTTCTAAACCATATAATATATTTGAACTGCGATCTAGGGTAAAACTATCACTAGTCTTAATCACTATCGACGTTTAATGGCTGAACAAAGTAAATTTAAATGGATGATAGAAAACACGGGGAAGCTTATGTAGCACTTAATGCAGATAAACAAATAACTTATGCTAATGCTAAGGCCAGTTTATATTTAAACTATTCGACTGAAGATAATATTAAAGAAAATTTTGTACAATTGATAGCTAAATCTTATCATCAAGTCCATGAAAAATCAGTTGAACCAGAACCAATTAATATAGAAGTAAATAAAATTCCTTGCTATATTGTACGCCCTGATACTGAATCTGCATCACCATTTTGGTTACGAGTTGATGTAATGGAGATGTCAGATGATGGAACATATTTAATTCATTTACACGATGTTACAGATACCATCTTAATGGATCGACAAAAATGGGTTTTTAGTGGTAAAATAGGCCATAAATTAAGAACTCCGTTGATGCCTATTATTGGAGGAATTGATTTTCTACTACAAAATTTAGATGAATTCCCTATAAATAAAATTAAGGGCTTTTTAGAAATGGCTTATGAAGGAGGTACTAGACTTAATAATCAGATTGAAGAAATACTCAATTATATGAGAATATCTAATACTACCAATATATATGAACATTGTAATATATCTGTGGTATTAGAATCTATTGATTATATAAAGAAATTATTAGTAATTGAGTCCGTACAAATTATTCAAGCTGATAATACAGATGGTGATTATAATATTTCTATTTCTAGAGAAGTACTGGAAATTATGTTGACCGAGATATTTTCCAACGCAAAAAAATTTCATCCTAATGAAAAACCTAATATAGAAGTTAAATTGCCCAAAGATGGAGAAATAATTATAATTCAAATTAGTGATGATGGATTAACCGTGCCACCAGAACAACTTGCAAGTATATGGATGCCTTATTATCAAGGAGAAAAATATTTTACTGGTGAAGTAAAAGGTATGGGATTAGGTTTAGCAATAGTTGCATCTTTAGTTTGGGAAATAGGCGGAACTTGTGTTGCTTATAACCGAACGGATAAAAACGGGTTTACAATAGAATTTACCTTGCCTGTTAAATATCAAGTTCAATATGATGATATAGATGAAATTTAAATGTTATTACTAATTTTTTTATTAAATACAGCTACTGTAATTGACCCAGAATTAACAAATAATTTTCCACGCCAATTATATGATAATTCTGGTAATACTATTGTTATTCCAACTAAACCTCAGCGAATAGTTTCCTTAACTTTAGCTACTGATGAAATTTTATTAGCTATATCTTCTGGTAAAAATATTGCTGCAATTAGCACTATGGCTACTGATAGTGATTATAGTAATATAGTTAATCAATCAAGCAAAATTTCATCTAAAACAACAACTAATACTGAACATATTTTAAATTTTAAACCAGATTTAGTTTTTGTTGCCAGTTATAGTCGAGCTGAAATGGTTGAATTATTACAAGAAACTAGCACTGCTGTATTTCGTTTTACTAATTTCAATAATACTAATGATATAAAACAAAATATAAAAACCGTAGGTTTTGCCATTGGAGAAGATAAACAAGCTGCTATTATTATTTCTAAAATGGAAGCTGATATTAAGGCTATTCAAGCTAGTATTCCTAAGGTAAAACCACCTCGTATTATGTCATATAGTTCGGGTAATTATACTGCTGGAAGTAATACTACTTTTGATTCTATGACTAAATTAGTTGGAGCGATTAATATCGCTGCAGAACAAGGTATTAACCAACATGTAAAAATTAATAATGAATATATTTTAGCTTGGCAACCGGATTTTATTATTTCCCACGCTTCTAAAGATAAATTTCATCTAGTAACCCAACAAATGTTAACCAATCCTGCTATAGCTGCTAGTAATGCTAAAATTATAATTATTGAAACCCGCCATTTTTTATCAGTTTCTCAATATATTGTTGCTGGAATTAGAGCTTTAGCCAATAAATTATATACAATAAATTAATCAAAAATTTGGAGTCCATTAATATTGAACTCCATCTCCCAATTAATTTTCTACAACTTGTTCTAATACCTGTAAAAATATCTTATTTTCTTCAGGAGTTCCAACTGTAACTCGTAAGCAATTTTCTAAAGTTGGATGACTACCATGCAAACATTTAATTAAAACATTACGGGCTTTTAACCTCTCAAATACCTTTTTAGCATTTGCAGTTTGAAATAAAATAAAATTAGCTTGACTAGGCCAAGTATGTATTCCATCAATCATCTCTAACTGTTCTGCCAAATATTCCCTATCTAATTTAATATTCTGGGTTTGTTGTTCTAATATACTGTAATTCTGCAATGCAAATACGGTACTTAATTGAGTTAAAGAATTTATATTATAAGGTAAACGTAATTTTTCTATCTGTTCTAACCATTCTTTTGAACCAACTAAAAAACCTAAACGTAATCCAGCTAAACCTAATTTAGATAAGGTGCGCATTACTAACAAATTAGGATATTTATCTAAGTAAGACATAAAAGTATGTTCTGCAAATGGTGCATACGCTTCATCCACTATCACAAGTCCAGAAGCTGTTTCTAAAATTGCTTCAATATCATCAACAGAAAAGCTATTACCAGTGGGATTATTAGGATAAGCTAAGAATATTAAAGCTGGTTGATGAATTTCGATTTCTTCCAACATAGCAAACATATCTAATTCAAAATCACCAACTTGCAAAGGCACGCCAATATATTGCATCCCAACGAAACTAGCAATCATGCGATACATTACAAAACTTGGTTCAGGAGCTAATAATACTCGTCCTTCGTCATTCAGAGCTAAAGCTAACATTTGAATTAATTCATCAGAGCCATTTCCTAGAATAACATCCATATTATCAGGTATTTGCATCACAGAACGTAATTGTTGCTTAACTTCATTTGCACTAGGGTCTGGATAACGATTTAAGGAAGCATTCCGCACAACTTCGAGCCAAGCTTCAACTTGAGCTATACTCCAATGATATGGATTTTCCATCGCATCAAGTTTAATAGCGTTCCCTGGTTCTGGGACATGATAAGCAGAAATTTGTTGTATCTCTTGACGTATCCAATTATTCATAAATTATATCCTATATTCAGCTGACCGAGCATGAGCTGTCAAACCTTCGCCATGAGCAAGAATAGAAGCAGTTTTTCCAAGTTTACTTGCTCCTTGTTTGGAACACATAATCAATGAAGAACGTTTTTGAAAATCATAGACTCCCAATGGTGAAGAGAATCTAGCAGTACGAGAAGTTGGTAATACATGATTAGGCCCAGCACAATAATCCCCTAAGGCTTCAGCAGTATAACGTCCCATAAAAATTGCCCCAGCATGTCTAATTTTAGTCACCTGTTCTTGAGGATTTTCAATGGATAATTCTAAATGTTCAGGAGCAACAAAATTGGCAACTTCAATTGCTTCATCTATATCTTTTACTTGAATAAAAGCACCTTGTTTAGTCAGTGAGGTTTTAATAATTTCAGCTCTTGGCATTTGAGTTAATAAAGTATTGATACTATTTTGTACTTCTTGTAAAAACTTGGCATCTGGACTAATTAAAATAGCTATAGCATCTTCATCATGTTCGGCTTGGGAAAATAAATCCATTGCAATCCAATCTGGATTAGTATGTCCATCACAAATTATTAAAATTTCGGAGGGCCCTGCAATCATATCTATGCCAACTGTACCAAATACCATACTCTTAGCAGTAGCAACATAAGCATTACCTGGTCCAACAATTTTATCAACTTTAGGAATAGTTTTAGTTCCATAAGCTAATGCTGCAATTGCTTGAGCCCCACCAACACTAAAAATCTTATCAACTCCTGCTATATCAGCAGCTACTAATACCATATCATTCAATATGTTATCTGGAGCTGGTACAACCATGATAATTTCCTGTACTCCGGCCACTTTAGCTGGTATAGCATTCATTAAAACTGAAGATGGATAAGATGCTTTGCCACCTGGTACATATAAACCAACTTTATCTAATGGAGTAATTTGTTGTCCTAATAAAGTTCCATCTGGTTCAGAATATTGCCAAGATTGTTGCATTTGACGTTGATGATAATTACGAATTCGTTCGGCTGCTTGTTCCAAAGCGTATTTTTGGTCTGAGCTTATTGAAGCTTGTTTTAGATGTTCTGAGGAAATAATAAATTCCTGAGGATTTTGTAACTTACGACGATCAAATTTATTAGTGTAATTAAGTAAATCTGTATCACCATTACGTCGCACATTTTGTAAAATTTCACGTACTACCTGCACAACTCCATCATTTGAAGTTGTGTCCCACATTAGTAAATTATCTAATTTCGACCAAAAGTCATTATCTATAGTGTTAAGTTGGAGTATATTCAGCATTTTGAAGTAATGTACCTTATTTCTCAGGCAAAGATCACGTTTATCTAAATAGTTTTTAAACGCAATAAAATTTCAAATAATATCTTTGTTCAGGATAATTTTTAGAAAAGTTGATTTAGGAATTCATGAAAATCACGGTTTATTAATAAATTTTGAGTGGTAATTTAAGATATCTCACAGTGATTATTAAAACTAGTATACAACCATAGCTTAAAAATGATTAAATTGTAATGATTTTAAATTTATTTGTCAAAAGTAATATCTTAAATATTAAAATATATAAGAAAATATGGAATCAGAACTAGTTGATGAGGTTTTAACCAAATCTGAGTTCAATACAAAATATTTCATGATCCTAAATTTTATTTAGGAGCATTATATTTAAGAAACTTTGCTTCAAATTTAGACCAAGCAGAGCTTGATAACGCCACATATCACTGGTAGTAAAAAACATAGCGACGAGGAACAGCACTTTTTACTGTCTAAGTGTATGTGATTGTTAGATACTTTCATTTGCATTGTTTTTTAGATTGAATAAATACTCTCATATCATCAATAGACTTTTGAAGTTGTTGTTCTGTAAACCGATCATTATTAGTATTTTCAGGGTGGTGTATTTGATGTCGAATATATTCACTCCTGATTTTTTGTTCCTTTGGCATACTACCATTCTTCCGCATTTTAATATAGTCAATTGTTTGTTTACCTTTTTTGTATTCATTTAAGAGTTCCTCACTTTCAATGAAGCCATATAGCTCATTATGGTACTCATCATTTGACTCTCCAAATGCTAAGAAGTTAACCTCATTTAGTGAGGGATACGGTAATTCATTGCGTTGTACATTTACAACTTCTTTATGAGGTTCATTTTTTATTAACTTGATATGATCAAACTCCAATAATTTCACTATTGAAGGGCTGTGTGTTGTTAACAATATTTGCGTATTATCAGATTTAGATAGCTCTATAAAAGCCTCTATAAGCTTTCTTTGGTGATTTGGGTGCTGAGATGTTTCTGGCTCTTCAATGGCATAAATTATACTGGGAACATTATTTTTATTTTTTCTTCGCTCAGCTTCAGCTCTGAAGAAATTTAATAAAATTAATCTCTTAACACCACTACCTCTTTTATTAATAGGAATATCATCGTCACCAGTTATTGAAACACTTTTGAATACATCAACCCATTTGAGATTTTCAGCACTGGGAATTGTTGGTGTCAAGCTTTCTGCTATTTCATGGTTCATTTCATTAAGTTTTTCGAGAGTTTTATCTACAACTTCGTTAAGCTTTGTTTCCACCTCATGAGCAACCTCATTCAGGCTATCCATTAGTTTTTTATCTTTTAGGATTTCCTGAACAGCTAATTTCATTGGATCCTGTACTTCACTATCTCCATCACTGTTTTTTCTATCGGATTGAAAAAGTGAGTATAACGGCATATAGCTTTTTAATTGAACCCAAGTATTTTTAGCATCTTCTTTTGCTAACTCAATTTCAATTTCTTCTAATTGCAGATTATTAGGGTAATGATTCCAAATGGCTTTGCGTATTTCTGCATTTTTTGTTTTGTCCTCACAATCAATGCCATTTGTTAGCATCTTCTTTAAATCTGTATTCTTTTTTAACAGTAATCCTGCACAATCAGGATTTGTAGGATGATACGCTTTGATAAATATTTTTTCTTTTCCAGCATTAGGATATTTTTTTATTATTTCTAAACACCCTTCCTGTGTTAATAGATATTCGTCAGCCAAGTTAGTTAGATTTGTAGCATCAATTGTCAAAAAGTCTGGTAGGTTACTAAAAACCACACTAATTTTAATTTCTTTATTGTTTTCGTTCTTAGACTGCTTATTTATATCATCTTTATCAATTTTAATTACACCTTTATTCTCATTAAAAAAAATATCAAGTGCTTCTAAAACTGTTGACTTCCCAATATCATTTTTACCTACAAAGACATTCAAATTATCAAGGTCAATCGACATTTCTTCTTGATATGATCGAAAGTTTTCTATTCTTATTTTGTCAATCTTCATTGATTTATAATCTCCTATATTTCTTCCACATATTTTTACGTTTTTTTACACCTAAAATTAGTGTATTACCAAATAAAACTTGGAAACAATATTGAATATATTATATTTTTACATCAAACTCAGGTTACTTAAATAATTTTAGGTATTACTACAGACATTTGTTATAATTTTATTATGAATAGTATTTCATAGGAACTAAAGGAAAAAATATATAGTTTATTATAAGATTAATAACATTGTTAAAATATCTGTGAAAATATTCAGTAGAATAATGGTTCGGATAATTTTTTAAATTTCTATTAGAACCATTAAAAAAAGTTTAAGAACACTTATAATTTATGTTTCCGCTGGAAAACCTATTTCTGTCAACAATGTAGCTATTTGTTCCCAACTAATTATATCCTCATTCCAATCAATAGTGGCAGTTTTATCATCTTTATTAGCTGTTACAGAATTAATTCCTTTTAATTCTCCTAATTCACTTTCAATTGTACCAGTACAGTGTCCGCAACTAATTTTAGGGATATTTACAGTTTTAATTGTCATAGTTTTGCTTCTTATTAAAGATTGTTATAGTATATTGTAACGATAATTTATTTTAAAAGCCATATAACGTTTATACAACTAGCTTCCACATCTTTTGGTTACGTTAAATATCATAGTAGTAATACTATCAATAATATTTTTAAGTAGATTATTTAGATAAATAGGCTTGCAGTAGAAACATCTTATCACTATATACCAATATATAATTTGGCAGGTCATAATCCAAGATTATTTATATCGTCACTATTAAAATTTGTCCACTATTGTTGGTCTGAAAATTATAAATTCATATTATCTTTAGCAAAAATACCAAGATAATTATAAATAGAACTTATTTAAAACGTATAACTCAATGTGTTAATCACCACATTTTTAAATACTTTGAATAAAAACAAATATCTAAAATTCAAATAACATACATTATGTTGAGTAAACGTGCTGGACATCTACTAAAAACATTAGTCAATCGTTATATTTACGAAGGACAACCAATTGGTTCTCGCACTTTATCTAAAGATGGTAATCTTGGTTTAAGTCCAGCAACTATCCGTAACGTTATGGCTGATTTAGAAGATATGGGGTTAGTTTGTTCACCACATACTTCATCAGGCCGAATTCCAACAGTTCGTGGCTATCGACTTTTTGTTGATAATTTATTGCAGATAAAACCATTAACTGATAAAGAAGAACAAAATTTACGGCAGCAATTTGCAATAGGATGTAATGAACAGCATTTATTAGAGCAAACCTCCAATTTATTATCCAAGATAACTAATCTTACTAGTTTAGTTACATTGCCAAAATGTTGTGACAAGTCATTACGGCATATTGAATTTTTATCTCTTTCTAATCGAAGAGTATTAGCGATATTAGTATTTAACGATGTTGAAGTTGAAAATCGTATTATTCATACTTCTCATAATTATTCAGCTAATGAATTACAAAATGCTGCTAATTATTTGAATGCTGCCTGCATTGGTAAAAACATAAAAAATGTACGTGCTAATCTGCTAGATGAATTACAAATAACTCGTCAGAATATGGATAAATTAATGCAGACCGTAACTGAAATGGCAGAAAAGGCTTTTGATGATGTAGATAATGATTTTGTAATGACTGGTCAAACTAATTTAATGACATTTGCTGAATTATCAGATATAGAAAAATTACGAGACTTATTTGTAGCATTTAATGAAAAACGAGATATTTTGCATTTACTTGAACAAGCATTAAAAACTCAAAGTATGCAGATTTTTATTGGTGAAGAATGTGGCAATAAAGTATTATGTGACTGTACTGTAATTACCTCACCCTATATAGTTAAAAGCAAAGTTATTGGAGTAATTGGTATAATCGGGCCTACCCGTATGCCTTATGAACGTATTATCCCAATCATTAATTTAACTGCCAAATTATTAGGTTCGGCCTTGAACCAACATTAGATTATCCCCATTCATTTCTGAACTTACTAATTGTGAATTGATGAATAAATAATGGTTAATTATTAATAAAATTAGCCGTTAATTCATTTACAATTAAAAATGCTTATATTAATTAATTAGGGAATTTTTTATGCCAGATAAGACTACAGCTTCAACTGTAGATAATTCTGTTACAGAACCAGAAACTCCATCAATAGAAGAATCTAATGTAAAAGAAGTTCCAGAAATATCAGAAGAAATTTCAGTAGAAGGATTAACTAAACAGCTGATTGATATGGAACAACAAGCAACTGAGGCTCAGAAAAAAGTTGATGAATATTGGGATACCATACTGCGTAAACAAGCTGAGCACGATAATTTACAAAAACGTATGGCAAGAGATTTAGAAAATTCTCGTAAATATGCGTTGGAAAAATTTGCTACCGAAATATTGGCAATTAAAGATAGTATGGAATTGGGTTTAGAAGCTACTACCAAACCAGAAACAGATTTAGGAACTATCAATGAAGGAATGGCTTTAACTTTGAAAATGTTGGCTGACAGTTTGACTAAGTTTAACATTATAGAGATCGACCCAAGTAATGAAAAATTCGATCCACAATGGCATGAAGCAATGACTATTCAACCAAGTGCTGAAGTTGATGATGGTACTGTGTTACATGTACATCAAAAAGGCTATAAATTACAAGAACGTTTACTCCGCCCAGCCAGAGTTATAGTATCTAAAAAACCGCTTGAAAATCAAGATTAAAATCCCTATAAACAACTGAAATAAAACAGGAAATAAATTAATGAGTAAAATCATTGGAATAGATTTAGGAACAACTAATTCTTGCGTTGCCGTAATGGAAGGTAAGAAACCTCATGTAATCGAGAACAGTGAAGGTACTAGAACTACCCCATCTATCGTTGCTTATACTGAAGGTGATGAAGTATTAGTTGGTCAATCAGCTAAACGTCAGGCCGTTACTAATCCTGATAATACTTTATTTGCAGTTAAGCGATTGATTGGGCGTAAATTTAAAGATAAAGTAGTCCAACGTGATGTGGATATGGTTCCATACAAAATTGTTGGAGCTGATAATGGTGATGCCTGGATAGCTGTTAAAGGTAAAAAATTGGCTCCACCTGAAATTTCCGCCAGAACTTTGATGAAAATGAAAAAGACTGCGGAAGATTATTTGGGTGAAACAGTTACCGAAGCTGTAGTTACAGTTCCAGCTTATTTTAACGATTCTCAACGTCAAGCTACCAAAGATGCAGGTCGAATTGCTGGGTTAGATGTAAAACGAATTATCAACGAACCAACTGCTGCTGCTTTAGCTTATGGTATGGATAAACAACATGGTGATGTAAAAATTGCTGTGTATGATTTGGGTGGTGGTACGTTTGATATTTCTATTATTGAAATCGCTGAAGTAGACGGTGAACACCAATTTGAAGTATTATCAACTAATGGTGATACTTTTTTAGGTGGTGAAGATTTCGATATGGCAATCATTAATTATCTAGTTGATGAGTTTAAGAAAGATGCAGGGATTGATTTAAAAACTGATCCTTTGGCTTTACAACGTTTAAAAGAAGCTGCTGAAAAAGCTAAGATTGAATTATCTTCCAGCCAACAAACAGATATTAATTTACCTTATGTTACTGCTGATGCTAGTGGCCCTAAACATCTTAACATTAAATTGACTCGAGCCAAATTAGAAAGTTTAGTAGAATCATTAGTTAATCGTAGTTTAGAACCTTGTCGAATTGCGTTAAAAGATTCTAAATTATCTGCTGGAGAGATTGATGAAATAATTTTAGTTGGTGGCCAAACTAGGATGCCAATGGTGCAGCAAGCAGTTAAAAATATCTTTGGTAAAGAACCACGTAAAGATGTTAATCCAGATGAAGCCGTAGCGATTGGTGCTTCTATTCAAGGTGGTGTATTAAGTGGTGATGTAACAGATGTATTGTTATTAGATGTAACTCCATTGTCCTTAGGTATTGAGACTATGGGCGGAGTTATGACTAAACTTATAAATAAAAATACCACTGTACCAACCAAGCATTCCCAAACATTCTCGACTGCTGATGATAACCAAACTGCCGTGACAGTGCATGTATTACAAGGTGAACGTGATGTTGCTTCAGCAAATAAATCTTTAGAACGGTTTGATTTAGCTGACATTCCACCAGCACCACGTGGAGTGCCACAAATTGAAGTTACTTTTGATATTGATTCTAACGGTATCTTGCATGTATCTGCTAAGGATAAGGCTACTGGCAAAGAGCAATCTATTTCTATTAAAGCTTCCAGTGGTTTGACTGATGCCGAGATAGATCAAATGGTTCAAGATGCTGAGTCTCATGCTGAAGAAGATAAACGTTTCCATGAGTTGGTGGAAGTACGCAATATTGCTGATAACATGATTCATGCTACTAATAAATCTTTGCAAGAATTAGGAGATAAAGTTAGTGCTGAAGATAAAACTTCAATTGAGACTGCTATTAGTGATTTGAAAGAAACTATCAAAAGCGATGACAAACCAGCTATTGAAGCCAAAACTCAAATTTTAACTGAATTATCTGGTAAGATTGCTCAACAAGCATATGCTGCCGGTAGTGAAGGCGAGGCTGCTCCTGAAGGTTTCACTGATGCTGCTAAAGCTGCTACTGGTGGTGCTGATAAACCTAAAGAAGATGTGGTTGATGCTGATTATACTGAAGTTAAGGATAAGGATGATAAGAAGTAATTATTAATTATAGGAATCCAAAATTTGGTTAATTCCAAGTTTTGGGTTCTGATATTTTAAAAAAATATGTTTGAAACATTTCTTAATTGCTAGAACAATATTATGAAAATAAACTCTTTATCTTATAAAAATACATCTACTGGTTGGGAACTAAAACCAATATCATTCGATAATTTAACATTATTGGTAGGTGCATCTGGAGTAGGAAAAACTATGATATTAAAAAGTATCTTAGACTTGAAAAAAATTTCCAAAGGTGCTTCTCTGAATGGAATTAAATGGTCTATTGGCTTTTCAACTAGAAATGGAGATAAATATAGATGGGAAGGAGAGTTTGAAAATAATGATTTCATAGCAGATTTTAGCATTCCTTCCGAAACTGATGATAAAGATAAAGCAAAAATTAAAACAGAGCAATTATATATCAATGATGAGCTTGTAATAGATAGAAATATTGATGGTATCTTTTTTAATAAAGTTAAAACCGTAAAACTCTCACAAAATGAAAGTGTAATTTCATTATTAAAAGAGGAAGAACAGTTAAAAAATATTCATACAGAATTTGATCAAATTATATTTGATAATAATGTGGGAAATATATCTTCATTAAGAAATTTTGCATTTGATGATGAAATTGAATCAAAATTGTTAAAATATAAAGAACTGCAAGAAATTAGAAAATGTAATGAAAGTATAAAATCAAAGTTGTATTTTGCTTATGTAAATCAAAGAGAAGAATTTAATAATATTTCAGAATTATTTATTGATATTTTCCCTTATGTAGAAGAAGTAAAAGTAGAACCGTTAGCACATAGTGGACAAATTTCCTCCTTTTTTAAAGAAATACCATTTATACAAATAAAAGAAAAAGGAGTTGCTAACTGGATTGATGAAACTAAAATATCTTCTGGAATGCTTAGAACATTGTTACATATTGCAGAACTATATTTATGTGCAAATTCAAGCGTTATTTTAATTGATGAATTTGAAAACAGTTTGGGCATAAATTGTATAGATGAAATAACTAGCAGTATTATATCAGCAGAAAGAGATTTGCAATTTATTATAACTAGCCATCATCCATATATTATTAACAATATCAATTATTCACATTGGAAATTAGTAACTAGAAAAGCTGGTGCAGTAATTGTCCGTGATGTCAATGAATTTGGTTTTGATAAATCTAAACATAAAGCTTTTACTCAATTAATGAATTTAGATTTATATTCTGAAGGAGTTGAAGTTTGAATATATATTTCTTAGTTGAAGGAAAAACTGAACGTAAAGTTTATCCAAAATGGTTGTCTTATTTAGTACCAAAATTAGTAAGAGTAAATCATCCATCAGCAATAACTAATAATACTTACTATTTAATTAGTGGTGGTGGTTTTCCGAGTATTCTTGATAATCATTTAGTTGATTCAGTGGAGGATATTAATAATATAGGAAATTTTAATTTTTTGGTATTAATTATTGATACTGATGATATGACACCTGAACAAAAAACTACTGAAGTAGTACAATTTGTTAAAGAAAATAATATTAAATTAAATAATTGTGAGCTAATAATAATTCCTCAGGTTGTATGTATGGAAACTTGGTTTTTAGGTAATCCAAAAATTTATACTAGAACTCCACCTAATGAAGAATGTGCTTTCTATTCAAATCATTATAATGTTTCTAAATATAATCCTGAACTAATGATAAAATCTGATAATTATATTGGAACAAATTCAGATTATCATTTCAATTATTTGAAAAATATGTTAAGAGCAAAAAATATAAGATATAGTAAATCAAATCCGCAGGCAGTTCATGAACCAAATTATATTAAAGAATTAAAAAATAGGATGAATTTAGATATATCTTCATTAAAAAGTATGCAAATTTTGTTTAAATTTCTTAATAATATTTCTTAAATAATTATTAATATAAATAGTTTATACGGTTTTTCAAATTTATGCTTACTTAAAAGGAAATATATATTTTGGAAGAAATTAATAAAGATAATTGTCATTTATTATTATCTGCTTTTATAAAAAATAATAACTTAAATTCACGTAGCATAGCTAATACTATAGGTTGTCAAGAAGCTAGTATAATTCGCATATTAGCTGGTGTTACTGTAGCAGCGGCTATTCCAATTGCATCAGGGGCAGTTGTTTATAGTATTGTCAAGGGAGTTAAGTATTTCATTGGTAAACATCAATTGGATACAAAGGACATTGATCTTATTTGGAAAGTTATAGATTAACATTATAATAACATTGGTTAATATAAATCTAAAGAAACCTATTACCTATTGTTCCCAAACTCTAGTTTTATAACAATATAATATCTAGTTTATGTTGGTATAATAAATATATCGGAAAAAATATTAGTTTTTAAAAGTAAATTAATATCATTTCTAGAGAAAATTACAGTAAATAGCAAACTAATAATAATTATTGAAAATTAGTAGCCGATATTTTACATGCAGCAGGTATTTAAAAATAGATATTACATTTATAAACTTACTATAATCAATTAAATAATATATACTAATAATTCACACGCTAATCACCATAAACAAAGTCAAAAAACATGTCAAAAAATGATTATTACCAAGTCCTTAGCCTACAAAAAAATGCTTCTGCAGATGAGATAAAAAAAGCATATCGTCGTTCCGCTATGAAGCATCATCCAGATCGTAATCCGGATAATAAACAATCAGAAGAAAAATTTAAAGAAATTAAAGAAGCATATGAAATTTTAAGCGATCCACAGAAAAGAGCAGCTTATGATCAATTTGGTCATGCTGGAGTTGATCCTTCTATGGGGGGAGGTGCAGGAGGCCCTGGATTCAGTGGTTTTGGCGACATAGGTGATATCTTTGAAAGTGTATTTGGTGGTAGTGGTGGTCAACGTAATGGCGGTAATAGAGCTTTTCGAGGTGGAGATTTACGTTACGACTTAAGTTTATCGTTAGAAGAAGTTGTAACTGGCGCTGAAGTTAAAATTAGAATTCCTACTCATGCAACTTGTTCTACTTGTGGTGGTAATGGTGCTAAACCTGGAACTAGTCCTAAAATCTGTCAACGTTGTGATGGACATGGGCAAATTCGAGTCACACAAGGTTTCTTTTCTGTACAACAAACTTGTCCAAATTGTCGTGGTGTTGGTAAGGTTATTACTGAACCATGTCGGGCTTGTCGTGGTAGTGGACGAGTGCAAGAACATAAGACTTTATCCGTTAAAGTACCAGCTGGGGTTGATAATGGAGATAGAATTAGATTATCTGGTGAAGGTGAAGCTGGAGTAAATGGTGGGCCTCCTGGTGATTTATATGTTCAAATTAATGTACGTCCACATACAATTTTTACCAGAGAAGAAAGTCATTTGTACTGTGAAGTTCCAATTAGTATTGTTACAGCAGCATTGGGTGGAGAATTAGAAGCTCCTACTTTAAATGGACGTGTAATACTGAAAATACCATCTGAAACTCAAACGGGCAAAGTATTTAGAATCCGAAATAAGGGAGTGAAACCAGTACGAGGTGGAGCAATTGGAGATTTACATTGCCGGGTAATGATAGAAACCCCTGTTAATCTTACTAGTCATCAAAAAGAATTATTAAAAGAATTTAATGCAAGTATGGGTGATAAACATAGTCCTAAGCAAAGTTCATGGATGGATGGAGTTAAAAAGTTTTTTGAAGATATGAAACTTTAATTATACTATTAAGTTCCATAGATTTTACCTATGGCTATTCATGTTTTACCCCGTTGGGGTTCAACCTCGAAGAGGTTAAATATGAATAGCCACCGATAAAATCGGTGGAACTTTTGATACCTTTAAATGTAAATGCTAAATCTATTTCTGTTAAATTTACTGTACGGTTTTTTTATAATCCTAATATAAATTGGTTTAATAACATTATTCTTGCTTTATTCCTAATATGGGATAATTTTTTTTAAAGAGAATTAGGTATTTTTAATATGATAGTTTCAGTGTAATTATCATTTTAACTTGTATAAAGTAAAAAATTAATTATTATTTATTTATCGATTCAACTAGATATATAAATAGAACAATTAGTTAAAAAAAAATGCTTTAAAAAAACTTATAAAGACCTATATTAGAGTTTACTAATATTCATTAATTAGTTTATCATTATAATAAATGATATATAAATTTATTTATTCAGATATATTAGTAAAAGAAACTGAAATCTGGTAAATTAGCAATTGTAGAAATTGCTTTATATGTTGTATAAAGTATAAATTGTTAGTGGTAGTTGTTAAAATCGTTCGGGTGGTATTCTGATATTTATTTTCTAGGAGAGTTAATTATGAAAAATTTTGCTAAAGTAGCTGCATTATCCGCAATTTTTGGTGGCGCTATTATAGCCGCACCAGCCCAAGCTTGGTGGGGACCATTTGGTGGTGGTAATAATGGTAATGGTTGGGGTAATGGTAGTAACGGTTGGGGCAATAATAATGCAATGGACAACTGGACGGATGGTAATGGTTGGGGTGATATGAGCTTCAGTTCTTCCATGGGTGGTCATGGTCAAGGTCGCGGTAATAACAAATATAACAACAATTGGCAAGGTAGTGGCAATGGTTACGGTAGTGGCTACGGTAATGGTAGTGGCTACGGTAATGGTAATGGATATGGTGCTCCTTACGGTGGTGGTTATGGTGCTCCTTACGGTGGTGGTTATGGTGCTGCTCCTTACGGTGGTGGTTATGGCGCTGCCCCTTATGGTGGTGGTTATGGTGCTGCCCCTTACGGTGGTGGTTATGGTGCTGCTCCTTATGGTGGTGGTTATGGCGCTCCTCAACAAGCTCCACAAGCCCCAGCTAAATAATAATGCTGTTTTAGCATAATAAATATGGGAGTGATGCAAATTGCTCCCTATTTATGTTTTAGTAAGACATAAACTGCTCCTGTTCCTCCATCCATGGGAGGTGCTGAACAAAAAGCTAATACTTCATTAAATTGTTGTAGCCATTTATTCAGTTTGCTTTTTAATATTGGTTGTTTTTGCCAAGACCCATATCCTTTGCCATGAATTATTCTGGTACATCTAATATCATAAATCTGACATTGACGTATAAACTTGATCACTTCTAAGTAAGCTATACGTGCTATCATACCGTGTAAATCTAATTCTGCCTCAATACTAAAATGTCCACGTCGTAATTTTTTTAACATATTATTTTGAACTCCAGAACGTATAAAAGATAACTCGTCTCCAGTTTCTATATGATTATAATTATCAGAAAGCATTTCTTCTCGTACTAATATTTCATCTAAAAAACGCTGGTTGGGAATAGCTGGTGGCTGAGGTTTATTTGGGATTATTTTATTATTTTTTATTGGTTTAACTCCTTGCATTGCATCCTTAAATATTTCAATATCACTTTTTTTCACTATATTTTCAATCCGACTTTAATTAAAATTGTTTTCATAATTATCAATATTAACATGAACGACGTTCTCGAGTAAGTAGACAAGGTATTGGTTATGCCTTATAAAAATTCTTATAAAAAATATTTAAATATCCAGAAATTTCCATTCTTTCACTTTGAATGAAACCTATGAAACTTTATACTTAGTGTAATTTAAGTTATTATAATATTTATTTTTAAGGATTAAACCATGCAAATTAAACTAATTATTATTATTATCAGGTTCATTATACGCTACGCCAGTCGATGAATTATTAGCAGAATATCGTTTAACAGGAATAGAATCTTTCAGTGCAGAAGCTGGTAAAATATTATGGTTACAGGAATTTACCAATTCTAAAACTAATAAAATTCGTAAATGTTCCAATTGTCATACTGTAGATTTACGCAATGAAGGCAAACATATCCGTACTGGCAAAGTGATCAAACCATTAGCTCCATCTATAAATCCAGATCGTTTAACCAATATTAAGAAAATTCGTAAACGGAGAATAGTAATGAAATTAATATTTATATTATTGATATTATCCAGCTATGTAACATTAGCAGATGATGATTCGAGTAGTTCTAAAAAACCTGGGGTTGCTCCTGTTAACAATGCAAATTATGCTGAAGAATGTGGAGCTTGTCATTTTGCTTATCAACCAGGACTATTGCCATCTAGTTCTTGGAAAAAGTTAATGACCGGTTTAGAAGATCATTTTGGTGAAAATGCTGAATTGGAAACTGAAGAACAACAAGTTTTGACAGATTATTTGACTAAGCAAGCTGCTGAATTTTCCAGCTATAAACGTTCCACTAAAATCATACGTTCATTGATAAAAGATAAAACTCCATTGCGGATTACTGAAATACCTTATATTATCAAAAAACATGATGAATTAACCTCAGTAATGGTGACTGGAAATCCAGAAGTAAAATCTCTAAGTTATTGTGATAATTGCCATACTAAAGCTATCACTGGTAGCTATACAGAAGATGACATTATAGTTCCTGGTTATGGAAATTGGGAAGAATATGAACATTCTTCAAGTTTTTTCGGTCGTATAAAACGTGGTGCTAAAGAGTTATATAAAAATATAACTGGAGATTAATTAGCAATTGTAAAAACTTATTAAGGGCAAATCTATGAGTTTGCCCTAATTTAACCAGAAATAATCTTATGCCTATCAAATACCTAAAATATTCAGCCAGAGTTTGGGATTTGCCAACTCGTATATTTCATTGGTTATTAGTTTTAGCTTTTATTTTTAGTTGGCTTACTCAAGGAGATGACCGTTATTTAGATATACATGTTTTTGCTGGATATTTATTTTTAGGATTATTGATATTTAGATTAATTTGGGGATTTATGGGAAGTAAATATGCTAAATTTACTAACTTTCCTTATTCAAAAATTTGGAATTATTTAACGACCTTACTCACAACTAAACGTCAACATTTTTTAGGCCATAATCCAGCTGGTAGTTGGGCAGTATTTGTAATTTTAAGTTTAGGTTTACTTGTATCAATAACAGGTTTATTAACTTTGGGTGGTGAAGAACGGCATGGCCCATTAGCTGGTATGATAAGTTTTGAATTAGGTAATAGTTTTCATGAATGGCATGAAATTATCGCTTGGTTTATGCTTGGGCTTATTGGAATACATATTCTAGGAGTTATAGCAGAAAGTTGGTTGCATAATGAAAATCTGATTAAATCCATGATTACTGGTATAAAATCCACAACAAATAAAATTAATGATGTTCCTAAATATGGGCTAATTGCTATTTTTATGATTTTATCGACTATTAGCGGAATTCTCAGTTATTTTAATGGTTATTTATTAATAGAAAACTATCGACCATTTATTGGACCTAATTTACTCCAAAATAATTTATGGCAAGAAGCTTGTGGGGAGTGTCATCTTGCTTATCATCCAAGTTTATTACCAGCTCGTTCATGGCAATTAATGTTAGCTGAGCAAGAAAATCATTTTGAAGAAGATTTATATTTAGAAAAAGAAGTTATCACCGAACTACAGACTTTTGCAGTTGAAAATTCCGCAGAAAATCATCTGACTGAAGTAGCATGGAAAAATAACCGGTCTATTTTACCAGAACAAACTTTATTACGAATTACAGAAGTAGATTATTGGGTAACGAAACATCAAACTATAGAACCTGAAATTTGGGAGCATTCTAAGGTTAATTTTAAGGGCAATTGTGGGGCTTGTCATTTAGACGCAGAACTAGGTACTTTTGAAGATGCTGCTATGCGTTTACCAGATTTTGATGCAAATAATGATTAATCAAAATATTTAAATGATATTTTTATACATTACAAAAACACTCAAGTATTTGTAACTATTTATTTTTAATAAGTTTATATTAATATTCACTTTATAAAAATGTCAGTTTAAATGTAAAGATATTTATTAAAATAACTTGTGAATTGCGATACTGTCCCCTATTATTATACATAAATATCCCACCAATTTTAGGAGAATAATTAATGATTTCACAGGCTTCCGTTGAAACTGTTATCAAAAAGTATATAGACCCTTATTTACAAAAAGATTTAGTTACCGCTAAAGTGGTTAAAAGCATTCAAATTGATGGCGATACTGTTACAGTAAATTTGACTTTTGGCTATCCTACCAAAGGCTATAATAGCAAATTAACCAATCAATTACAGACTATAATTGGTGAATTAGATGGAGTAAATACCACTAACATCAATATTGATAATAAAATTATTAGCCATGCAGCTCAAAAAGGAGTTGAACCAGTTAAAGGTATTAAAAATATCATTGCAATTGCATCTGGCAAAGGTGGGGTTGGTAAATCTACCACTGCAGTTAATTTGGCACTAGCACTACTAAAAGATGGAGCTAGTGTAGGTATTTTAGATGCTGATATTTACGGCCCTAGTCAACCTCGTATGCTTGGAACTAACGCAAAGCCAGAATCTAAAGATGGCAATTCCCTAGAACCTATCATAAGCCATGGTTTACAATCTATGTCGATTGGTTATTTGATAGAAGAAGATACTCCAATGATTTGGCGTGGGCCTATGGTAACTCAGGCTTTGGAGCAATTGCTTAAAGATACTAAATGGGATAAATTGGATTATTTAATTGTTGATTTACCACCAGGAACTGGCGACATTCAATTAACTTTAGCCCAAAAAATTCCAGTAAGTGGTGCTGTTATCGTAACTACCCCACAAGACATTGCATTACTTGATGCTCGTAAAGGGTTAAAAATGTTTGAAAAAGTAAATATTCCAGTAATTGGAGTTATCGAAAATATGAGCATCCATATTTGTAGTAAATGTGGTAATGAAGAACATATTTTTGGTAAAGGTGGCGGTGTACGCATGGCTCAAGAACAAAGTGTTGATTTTCTTGGTTCTTTACCGTTAGATATTAAAATTAGAGCTGAAACTGATAGTGGTAGACCTTCTGTAGTTGCAGAACCAGAAGGAAGGATTTCTCAAATATATTGTGAAATTGCTAGACATACAGTAGCTAAGTTATCTATGCAAGCTAAGGATTATACTACTAAATTCCCTACTATCAAGGTTGTAAATGATTAGGTGAGTATTAGATCTGACAAGTGGATTCGGCGAATGGCTGAATCTCACAATATGATAGAACCATTTGAACCACAGCAAGTTCGAGATGATGGTAAAGTAATTTCTTATGGCACTTCCAGTTATGGCTATGATGTACGTTGTGCCAGTGAATTCAAGGTGTTCACTAATATTAATACTACCATTGTTGATCCTAAAAACTTTGACGAAAAAAGCTTTGTTAATATAAATGCTGATGTTTGTATTATTCCACCTAATTCCTTTGCTCTAGCTCGTACTGTAGAATATTTTCGGATTCCTCGCAATATATTGGGGATTGTGTCTGGGAAAAGTACTTATGCTAGGATGGGAATTGTGGTAAATAACACGGTAATTGAGCCAGAATGGGAAGGCCATATTACTTTGGAATTTTCTAATACTACCCCATTACCAGCCAAGATTTATGCTAATGAAGGCGTTGCCCAATTGTTATTTTTAGAAGCTGATGAAGTTTGTGAAGTTTCTTATCGGGATCGAGGTGGCAAATATCAGGGACAGATTGGAGTTACCTTGCCTAAAGCCTAACTAGCTTTGGAATCCGAAATTTTAAACCAATTTTTGGATTCCAATATATTTAGTTTAAATAATCTTGTTGCAATCTTATTTGTAAAGCTCGTAAAGCTTGACCACGATGACTTAATTGGTTTTTAACTTTTGGTAATAGTTCTGCTGCTGTACAATTATGAGTCGGTACGTAAAAAAATGGATCGTAACCAAAACCATTTTCCCCACGAGGCTTAAGCAAAATTTTACCTTCCCAACTACCTTGAAAAATCAATGGCATAGGATCGTTAGCATGGTGCATATACACAATTACACAATGATAACGAGCTGTACGTTCTTCTTCTGTAATATTAGCTAATTTTTCTATTAATAACTTATTATTATCATCATCAGTCGCATTTTCCCCAGCAAACCTAGCAGAGTAAATTCCTGGAGAACCATTTAGTGCATCAACTTCAATCCCAGAATCATCTGACATTGCAGGTAAATCTGTATGTTGAACAGCATTACGGGCTTTGATTAAAGCATTTTCTACAAAGCTCAAACCTGTTTCTTCAACATCTGGAACTTGATATTGATTTTGTGGAATTACTTCAAAAGCAAATTTTTGTAATATCTGATTAAATTCACGCAATTTACCTTTATTACCACTAGCAATTATTATTTTTTTCATAATCTAAAATGGTACATCTTCATCAAAGTTTTTATCTGGCAATGGAGGTGGAATTGGTTTGGCTGGAGCAGGTATAGGCGTAGGAGATTTCGCTGGTTGTGAATATGCTTGATTATTGTTACCTTGAGAAGAAGCATTATCATCACGATTTCCTAGCATTTCCATTTCACGAACAATAATTTCTGTAGTATAGCGATCTTGTCCACTTTGATCCTGCCATTTCCTAGTTCGTATACTACCTTCAACATAGACTTGAGAACCTTTCTTTAAATATTGTTTAGCAACATCTGCTAATTTGTCAAAAAATACGACTCTATGCCATTCTGTTTCTTCTTTCCATTGGCCAGTTTCTCTATCTTTAGTAGAAAAACCAGTTGCTAAACTAATTGTAACTATAGTCATACCACTAGCAGTAGAACGTATATCGGGTTCAATTCCCAATCTACCTACTAAAATTACTTTATTAACACCACGGGACATATTGTATTCCTATATTAGGCTTGATAAGTTTTAAATAATTGATTTAAACAAGATAATTATGGATGGTTGGATTATAAAATCTTGCTGAAATAGGTTAAATTATATAATGGCGAGAAACTAGTAAATATAGTATTATTTTAACATATTTTAGATATATAGAGCTTAAATTATAAGATTAAGATGTAATTTTTATAAAATATAGAGTAGGATTTGGGAATTGATAAGTTATAGCATATCTGATTTATATAATAACTTATTGAATTTTATTTTAAAATTTCTATCAGACTTCTTTGAGTTATACTAATTACTGGAAAAGATATAAATTGCTATCTTAATTTTTTATAATATCTCACCTCCCTTAGTCCATCATTATCAAAGAGAGGATTAAATATGAGAATTATTCAAGAAAGTCTTTATACCTCTATTTGGTAAGTAAAGACTAGGTGAGATGAGATATTACTAGATATTAATGATAAATCTTACTACCTTTATTTTTAAATTCTTCAGCCTTTTCTTTTAAACCAGCTTCCATAGCTATATCAACACTCTCAATTTCTTTTTGTTTAGCATAATCTCGAACATCTTGAGTAATTTTCATAGCACAGAAGTGAGGCCCACACATGGAACAAAAATGAGCTTGTTTAGCAGATTCTTTAGGCAAGGTTTTGTCATGGAATTCTTGAGCTCTTAATGGGTCTAAGCCTAAATTAAATTGATCTTCCCAGCGAAATTCAAATCTGGCTTTGGAAATAGCATTATCACGGTATTGCGCTCCAGAATGACCTTTAGCTAAATCGGCTGCATGAGCTGCAATTTTATAAGCAATAATCCCTTCCCGCACATCATGTTTATCTGGCAAGCCTAAATGCTCTTTGGGAGTAACATAACATAGCATAGCACAGCCATACCAACCTATCATAGCAGCTCCAATGCTAGAAGAAATATGATCATAACCAGGAGAAATATCAGTTATCAATGGGCCTAAAGTATAAAATGGAGCTTCATCACAGTCTTTTAACTGTTTTTCCATATTCTCTTTAATCATATGCATAGGCACATGACCAGGGCCTTCTATCATAGTTTGTACATCATGCTGCCAAGCAATTTTAGTCAGTTCTCCCAAAGTTTCTAATTCAGCAAATTGAGCGGCATCATTAGCATCAGCAATAGAACCTGGACGTAATCCATCTCCCAAAGAAAAAGCTACATCATAAGCTTTCATGATTTCACAAATTTTTGCAAAATTAGTGTATAAGAAGCTTTCTTGATGATGAGCTAAACACCATTTAGCCATGATAGAACCACCTCTAGATACTATTCCAGTAAGCCGTTTTGCTGTCATGGGAACGTGGGCTAATCTTACTCCTGCATGTATAGTAAAATAGTCAACTCCTTGTTCTGCTTGTTCAATTAAAGTATCACGGAATAATTCCCAAGTGAGTTCTGCTGGATTACCATTTACTTTTTCTAAAGCTTGATACAATGGTACTGTGCCAATTGGTACAGGGGAATTACGTAAAATCCACTCTCTAGTTTCATGAATATTTTTGCCAGTGGATAAATCCATAACTGTATCGCCACCCCAACGAATTGACCATACCATTTTTTCAACTTCTTCTTCAATCGAAGAGTTAGTAGCAGAATTACCAATATTGGCATTAATTTTCACTAAAAAGTTGCGGCCAATTATCATTGGTTCTACTTCTGGATGATTAATATTGGCTGGAATTATAGCCCGACCTCGTGCTATTTCATCACGTACAAATTCAGGAGTAATAATTTTAGGAATTGTTGCTCCAAATGGTTCGCCTTGATGCTGAAAATTTAAGGAATCATCCTGTATTAGTTGGTTTTCACGAAGAGCAATAAATTCCATTTCTGGAGTAATAATTCCTTTACGCGCATAGTGCATTTGAGTAACATTTTGCCCAGCTTTAGCTCTCCTAGGTTGTTTTAAATTAGGAAAACGTAATTCGTCCAGAGTTGGGTCTGATTGCCTATCTTGACCATATTTAGAGCTTACTCTTGGCAAAAGTTCTGTATCGTTACGTTCTTTTATCCAAGTGGAGCGTATATCTGGAATTCCTTGTCGTACATTTATAGTAATCTTAGGATCAGTATAAGGACCAGAAGGATCATATACAGCTACTGGGGGATTTACTTCTGGAGCTGAGTTTTCTATTTGGGTTTCTGATAAACTAATTTCTCGCATTGGCACTTGAATATCAGGTCGTGAACCGGTGAGATAAATTTTTTTAGAATTCGGGAAAGGTTGGGTAGAAATTTGATCAAGTTGATTATTTAAATCTTTTTTACTCATAAGCAGTTTATTTTAAATTTTTTATTGAAATGTGGGTTATGGAAATGCTTTTATAAATATTTGCAAGAACCTTAATTCATTGGAATCATATATGATAATGCTCATGGTTATAAAAATCAATCATAGTTAATTATCAACGACGTAAAATAGCTAACCATCGCCATAAATTCAACAAACTAGTTAATGAACTTGCTATATAAGTCAATGCACAAGCAGTAAGAATCTTACGAGCAGCCCATTGATCACGTTTAGAAACATAGTTAGCCAAAATTGGCAACGCCCGTTTAAAGCTGGCATCCAATTCGACAGGTAAAGTGACAAGGTGAACTATTACCGAAGTCCCTAAACTAGCAAAACCGCCGATAAACATTAAAATACCTAAAGCTGGAATATGGGTAAAAATTGCAACAACTGGTATCATAACCATCAATCCAGCTCCAAGTTTTTCCATTATCTGAGCAGTCTGAACTAATTTAATACGAGTTTTAAATGGTTTATAATTAATATGATCTTGAATTGCATGACCAACTTCGTGAGCAGCTGTTGCTACGGCAGTTAAGGATTTTCCTTCTAGGTTGGATTGGATCAGGCGTACAGTTTTATCGATTGGATCGTAATGATCACCAGTTTCGCTAATTTCTACTTTAACATTATGAATCTTGAACTGAGTTAGCAAATGTTGAGCAAATTCACCACCAGTACCAGGAAAGTCTTCACGGTAACGGCTATATTTTTTTAATATTCTTTTAGCCCAAAATTGAGGGCCAAATATAACAACAATTATTAATATCAGTAGAATAATTATCATGAAATTATCAATTATGTTGGGATTAAATTAATATAGAGCTATTGCTAAGATTATCAATCTCATTACAAGAAAGTTATTTCCCGATAAATTGATTCATGTTATAATTTTGTTAATAGTTTTGGTAGTCCTGAAGGAAGTAGTGATGTATAATAAAAAACAAATAAAGCATAAGTAAAAATAATGAAATGTCCAAGATGTAATTCAGAAAATATCATAAAAAATGGTAGTATTCACAATGGTAAAATATTCTTGCAAAGAA
>DAOUSL010000408.1 GCA_030627235.1 Thioploca sp.
ATCAGCGGCACAGGTACATTGACGACTGAATTAGGCTCTGTCGCTAATTTAAATAGTAGTAGGCACGATTTGAGTCGAGTCTGGAATAACGCTGGGATTGTTAACTGGAATGGCGGTGCATCAACCACTGATGATTTCAATATTACGACTACGACAGGACAATTTAACAACCTTGCGGCGGGTATTTTTAATGACAAAACTAACGCAACGACTGGTGCTCGGTATGGCTCTAGTTCACTTTATACGGGTCAGTTTAATAATATTGGAACCTACAATAAGCTCGGCAGTAGTATAACAACAAACACTGTCTCCCCCTTTAACAATAGCGGGACGATGAATGTCAGTGACGGTACTTTTCGTTTCTCTAAAAGTAATACGGCGGCATATACTGGGAAATTTGCGACCACCGCTACGGGTAAGATTCAGTTTAGTGGTGGCACACAAGCTTTAGGGGATGGCGTGGTTTTTTCAGGCACCACCCCCGTTGAGCTGACCGGTGCCACGGTTGATGTTCAATCAGGCGCTACGACTAATTTCAACAATATAACCTTACTGAGTGGCACCTTAACGGGTGCCGGTGACATTAAAATCACCGATGGGAGTGTTTTTAACTGGTCAGGCGGGTTAATCAGCGGCACAGGTACATTGACGACTGAATTAGGCTCTGTCGCTAATTTAAATAGTAGTTCGCACACTTTAAATCGTGTCTGGAATAACACAGGGATCGTTAACTGGAATGGTGGTACATCAACCACTGATTATTTCAATATTAGGACGACGATAGGCCAATTTAACAACCTTGCGGCGGGTGTTTTTAATGACAAAACTAACGCAACGACTGGCGCCAAGTATGGTTCTTATTATACTTATTCGGGTCAGTTTAATAATATTGGAACCTATAATAAGCTCGGTAGCAGTGTAACAACAAACACTCTCTCCCCCTTTAATAATAGTGGGACGATGAATGTTAGTGATGGGACTTTTCGTTTCTCTAAAAGTAACACAGAGGCATATACCGGAAACTTTGCGACCACCGCCACGGGTAAGATTCAGTTCAGTAGTGGCACACAGACTGTAGGAAATGGAGTGGTTTTTTCAGGGGCCAGCCCTGTTGAAATTACCGGTGCAACGGTTGATGTCCAATCAGGCAGCACGACTAATTTCAATAATATAACCTTACTGAGCGGCACCTTAACGGGGGCTGGTGACATTAAAATCACCGATGGGGGGATTTTCAATTGGTCAGGTGGGTTAATCACCGGCACAGGTACATTGACGACTGAATTAGGCTCTGTCGCTAATTTAAATAGTAGTAGGCACGATTTGAGTCGAGTCTGGAATAACGCTGGGATTGTTAA
>DAOUSL010000347.1 GCA_030627235.1 Thioploca sp.
CTAGACCTGTTGAAATCCTGGCAGATACAGGCCAGAGTCACGTTGCCTACGGGTACGTGGTCGTCGGATATCAGTAAGTTCACAGTCAAAGAGAACCTAGACTCATGAACGAGCCTACGGTAAACATAGATAAGTTCCTAGGCCTGCGTAACACGCAGCAGTCTAGGCGCTTAGAGCCTGGAGCTTTGATCGTAGCGGATAACGTTACGATCGATGATCTTGGGGCAGCAGTTCGCAGGGAGGGCTATTCGAAAAGTCTCACCCTCGCGAATGTAACAGCCTCGTTCTCAGCTCGAGACGGTAGGTCCTTCGTCGTATCGGATGGAGACTTGCTATTAATAGACAATGAGCTAGGCACTTCGATCCTAGCCTCTGGGCTCCCATCGGATTACATCTGGTGGACCGAGGATAATTCCGTTGTCCTACTATCGACTGGGCATCTGATTGCTCCGGATAATTCCGTATCTACATGGCTGATTGATACTCCGCCTGCTCCTGCTATTAGTGCAGGTTCGGGTAGCCTCCCGGCTGGGCTCTATCAGGTGACTATGACCTATGTAGTCTCCGGCGGTAGAGCCGGTGGCGCAGCTACTGTTCAGCAGGTAGAATTGCTAGAGGGTAGCTCAATCCGGTTGGCCGCCAGCATGGGCGCCTATGCAGATGGCTCCATTTACATATCTAATACGGATGGCTCTGAGCTGTACTTCGCTCAGGCCGTTAGCGTAGGAACAACGATCTCGTCACTGCCTACAGCTTTGCCCTTAGAGGCTGAGCAGTTAGTAGGTGGACTTATACCTGATACTCCTAAGGCGCTTAGTCTCCACGAGTCTAGGCTGTATGCCGCCTCCGGCAATATCGTATGGTTCTCGCGGCCGTACTGGTGGAATCTATTCGAGGTGCAGAAGGATTATGTGCAGCTTCCGTCGGAAGTTCGCCTGCTCGTCAGTCATGCTGAAGGGCTTATCATAGGTACGCGCGATGAGATCTTCGTGTATACGGACCAGCTTATAAAGGTAGCCGACTACGGGGTGCCGAAGGGAGCTACTTCGGATAGAGATGACTCAGGTGTAGTGTGGTTCTGGACGGATCATGGAATGTGCTCGGCATTGCCGTTTACCAACAAGACCGAGGGCGACGTTAGCGTTGTGCCGGGGGAGGTATGCGCTACGCATCTAATCGAGTATAATGGCTTTAAGAAATTACTAGTGCTCTCCGATGGTATCGGCGTAGCACACAACAATCTTTTGTAGGGGACGGCGATGACTGTACGATATAGCACTGGGTGCTTAACAAATTTACTAGGCGAGAGCGGCGTAGATGCCGGCGCCAACGGCCTTAAGGGCATTTTCAAAGACGGCGTGATTGAGATCTATTCGGGTGCTCAACCTGCTAATGCTGATAATGCTGCTACAGGCACGATGCTGGCCCAGGTCACGTTAGACGCAGGTGCATTTACTGATGGCATTGCTACTAATGGCTTAGAGTTTGGTGCTCCCGTAGGCAAGGTTCTATCTAAGGCTGTAGCAGAGAACTGGAAGTATTTAGGTCTCGTTGCCGCAGGCACAGGTGTGACAGCTGGGTGGTTTAGATTACGCGGTAATGCTGCGGACTCTGGGCTGTCTACTGTACTGCCTAGAATCGACGGTTCAATTGGCACCTCTGCTTCGGACATGGTCCTAAGCAACGTAGTGGTCGTGGAGAATGCTCCCGGCACTGTTGACACTTTTAACATAACGTTGAGCTAAGACTATGGCAATGTCAGATTACTTAGAGGACTCGATCCTCAATCACATTCTTACGGCGACGGCTTATGCTTCGCCTAATGCAACTTTACATCTTGCGCTGTTTACTGCCGACCCGACCGATGCCAATGTAACGGCTGGCGAGGTTAGTGTTACCGTTGATGATACAGCTTACGCAAGACAGACTA
>DAOUSL010000056.1 GCA_030627235.1 Thioploca sp.
AAATAAGGATATATAAATGTAGGATGCAATGAACGAAGTGAATTGCATCAATCGTGTTAATGCGACTCGAAAGATGTAATTCGTAAACTCATTACATCCTACATAAAGTCAGTTAATACAATCATACTTAGCTATATTATTTGCGTTATTTAGGAAACGATGTCTATTATTTTAAAGAAATTATTTAACTGAAATTCCTACCATATCTTTAAATTTAGCTTGAATTCCCCACCCACCAAAACTTTCTGAAACAGCTATCCAAAGCTCATTGTTGCCTTTTTTTAACGGTAAATATAATTCATCAAAATAACCAATTGTTCCTAAAAATCTATAATCTCTGGAACGAAAGGTATTATCTCCACTATAAATTAACTGGTCGTTGAGATACACTTTAGCCCGATCACTAAATCCGAATTTAAGTGGCTTAACTTGATCCGACTCAGAAACAATAGTTACCTTTACAAAAGCAGAGTTTTTTTCTTTTTTACGGGTTTGAACTTTGGCTAAATTTGTGATACCAGAATAATCCGCAGCAATTTGTTTCCAAGTTAAGTTTTGCTTATCAGTATCAGTAAGATAGTCATTTTTTAATGATTTTTCATCAAAATTATTTGAAACTGACCACGACATGATAGAACCAGTTGGAACTTCAGGTTTCTCAAATTTATCTTTTAATGATAGATTGCTTTCAGCAGTATAACTAAAATTAGCAAAATGAGCAGGGGCTCCAGGGCCAACAATTATTCCAATTTTACCTTTTTGTACTTCATGTTTTAGATCATGGATGGATAAAGCAGGACTTTCCATATCATCAATATACACTTCAGCCTGTTTTCCAGATACAATTAATTTAACATGTATCCATTTGTCAAATGAATGTTTAACTGCTGCAGAATATCCTTCTTCATAATAGAGTTGCCAAGCTGATAAACCATTAAAAATTGGAGCATACTGAATGGAATCAGGATTACCAGACTGATGTGAACGCATATAAAAATGTTCGTGATTGTCTAACTCTTGTGACCGCCACACCACACCCATAAAGCCTATTTCATTACTAAAAGCAACATCGTATTCAATAGTTCCATTCATTAATTGAGCGTCTTTGACAATAGCCAAACCTTGTTGTAAAAGAATACTTTCCTTGCCCAAATAAGTTTCTACTTTGCTTCCTTTACTACTAATTTCCCATTTATCAGAATCAAATGGTACATTTTGCGAATAACAGTAATTACTTACCATAAAAAATGATAATACTGTTACTAAAAATCTTGGCTTCATTATTATTTTTCCTTTGTTATTAATGATAATTTTTCTTTGTACAGTATAAAAAATATAACACATTGATTTATAACAGTTAAATATAGACTGGGTAGAACAAAGTGAAATCCAGCAAGATTTTGATAATAATTCATAAATTGATGAGTTTCGTTATTTTTGTCCTGTACAAAGAACCTAAATATTAAAAATATTACTATTGGTCAAACAAAAAAGAAAGTGGAAAAAAATGACAATGGTATCAATTCATATTCAACTATTCCATTTTATATCATAGGCATTGCAGAAACAAGTTTGTGAGCTTATACTTATGAACTTACATTATAGCAACTACATCATCTTCATACAACCGACCATAAATTTGACGATATATACCAGCAATATGATAGATAGCGTTTCCTAAATAACGAAAGTAATTATAGCTAAGTATGATTGTATTATCGATATGAAATTGACCAAAGTTATACAGTTAATTACTGACTTTATGTAGGATGTAATGAGTTTACGAATTACATCTTGATGCAATTCCTTTTGTTCATTACATCATACATTTATATATTTTTATTTAGGAAAGTTGTCTAATATAAAACTTGGAAACAATATTAAGTTAATTTTTACATCAAATTCAAGTTAATATTCTCTGTATAGGACAAAAAACTCGTAGGATGGGTAGAGTGATAACGAAACCCAGCATTAGGGTTCTAAATTCAATAGAATGTACTACTTACAAAATTGAGTACCATATATGTTGAATTTTATCCCAAAATTGTTGACAACATCCTTCAGATTGCACTAAAGATTTTAAAGTTTGATATACATTTCTTTTTATATTTACTGCTCCATATTGAATTAATGCTTTTTCCGTTACTAAATTGTCCATCATATTTCATTGTTATTTGCAATGTTAATTCTTTTTTATTTTATAATATTATTATTGCTATTATTCTCTACCTTTTGTAATATGTTTTCTTAATTTTAATATCTTTTTCTTACTTTGTTTTACCCATCCTGCATTAAATCGTTTAAAATTAATGGTTTATATCTTTTATCCTGTACAAAAGTTAATATTAACAATACTTATATAATATTTCAAAAAGGAATGAAAATGTTACGTCTTATTTTAATAGTCTTTTTAATTACCAGCTGTGTTCAAGAGCCATCTGAACCACCAATTAAAATTGGGATTGATTCTTGGTTTGGATTTGTACATGCTTTTATAGCTCAAGAGCAAAAATTGTTTGCAAAATATGGTGTAGAAGTAGATTTAGTTTTAAAACCATCTTTAAATGAAGTAGATCAAATATATAGAAAAAGACAGTTAGATGGATTGTTTAGTGTATTACCTAATATTCTAATTCTTAATACAGAAGGACTTCCAACTCAAATTGTTTATATTGCAGATTATTCTAACACTGGAGATGTGATTTTTGGTCAACCTGAATTAACTAGTTTGCAGGATTTAAAAGGTAAAACAATTGCATTTGAGGGGATTAATACTTTTTCTCATTTGTTTGTAGTTAAATTATTAGAACATGCAGATATTAAAGAGGGTGAATTTAAAGGAGTCAACTTATCAATTCCTGAAATTTTGACAGCATTAGAAAGTGGTGAAGTGGATGCTGGACATATTTTTGGGCCAACTCAAATTCAGGCTACTAAAAAAGGCTATAAAATATTAGCTAAAGCTGGTGATATGCCCGGTGTTATTACTGATGTATTAGCTTTTAAAACCACGGTAATTAAGAAGCGTCCTCAAGACATTCAAGGAGTTGTAAATGCCATGTCAGAAGCTAGAGATTTCTTATATAACCAACCTGACAAAGCGTTAGCGATTATGGCACAAGCCTCTAATATATCAAAATCTGAAATGGAAATTGGTATTAAAGGTATATATCATCCTGATTTATCAGAACAAATTTCTGCTTTAAAATTTGATGGAACTTTATTTGATGTTGGTCAGCAAGTAACTAATTTTTACTTTGAAAAAGGTCAATTACCCCGATTGCCAAATTTAAAAAATATTATCAATGGTAAGTTCGTGCAAGCTGTTCAGTAAATATATTTTGGAGTCCAAATTTTGATTGTAAGATAAATCTTTGACTCCATGACTAATATTTATAGTCACTTAAAATTATAAAATATGAAATTTTCTACTAAATTAACTCTATTATACTTAATTTTTACGCTTGGAATCATGATTCCAATATTTTCATTTTTATTTTATTCTGGTTACCAAACTACTGAAAAACAAATAAAAAAACATTTACAAGAACGAGCTAATAACTTTATAGATAAAATTGATCGAATGCTATTTGAACGATCTGCAGATATTCAAGTGTTAGCTAGTGATTCTGTATTTAGTGATCCAAATATCAGTCAATTAGAGTTAACTCGACGCTTATTAACTTATCGTAATGCTTATAAAGTTTATATGTCTATATCATTTTATGATGCTAATAAAATTAAAATTGCTGATACTACTGGTTTATATATTGGTAAAAAAGCTCATGATTCTCGTTGGGTACAAGATGTGTTTGGGAAAGGAACTATTAGTGTTGGTTCTGATATCCATTTTGAAGAAGAATTACAAAGAGTTATATTATTTATTGCATCACCAGTATTAAATGAAGCAGGTAAAGTTATTGGAGCAGTGGTGGCACATATGCCGTTAGAAAGGATTTATATTTTAGATCATTTTGCTGATGATGAAAATATTATGATCGATCTAATTGGTAAAGATGGTTTGTTACTATATTCCAATAACAGCACAGAATTATTGCATAAAGTTATCAAATTAAAAAAATTAGACCAGTTATCCAATGATAATCAAGAATTTTATACAATAGCTGAAGAGAAAGGTTTTTTAGACTTTGCTGGTAATCAGTGGACTTTAATAGTGCATTATGCTACTCATGATGCTTTTAATGTTATTACTACCTTACGAAATCAAGCATTTGCATGGGGAGTATGTTTATTATTTTTTGCCATCATAAGTTTAATTTTCTTTGCAAAGAAGATTATTCAACCCATTATTACTTTAAAAGATGCTGTAATAAAATTAGGTCATGGTGATTTTGATATTAAAGTACCAGTTTCTTCTCATAGTGATGAAATAAGTGAATTAGCAATAGTTTTTAATCAAGTTGGAGATATGCTATCTGAGCAAATGGCTGAATTGGAAACAACTAATGATGCATTGAATAAAAGTGAAGAACGATTTGAATTAGCCATGCGAGGTTCAAAAGATGGTTTGTGGGATTGGAATATACAAACTAACGAAATATATTATTCTCCTCGCTGGAAGGAAATGTTAGGTTATGCTGATCATGAAATTGAGGATAATATTGAGGAATTTAATAAATTATTACATCCTGATGATATAAAATCCACTTTTGATGATATAAATGATTATCTTGCCAAGAAAATAGCTAAATATGAACTTTATTTTCGGATGCGGCATAAAAAAGATTATTATGTATGGATATTGTCCCGGGGTTTTGCAGTATGGGATGACCAAGGCAAAGCTATTCGATTAGTTGGCACTCATGTTGATATTACCGACCAAAAAGAAGCAGAAGCTAAGTTAAATAAAACTATTAGACAGGTTAAAAAATCGGAACATTTATTAAATACGGTTATTAATGCCACTCCAGATTTAATTTTAATGAAAGATACGGATTATCGTTATCTATTGGCAAATAAAAGTATTGCTAAAGCTATTAATATTACTCCTGAGCAAATAATTGGTAAAGATGATTCGGAAATTGGTTTGCCTGAAGAACAGATATTTGGTGATGTAAAACGAGGTATTCGTGGTACTAGAACTGATGATAAAACAGCATTTAGTGGTAAAACCGTATATAATGATTATGTTCCATTAACTTTTGCTGATGGTAGTTTGCATATCTTTGATACTATTAAAATTCCATTGTATGATGATGAGGGTAATATTTTTGCGATATTAGGTTTTTCTAGGGATATTACCGAACGAACTCAAGCAGAGGAAGAATTGCTATTAGCTAAAAAAACAGCTGAACAAGCTAAACTTGAATCTGAAGCAGCTAATAAGGCTAAGAGTAGTTTTCTAGCTAATATGAGCCACGAATTGCGTACACCACTAAATGGAATTTTAGGCTACACTCAAATTTTAGCTCGAGACAAAACTTTAACCGATAAGCAACAAGAAGGCATTTCTATTATTCAACGCAGTGGTGATTATTTATTAACACTGATTAATGATGTTTTAGATTTATCCAAAATTGAAGCTGGTAAAATAGAATTATTTCCAGTAGATTTTCATTTTGAGCAGTTTATTCAAGCTATTAGTGAATTATTTCAGATGCGGGCTGAACAAAAAAATATTGCCTTTATCTATGAACCATTGTCTATTCTTCCAGTCGGAATACATGGCGATGAAAAACGTTTGCGACAAGTATTAATTAACTTATTAGGCAATGCGATTAAATTTACTGAACAGGGTGGAGTTACCCTAAAAGTTGACAAACACAATGGTAATATTAGATTTCAAATTGAAGATACTGGAACTGGAATTTCGGATGAGGAGATAGAAAAAATATTTTTACCATTTCAACAGGTTGGAGATCAAAATTATCGTGCAGAAGGAACTGGTTTAGGGCTTTCTATCACTAAAAAATTAGTTGAAATGATGGGTGGAGAATTGCATGTAGAAAGTACTTTTGGTCATGGAAGTACCTTTTGGTTAGAGTTAAATTTACCCGAAGTCAATAGCTTAATGAAATCTGATGGAGAAAAACAACCAGTAATCGTTAGTTTTGAAGGTTTACAAAAAAACCTGTTAGTTATTGATGATAAATGGGAAAATCGTTCAGTTTTAGTAAATTTATTAACTCCATTAGGTTTTAAAATTATCGAGGCTGAAAATGGTCAAGAAGGTTTGGAGAATCTAAATGATGTTGATCTAGTATTAACTGATCTGGTTATGCCAGTGATGGATGGATTTGAATTTACTCGTCAATTACGCAATAGTGAATTTAAAGATATTCCTATTATTGCTGCTTCTGCCAGTGTGTTTGATTTTCATCAGCAAGAAAGTTTAGCCGCTGGTTGTAATGGTTTTTTACCGAAACCAATTCGAGTCGATATTTTATTAGAACAATTACAAATTCATTTAAATTTGACTTGGGTGTATGAAGTTTCTGATGATAGTGATGATATAGAAATTGTATCTACTGAAGAAGAAGTAATAATTGATATAGGGCCATCAGCAACCCAAGCAGCTAAATTATTTGATGTAGCAATGATGGGTGATATTAGCGGTATTATTGCAGAAGCTGATAAACTGGAAGCTGAAGATAAAAGATTAGCTATTTTTTGCAGTAAAATAAGACAGTTAGCAAAAGATTTCGATGAAGAACAAATATGTGAATTAGCTGAAAAATATATGTAATATAATATGTGTTGATGACAAACACAAAGGGGAATATAGTGGGCAGCTGTCCTTAATATTTAACACTAGTAAAAATCACTAAATATGAATGATTCTATGCAAGGCACTTTGTTAATAGTAGACGATACACCAGCTAACGTTAGTGTATTATATGATTTTTTAACAGCAAATGATTTTAAAGTATTAGTTGCTCAAGACGGCAAACGAGCTATCCAAAAAGTTAAATATGCTCAACCAGATTTAGTTTTATTAGATATAATGATGCCGGGCATAGATGGTTTTGAAACCTGTAAAATTTTAAAAGCTGATGAAAATACCAAAGAAATACCTATAATCTTCATGACTGCATTAGCTGATACCCTTGATAAAGTTAAAGGTTTTAAATTAGGTGCCGCTGATTATATTACCAAACCATTTCAACATGAAGAAGTTTTAGCTCGGGTAAATACTCAGCTTAAATTTTCCAACTTAAAAAAACAATTACAAACACGTACGATTGAACTAGAAAAAAGTAATTTAGAACTGGATGCCTTTGCTCGTAGTGTAGCCCATGATTTAAAAAACCCTGTGAATGCAATTGTTGGTTATTCCGAAATTTTAACTGAAGATTGTAGTGTCAATAGTCGTCCAGATGAAGAAATTATAGATACTGTACATATGGTAAATAAAGCTGGTAAGAAAATGATCAATATTATTGAATCATTGTTATTATTAGCTGGGGTTAATAAGCAAACTAATGTACCAATTAAGCCATTGAATATGCAAGATATTGTTGATCAAGTTACTCAACGTTTATCTTATATGATTAAAGAATATCAAGCCGATATTGTGTTGCCTGATAACTGGTTAGTAGCAAAAGGTTATGCTCCTTGGATTGAGGAAATTTGGGTAAATTATATGACGAATGGGATGAAATATGGTGGCAAACCACCTCGGTTAGAATTAGGCTCTACCCAAGAAGATGATATGATCCGATTTTGGATACTTGATAATGGTGAGGGTATCAGTGAAGATGCAGAATTATTTACTCCTTTTACCCGTTTACATACCGGTGATTTAGAAGGACATGGTCTAGGTTTATCCATTGTGAAACAAATTATAGATAAATTAGGTGGTAAAGTCGGAGTGGAAACTAGAAAAGGATGTGGTTTCTACTTCACATTACCTAATATATAGAATTTAAGTTATTGATACTGAAGTATATAAATATTGACTAAGGAGATATTTAAATTAGAAAGTTTTTATTAAAATAATTGGATATATGATATTATTTGATCTTAGACTGTAAGTCGTCATTATCCATTAATATGCTATGAGCTGGCCCTTCTAGATCATCAAACTGTCCCGATTTAATTGCCCATAAAAAAGCCCAAACAATCAATCCTATTAATAGCAATGATATTGGAATCAATAAAAACAGTATTTCCATTTATATTACGATATGAGTCTTACAGATAGGATATTTAGAAGTGAAAAGAGATTTGGGTGAACGATGGGACTCGAACCCACGACTACCGGAATCACAATCCGGGACTCTACCAAACTGAGCTACGCTCACCATAAAACATTTTAAATATTTGCGCTCGGCAGGACTCGAACCTGCTACCCTCGGCTTCATACCACTATAACTTTCGTTACCAAAATAATCTTGTTTGCGGTCTGGACCATGTCTTTACCATTCTCAGGTATGATGCGTATGGCCTCTACGGATCCCTAGTTTAATAAACAAGAATAGTTACCTACAAATAAATTGTCCCTTCACTATTCTATCGGTTTCCTCGGTATTGCCATTTTACAGGTTTCGCCGATATAGCATCATCCACCATAACAGTTCCCGTTTCCCGTCATGGGTCCATTTGGTGCATAGAAGGCCGATGCTCTATCCAGATGAGCTACGAACGCATAATCAAAATTGGTCGGGGTAGAGAGATTCGAACTCCCGACCCACTGCTCCCAAAGCAGTTGCGCTACCAGGCTGCGCTATACCCCGAAATACTGAAACGCCAATTGTACTGTAAGATTTTTATTTTGTCAAGTAATAAATCTAAGAAAATTTATAAAAAATCATGTAAAATGTTTTTACTATCTAATTATTTTGAGGAACAAATCATGACAAAATCACCTGTTCGTATTGCTATAACTGGAGGTGCGGGTCAAATTGCATATTCTTTGGTATTTCGTATTGCTTCTGGAGAAATGTTGGGAACTGAACAACCAGTAATTTTACATTTGTTGGAAGTATCAAACGCAATGGAAGCCTTGAAAGGAGTGGTAATGGAACTTGATGATTGTTCTTATCCATTATTACAAGGTATTGTGATGACAGATGATGCTAATATTGCATTTACTGATGTTGACTATGCCTTATTGGTCGGAGCAACTCCTCGAAGTTCAGGTATGGAAAGAAGTGATTTGCTTAAAATTAATGCTGAAACATTTAAAACTCAAGGTAAAGCCTTAAACGAATTTGCTAATCGTAATGTGAAAATATTAGTAGTGGGTAATCCAGCAAACACTAATGCTTATATTGCAATGCAGTCTGCTCCAGACTTAGATCATAAAAATTTTACTGCTATGACTCGATTAGATCATAATCGGGCAGTAGCTCAATTAGCTGCTAAAACTGGAATTGATGTAAATAGTATTCATAATGTAGCAATATGGGGTAATCATTCAGCAACTCAGTATCCAGATATAAAGCATGCTATTGTTAATGGTATTAAAGCTACTGCTATGGTAAAACCAGATTGGATTGTAGATGAGTTTATTCCAAGTGTACAGCAACGTGGTACTATGGTGATTAAAGCTAGAGGTAAATCTAGTGCCGCTTCTGCTGCTTACGCAATTATTTCACATATGCGAGATTGGGTAATGGGAACTAATGGTGAATGGATAAGTGCTGCTATTATGAGTGATGGTAGTTATGGGATAACCGAAGGTTTAATTTATTCCTTTCCAGTTACTGTTAAAGATGGAGAATTTTCTATTGTCCAAGAATTAGAAATAGATGATTTTAGTCGTGCTAAATTATTGGCAGGACAACAAGAACTTGAACAAGAGCGAGATATGGTAGCTAGTTTGCTCACTTAAAAAGTTATTGTAAAAGTGGGTAATATATCTATTCTAATGAAATTAACTAGCAACTAAAATAATAGTTGTATTATAATCTATAACATGAATTAAAATTTGTAAAAATTCTGGTTCATATTCGATGAATTTTTGCTCAACAATTTAGGAATATATATGTTTACTTTATATAAATTAATGGCAATAACACCATTATTTTTCATAATGCTAATTGTTTACAACATAATGGCTTTTTTCGGAGTTGATTTTGGGGTTGATGCTAGTGCACTTTTTTATGCACCTTTGCCATCAGGAGCAGAATGGGCTCCAACTTGGGGCGATGTATTGATTATGTTATCAGTATTAGTTCTTTACTTTGAAATAATCAAATCTACCAAAACCGGTACTGCTTCAATTGTAGAACATGGATTATCAATGGTGGTATTCATTGCTTGCTTAATGGAATTTATGCTAATGGAAGTTGCTGGTACTTCAACTTTTTTAGTCATTACCTTAATGTCTTTGCTTGATGTAGTAGCTGGTTTTAATATCACTATTGCTTCTGCTCGACGTGATTTTACTATGGGTGCTTAAATATTTTGAATTAAACTATTATTTATCATATAGATCATAGTTGTTCAGGAGTGTAATTTTAATTGTGAATTAGTGAATGAAGAATGGTTAATTACTAATTTTTTGCTGGTTGTTTCGGGAATGGAGCATAGCGTATTTCCCGAAACCTAAGTAAGTGAATGAAGAATGGTTAATTACTAATTTTTTGATTTTCATTAATAATTCACAATTAATTAAAAATCATCCCGAACACCTATGAATCATATATATATATTATAATAATATTCTTAATATTTACAAACTTCCTTTCTTCCCAACTTTAACCGTTGGGAACTCTTTCCAAAAAACACATGCACAACGATCCAGTTATTCTCTCTATTTTTGTTATTTTCACAGGTTCTGCAGTATTAGCAACCTTAGCCCTTTATGCTCGCCAAACTTTAATTGTGGGTTATATTGTCTGGGGAATTATATTAGGGCCTTCTGGTTTTGCTGCAATAGAAAACCCAGTTGTTATCAATGAAATTGCTCATATTGGTATTATTTTCCTATTATTTTTATTAGGTTTAAACCTCAAGCCACAAGATTTATTGCATACAGTACGTAAAACCACAGTAATAACCATAGTAACCTCATTAGTATTTATGTTATTTGGTTTTGTCATAAGTATGTTGTTCAATTTTGCATTATGGGAAAGCTTACTAATTGGTGCTGCTATGATGTTTTCTAGCACTATCATAGGTTTAAAACTATTACCAACCACAGTTTTACACCATAGACATACTGGTGAAGTAATGGTAAGTATCTTATTATTACAAGATTTATTTGCCATAATAATCCTATTAATCATACAAGGTTGGAATACTGGTAGCTCGCCCTTAATAAGTGTTGGTTTATCAGTTGCTGCTCTGCCAGTGCTAATTGCTTTTGCAGTTTTATTTGAACGTTATATTCTTATTAAAATAATTAGTAAATTCGATAAAATTCAAGAGTATATCTTCTTAGTAACCATAGGTTGGTGTTTAGGAATGGCGGCACTAGCAGCTAAAATGGGATTATCTTATGAAATAGGAGCATTTATTGCCGGAGTTGTATTGGCAAGTAGTCCAATTGCACTCTTTATTGCAGAGAGCTTAAAACCATTACGAGACTTTTTCTTAGTTATATTTTTCTTCACCTTAGGCGCTGGATTAGAACTTGGAACTCTTTACACAGTATTAGTTCCGGCAATAGTATTAGCTGGAGCAATGTTAATAATAAAACCATTGTTATTCAAATTATTAATGGTTAAACTTGGTGAAAAAAGTGATTTGTCTTTAGAAATAGGAGTACGATTAGGACAAATTAGTGAATTTTCGTTACTAATTGCTGTAGTTGCGTTAAATAGTAATGTTATTGGAGAGCAAGCATCATATTTAATTCAGGCTGCAACTATTATTACTTTTGTAATGTCTTCATATTTTATTGTGTTGAATTATCCAACTCCTATTGCAGTATCAGATCGATTGCGACGAGATTAAAATATTTAAAATCAATTTGATGCAGTAATTTGCAACTTAAAATTTTGGATAGGTAGGGTTTTTAATGTATTTATATCCATCGGTATTTTAGGTTGTAAATCAATAGTTAATATTTTAGAATTCTTAAGAAACTGTTGTAAATTATTGGTAATATTTTGTTGTCTAATATCTTTGTTTAGTTTGGTTATAAATTTTTGTCGCAATTGTTGTGAAGTTTTATTATTACGAAGAGCTAAATAGGAAAGCACTTTATTTACTAAATCGTTATCAAAATATTTGAGTTGAAAAGATACTAATTCCATTGTATTAAATGATTCTGACAGCCTATTAAACTCGATAGAAATTATAAATTTACCAAATTCATTAGCATTAATCGTACTTACAAATGATAGTTTAGTTTTCTGTAATTCTATAGCCAAAGATATATTTGCGTTAATATTGACATAACCTAAATTATATAATTCTTTTAAGCTAATATAATATGGTGCATAACCCAAAGTAGATATAATAAGTGGAATTTGTTGAGCTTTTTTATTTATAGGAATCTTTACCCCTTCTAAGTTTACAGAAATAGATTCTGGTAATTTATTATAAAACTGATATGCGTTAGATAATATAATTTTATCAATATAAATCTGGATATATTTGTTTATTTGTAAATTATTAATAATAACTTGTCCCAATAATGAACTACTTATTTGAGAAAATTCTACAGCAACTTGATTGTTGATTATTGCTTTATTTAACTCTACATGTAATTGATGATCAAGATAGGCTTTAGTTCCGCCTAAAATAGTTGCTAAAACCATCATTACTATAATAATTTTTTTCATTTATCTGGTTATGTCTATGTTGGGTAATGATGGAAAATGTCTGAATCAGAATTCACAGAATAGGTAAGATAGTACAACGAATCAGCGAAATAAACGAATACAAACTATCCTTTTAATTATTTCGTAAATTCGTTGTTATCCTGAAAATCCTATAATCCTGTAAATCCTGATTCAGACATCTCTCCCAAGAAACTTTTCTAAATCTTCACGAAATCTAATAGTATCAGGATGTTCAGAACCTAAAGTTGTTTCTGAAATTTCTACTGCTTGTTGATATAACTTTTCTGCTTGTTTATAATCACCAGTGTTTTCCAGTAAGTTAGCTAGGTTATTTAATGAATAAGCAATATCTGGATGTTGTGAACCCAATACTTCCTCTCTAATTTCTAAACTTTGTCTGATTAATGGTTCTGCTTGTTCATAGTCACCTTTCTTGTTTAACAACTTACCAAGACCATTCAATGCAATAGCAGCATCAGGATGTTGTAAATCAAATACTTGTTTATAAATTTCTAAAGCTTGCCGATATAAAGGTTCTGCTTGCTCATAATCTCCTTTATCTCTGAGTAATAAGGCTAAATTATTCAATGAAGTAGCAGTATTAGGATGTTCATGTCCTAAAGTATTTTCACTAATTTCTAAAGCTTGTCTCAATAAAAGTTCTGCTTGTTCATAATCTTCTTTATTGTAGAATAAAGCAGCTAAGTTATTCAATGCTGTAGCAGTAGAATCATGTTGTGAACCAAATATTTTTTTTGTAATTTCCAGAAAACGATAAGCTAAATTTATTACCGATTCTGTATAAATTCCTATCTTTGTACAAAAGGAAGCTACTTGATTTAATACAGAACCCAAATCATCATACAAACCAGCCTTTTCATATTCAACCAACTCCTGCAAATAAATCTCTGCTACTTCACTATTCTGTTTCCCAAGCTTATGCCAATAATCCAACAACTCATAATGCCTTTCATCCTTCATAAACTGCACTAACACTGGGATTTTACTTATATACTTCAACAACCGTTCGCTATCCCCAATCTCAATTAAATGAAATATCAACTCATCAACAACCCTAGCATCTTCCGACTGCTGTGCAAAATAATCAACCAACTTTTCCCTAAGTTTCTTGAAATTATATCCCCGATTAATAACCGCTTGCCGAAAATAATCATTCGCAAAACTTAACAATCCCGACCGATTAACCAACGGTAAAGATAAATACAATGGCGACCACACCGACTGTGGAACTTGCAACAAATTCAACAACTCAGCCTCACTAATCCCAAATTTAGACACCACCAACAAACCCACCGCATCTTCCACCAAAAAATCAAAATTTGTACCTTTATCCTGTTTAGTTCCAACCAGTTTCTGCCACCAGCTTAATTCTGGATTATCAAATCTGCCTCGAACTCGAAAATCCGTCTCCAACCGATTCAAAACTTTATTATACAACTCTGGCACAGTATGAGCCGCTAAATAATAAGACTCCAACTTATTCCCAAATTCTTTATAATTCTCATTATATAATCGTGCTTCTTCCAATAAAACCTTTAAAAATAATGGATTATCCGTTTGATGAGCATCACAAAATATATCCAAATAATCATCTAAATCCTTACCATATAACTTAAAATACTCAGTAACTAATTGTCTTTTCTCAGCATCTTGCAACGGTGAAACTTCAACAACTGCAAAATCTGGCAAACTTTCCGTACTTGACACAATCAACCGTATCGAAGCTGGAATTAAATCCAACAACCAATCAGCCGTAGCTTGCCTTTCTTCCAACTGATTCAAGCCATCAATAATTACTACCACCGGTTTATCATCTTGCTTAACCAACTCCTCCAACTTTTGAGTCATAATCTCAGTTGAATAAGGAATTTTTGCTTCCAAATTAAACTTATAATACTGCTGTAAACTTTCATGCAAACGTTGAATAATAACTATTGGATTCGTACTAGCTTCAGAACACCCACTAAAATTCCAAAACAAATAATTCCCAGCCTGCCGATATTCCGCTCCCCAATTAGCAAACAATGCTGACTTACCAATTCCAGCTTCTCCAATAACTGCCAGCCGTAAATTGTCAGTTTTAACATAATCCGTCAACCTCGCAAAATCATCCTTTCGCCGAATATAAACTGTTTTTAAACCTTCCGCAAAATTATCATGCTCAAACTCTTCTACCTGCTGTTTACTAAATTCCTCTTCAGGAAAATCCCGCTCAATCAATCCCCATAATTGCTCAATTACCAACTCTTTTAAATCAACAGGTTTGTTATATTCCGTAACTTTACAATTCCAATCCCGAATTTGTTGCTTTAAAACATCCTGTTTATTACGATTTTCTAAATTATCAGTATATAGCTCCTGATCTTTTTTCTGTACAAAATCCTTATAATTCGGATCCCGAAAATAAAACAAAGCCTTATCAACGGAATCCTTCCTAATTTGGTCAGAATTCATATCAAGCAAAGCATGTAAAATTTCCAATTCTGTAGCACTTCGGTCTTGATAATCTTCCACCCAAGGAAATTCAATACAAGCATCAATCTGTTTAGGTTTTAATTCTGTGCCATATCTTTCCCCCAACAAACCTAAAAAATAATCACTTTCCTCCACTCGTTTTAAACAAACTGCTACTGCAGAAGGCTCATCATTTTCTTTAGTTGCCCCAAACCGTAAATCAATTTCAGTGAAAATAAGCTTACGTTTCTTACAACGTTCACGAATTTCAGGGAATACATGTTCAGACAATTCCTGTCGATCATCCCACATTCCCTTAAATGCAGAAGATATAAATACCTTTACTTGTCGTTGTGTGTTCATATTATTTTCCTAATCTGAGTTCTAAATATATTTTAATTAAATGGTAGTCTGAAAGAAAGTAGTGGTAGATAATATTAGCATTATAATGATGAATAGCTGAAGTTACGCATTGATGGATAAATATCAATTAGACTTGTATACAGATTACTTTATGGTAACATTTGGATATGCGATAGTGATAGGCTTATCAATATTACAAGATTAGAGAATAAGCCACGATACATTTACAAGATTCTTGTCAAAAGAGGAGTATACATCTAAGAAGTTATGGAAACAAGATAATGCTAATATTATTTGATCTTTTTCACCACTACTTCCTTCAGGACTACCAAACAGGAGTACAAGGTTCCCTTGTTCCAATTTGCAAGGAGACCTTGCGACTCCTACCCATATATTTAAGATTCCTTTAACTTGACGCTGGTGCGTCACAGAATGCATTCCCAACGAAGCCGTTGGGAACGAGAAAATCATCAATAAGTTCCACCGATTTCATCGGTGGCTATTCACATTTAACCTCTCCGAGGTTTATTAACCCCAACGGGGTTTAAATATGAATAGCCATGGGTGAAACCTATGGAACTATGATAATTTTAGTTATTTAACAGACCGATGATCAATCAAATTATCAACTACACCAGGGTCAGCTAAAGTAGAAGTATCACCTAAATTATCAACTTCATTAGCTGCAATCTTCCGTAAAATCCGTCGCATAATCTTACCAGATCTAGTTTTTGGTAAACCTGGAGCCCATTGAATCACATCTGGACTAGCTATAGGCCCAATTTCAGTTCGCACTTGTTTTATTAAATCTTTATGTAATTCCTCAGTTTCTTCGATTCCATTCATTAAGGTAACATAAGCATAAATACCTTGCCCTTTGATATCATGAGGATAACCTACCACTGCTGCTTCGGCAACCGCACTATGCAACACTAACGCACTTTCTACTTCAGCCGTACCCATCCGATGACCAGATACATTGATCACATCATCAACCCGTCCAGTTATCCAATAATAACCATCTTCATCCCGTCTCGCACCATCACCAGTAAAATAATTACCTTTATAAGTAGCTAGATAGGTATCAATAAAACGTTGATGATCTCCATAAATTGTCCGCATCTGACCAGGCCAAGATTTGGTTATAATCAAATTTCCACTAACTGCACCTGTTTGAATATTACCTTCAGCATCAACAATTTCTGGTTTAATCCCGAAAAATGGACGAGTTGCAGAACCAGGTTTCAAACTATTAGCTCCAGCCAATGGAGTGATTAAAATTCCTCCAGTTTCAGTTTGCCACCAAGTATCCATAATTGGGCAACGTCCGTCACCAACCACGTGATAATACCATTCCCATGCTTCTGGATTGATCGGCTCTCCAACGCTACCTAATATCCGTAAGCTCTTACGACTATATTTTTCAACTAATTCATTACCTTGTCCCATTAAAGCTCTAATTGCAGTAGGAGCGGTATAAAAAATATTAACTTTATGTTTATCAACTATTTGCCAAAAACGTCCAGCGTCTGGGTAAGTTGGTATGCCTTCAAACATCAGAGTTGTTGCACCGTTAGCCAATGGGCCGTAAACAGTATAAGAATGACCGGTTACCCAACCTACATCAGCCGTACACCAATAAATATCATCATCATGATAGTCAAATACATATTTATGAGTCATTGCTGCATACAGTAAATAACCACCTGTAGTATGCAGGACACCTTTAGGTTTACCAGTAGAACCAGAAGTATAGAGAATAAATAATGGGTCTTCAGCATCCATTGCTTCAGCTGGACATTCGGCATTAACTTTACTTATTTCATCATGATACCAAACGTCACGGCCAGCAGTCCAAGCTTGTTCTTTACCAGTATTTTTTACTACAAAAACAGTATGCACATTTGGACAATTAGTTAATGCTTTATCTACATTATTTTTCAGGGATATGCCTCTACCACCTCGCAAACCTTCATCAGCAGTTATGACAACTTGGCAATCGGAGTCTAAAATTCGATCTTTCAAAGATTCTGGAGAAAAACCACCAAATACAATAGAATGTACCGCACCAATCCGAGTACAAGCTAACATAGCAACTGATGCTTCTACAATCATTGGCAAATAGATACAAATCCGGTCGCCTTTTTTAACTCCACGAGCTTTTAGTGCATTGGCAAAACGGCATACTTTTTCATGTAATTCTCGATAGGTGACTTTTTGATCAACATTAGGATCATCACCTTCCCAAATAATAGCAACTTGATCACCTCTGGTCTCTAAATGACGATCTAAACAATTATAAGATACGTTAAGTTGACCACCAGCAAACCAGCTGAATTTACCTTCTGCATAACTTCCACTTTGTACTGTGTCCCAATCTTTGAACCAAGTTAAAAATTCCTTAGCTTGTTCACTCCAAAAACTATCTGGATCAGATATTGAACGTGCATACATTTCCTGATATTTTGCATCGGTTATATGGGCTTTTGCCATAATTTCTGGGGATACATCATAAACTTTACTATCACTCATAAGTTGTTTTACTCTTGTTATATGTAAGATATTTATTTCTAAAATTCGGAATTGCGGATAATAATTTTAAGCATAAGCCAATCTAATAGTCAACTATAGTTTTGTTAAAAATATACAAATAAATTTTATGGTTCAACTATACATTTTAATTCATAATTTGCATATGGTATAATTCTGTGAGAAATATATTTATTTTTAATAAAAAATTTAACTATTTGTATCATGATAGCAGTCAAATCTTACTTGCAGAAATTTAAAACAAACAATATTCACAACTTTAACTAAAAATTATGGGATTCAAATGTGGAATAGTTGGCTTACCCAATGTTGGTAAATCAACTTTATTCAATGCACTTACTAATGCTGAAATAGCAGCAGAAAACTATCCATTTTGTACAATCGACCCTAATGTCGGCATTGTACCAGTGCCAGATAATCGCTTAGATATATTGGCTAATTTGATAAAACCGCAAAAAATAATTCCTACTACTATGGAATTTGTTGATATTGCTGGATTAGTTGCTGGAGCTTCAAAAGGTGAAGGTTTAGGTAATAAATTTTTAGCCAATATTCGTGAAACTCATGCTATTGCTCATGTCGTGCGTTGTTTTGAAGATGATGATGTAATTCACGTTGCTAATAAAATTAATCCTATAAATGATATTGAAGTAATTAATACTGAATTAGCATTAGCAGATTTAGATACAATAGAACGGGCTTTGCAACGAATAAATAAAGATGTTCGTAGTGGTAAAAAGGAAGCCGCAGTAAAAAAACAATTATTTGAACAAGTACAGGCTCATCTTGATGCTGGTAAACTAGTTCGTACTTTAGATGATGATATAGTAGAACAATTGCGAGAATTGCACTTATTAACCGCAAAACCAACCTTATATATCGCTAATGTTGCTGAAGACGGATTTACTGATAATCCTTTTCTTGACCAAGTACAATCAATTGCTGAGTCTGAAAATTCTAGATTAGTGCCAGTCTGTGCCGCTACTGAAGCTGAGTTGATTGGTTTAGATATTGAAGAAAGACAGGAATTTTTAAGTGATATGGGTTTGACAGAACCAGGTTTAAATCGAGTTATTCATACTGGTTATAGTTTATTAGGTTTACAGACATATTTTACTGTTGGGCCTAAAGAAGTAAGAGCTTGGACTATGAAAGTAGGAGATACAGCTCCTAAAGCAGCGGCTGTTATTCATACTGATTTTGAGCATGGTTTTATTCGTGCTGAAGTAATTGCTTATGCCGATTTTGTGCAATACAAAAATGAACAAGCTGTTAAAGAAGCTGGTAAATGGCGTTTAGAAGGTAAAGATTATATTGTTCAAGAAGGGGATGTTATGCATTTTAGGTTCAATGTTTAGTAATCAATAATTTAACTTCGACGTAATAATCATCAAATATCAACTTATTTTTTACGTTTTTAGATCAATTTAATAAAAATGTTAATCCGTAATTTGTTTGATTTCATGTTTCTTACGTCGAGTTCAAATTCATTTATAATAAGAATACCTTAAAGTGTCAGAATTTTAATTTCCAACACTTCTATTTTACTAAATCAATACTTAAGCAAAATCAGTCGGTTTTTTCTTGTGCCAACTGGTAATTTGTTGATATTGATGGGCAATATTTAACATTCTGGCTTCATCTAAATGATTCCCTATTATATGTAATCCAACTGGTAAATTATCTGCAAATCCGGCAGGAATAGACATAGCTGGCAAACCTGCTAAATTACAAGAAATAGTATAAATATCAGACAAATACATTGATATTGGATCATCCATTTTAGCTCCAATTTTAAATGCAGTTGTAGGTGCGGTTGGCCCTAAAATTACATCAACTTGCTTAAAAGCAGCCTTAAAATCTTCACTAATTAACCGACGAATTTGTTGAGCTTTCAAATAATAAGCATCGTAATAACCAGCAGATAAAACATAAGTTCCTAACATAATTCTTCGCTTAACTTCTGCTCCAAATCCTTCTGCTCGTGAACGTTTATACATATCCAATAAATCTTGTGGATCATCACAACGATGTCCAAATCGAACTCCATCATAACGAGATAAATTGGAAGAACATTCCCCTAATGCAATGATATAATAAATTGGTACTGATAGATGTGAATGAGGTAAACTTATTTCCTGAAAAACAGCTCCTGCTTGTTCTAATTCTTTGATTGCAGTATTTAATACCTGATTGACTTTGGCATCTAACCCTTCATTAAAATGCTCTTTTATCAAACCAATCTTTAATCCTTTAATATCATTATTTAAATTGGCAGTATAATCAGATAGTTCAAGTTCTATCGAAGTAGAATCACGTTTATCAAAGCCAGTCATTACATTCATCAATAATGCAACATCTTCTGCACTATGTGCTATTGCTCCACCTTGATCTAAGCTAGAAGCAAAAGCAATCATTCCATAACGTGAAACCGTACCATAAGTTGGTTTTAAACCAGTTACTCCGCATAAAGCTGAAGGCTGTCTAATTGAACCACCAGTATCAGTCCCGGTAGCAACAGGAGTTAAACTAGCTGCTACTGCTGCAACTGATCCACCTGATGAACCACCTGGAACGGTATTTATATCCCAAGGATTTTTCACTGCTCCATAAAAACTAGTTTCATTGGAAGAACCCATAGCAAATTCGTCCATATTGGTTTTACCCAACATTACCATGCCAGCAGCCTTACATTTTGCAACAACTGTCGCATCATAAGGAGCAATAAAATTATCTAACATTTTAGAACCACAGGAAGTTTTAATTCCATTGGTACAAAATAAATCTTTGTGAGCCAAAGGTATTCCAGTTAAAATATCAGCTTTCCCAGTTGCCAAATTTGTATCTGCTATTTCTGCTTCTGCCAATGCAGTATCACTACTGACAGTAATAAAACTATTTAATTTATTATCATATTTTGTAATTCTGTCTAAGAAATATTTGGTTAATTCAACGCTGGAATATTCACGTTTACGTAATCCTAAAGATAATTCTGCAAGAGTTTTAGTGTGCATATAATTAAAATCGTTAATATATTTATATAATCAAAGAGTAGTTTTTAGTTGAAAATGAAATAGTATGATTATTTGTTCTCATCTAAAATTATCTCATTTAAACTGGAATCCTGCAAGGATAAAATCAATAGGTCAAATATTTTATATTCCTGAACCGAATATTAGAAGAGTATCTATCTGCATTAAGTAAATTATGCCTGGTAGGGTTAATGTAATAATATTAAACTGACTGTTTTAATAAATTTGATAATACAAATGGTTGATTATGCTTCTGACCCTACCTGACTGGTTTTTTCTGGTAGTATTGGCATGTTATTCTATTTTGAGAAGTGTCATTAATATAAATGTAAAGCGTATCATCATCAACATAAGCAAATCAAACAAATATTACGAATTGTTAAATGGTAAGGTTAGGATTTTACAAAATGTTAAACGATAAATTAATGGTGGTTATGAAATAGGCATAAAAAAAGCCCCAAGTCTATATGACAAGGGGCTTGTTTCGATTGCTTTGAGCGGCGAATAATTGTTAGAATCAGGATTTGAGAATTAACAGGATAAAACCCAAATCATAATTTTAAATCAAAGATTTTTAATCCTGAAAATTCTTAAATCCTGTGAATCCTGATTCTGACAACTATGTTAAATTGCCCAAACGAAAAGACCTGCCAGGTTTTGAAAACCTGGCAGGTCTAAGATGTTTCAATTGCCTGATCGGCAAACTTCCATGAAATAATTTTCGTATCACAGATAATAATTTAATCCTGTTGATGACTGCATTCCCAACGAAGCCGTTGGGAACGAGTAAAATTGTGTGCAACGACGAAATAGTTACTCACCATATTTTGCCAATAATTATAAGCAAAACAAAATGGTTAAAATCAATCCTCTCAACTGAGAAGACCAATATTGTTGCACAAAAAGCTAGTAATCGTATTGTTCAGTAAGTAAAAACTAGAAAAATTAATTTTTTTATTATAAACAGTTAAAACCATATTATTCTTTATAATTAAATCTTACCCTATTTGGTTGTTTATCAGGAATAATACAGCATTTTTCAGCATATTTATCACGTATATTAATAAAATCTTTAACTAATTGATTCGGATTAAATGGTGGAGAAAAAACTGCTCTCAATCTACCAAAAGTATCAAACAATAAAATATTAGCACTAGTTAAATGCTCAGAATGAATTTCAGTATACAAAGAAATAGTGTTAGTTAAGTTATTATTTAAAATAGTAAAATTTTTATTGAAAGAGATATTTTTATTTGGTTGCGAATTTAAAATAACAAATTGAGTTTCCAGCTTATATTTTGCATGAATAAGAACATTCTTTTTAACTAACTCAGAATAAATATAATTCAAATTATCTAAAATTACCGAACATTTATCAGAACAAGAACCAATAAAAGTCCATTTTTTAGCTAGATTGCTCTTAGTAAATTTATTGATTGGTGTAAAATCAATCATAACAGCAGATTCAAAAACTATAGCACTTGGAAATTCATTTGTTTCATAGCTCATCCATTTCCAAATTCCCAAGCCGATTAATAATGTTAAAAATAGAGCAATTAGGTATTTAAGTTTCATATATAACCTGTCCTTTAGTTACAAGTGATTTTCAGTAAATTACTAGTATACATAACTTTATCTGTTAATATCATAAGAATCCTTCCATGTCCATATCTGCCGAATCAATCTTAATTTCACCATCTAAAATTAGACCTATGATTATCAATTTATATTGGCTCTGCTATATTGATAATTATCAAAATGCTCTTCTATAACTTTTTACAATGCTTTCCAGTCAAGTTTTATAGGTAATTTCTTTACCGTTTGGAACAAGAAAATATCTATTAATATCAATTTTTATCAAGACAAATCTGAGCTGGTTCAAACCATTGTAACAATCCATCTTGTAAAGCATCAGCAGCTTCTTGTGGAGTTTTTTTGCCTAAAATAACTGCTAATGTATTTGTTTGTATTAAGTCTTTGCCATTTGGTATACCATCCATAATCTGTGGAGATGCCCAACGTACATCTGTGCCAATCTCATCATTAATGGCCATAAAAACTTTAGCATGTACATTATCAGAAGTTATATTTTTATACATAGGAAAGAATCCTGGTATTTTTTGATTAAATAATTTACCAGTTTCAGGTTTAGCTAACCATTTTAAAAATATTTTAGCTGCTTCTTTATTTTTAGATTCTGCATTTAATCCAATTGCAAAATCTGGGTGATAGATAGAATATTTAGGTTTGCCAACTGGTGCTGGTATAGCAAAACTGCTCCATTTAAAATTTGGTTGTTCTTGTTCAAACTTGGAAATACTCCAAGAAGAATCTATAAACATGGCAGTTTTACCTTGCAAAAATAGTTTCTTACTCATAGTGTTACTTACTTTTATTGGTATTTCTGGTAAAAATGGAGCAATATCTGCTACTGCCTGAAATGCAGCAACAACATGTTTATCATTAAAACAACGTTGACCAGAACTATATAATAATCTCCCTTCTCTACCTCCAATGAAATTCGGTGCTATAGCCATAAATATATTTGCTATACCAGTTTTCAATCCATTAGCAAAAGTTAAATAACTAGCTTGTTTAATTATTTTAGCAACTTCTATCAATTCTTCCCTGGAGTCTCGCAGAAATTTCATGATGTTCACGGAACGTCCTTATTCCGTGAACTAATCAATTTTTCAGCGAAACGGTTATAATTGCCCTGACACGTCCGGTCTCATAGGGCG
>DAOUSL010000070.1 GCA_030627235.1 Thioploca sp.
ATGCCACACCGAATGCCACACCGAATGCCACACCGAATGCCACACCGAATGCCACACCGAATGCCACACCGAATGCTAATGAGATTATTTTATTTTCTAGTATATTTCTAAAAAAATCTGTAATCTGAATTACCCAAACTTCTCCATTAGGTAACATAATTATTAATTTTGGTAATATTCCAGATAACCAAAGTACTAATAAAATAAATGTATAAAAAAAAGCTGCTCTTAGCCAATCCTGCAATTTATCAGAAGAATTTGTAGCTATTAAAACGCCCAAACTCCATCCACATAAAAACAGTAAACTCTGATGCCATTTAAACGGTTCTTCGGCATACAAAGAATAAGGAATAGCCACCAGAATAGCGATTACAAAAGGAGTTAGCATATTAATCCATGCGGTTTGGTCGGCGTAACGCTTTAACCGAGGATTATCAGCAAAATTAGCTCGTTCCGAGAATGGATTACTATCAAGCTTTAAATTTGGATGAATATCTTGTAAATATTTTCGACAAGTATAAGGTTTAAAAAAAGTCCAATATAATATTTGTAAGCATTCTTTTGTGTAATTCCACATGTTGTTTTCTCTCTATTTTGTCTTTTGTCTGAATCAGAATTTTCAGAATAAAACCTAAAGATCGGGTTAGCTTATTGAGCATAGTAACCCGACAATCAATTAAAAATAATGCCATTTTCTAGTTCCTAACCTCTTGGTTCAATGCCATTAAGTTAAGCAGGTAAGGTTTTCGGAGTCCAAAGCGTTAGCTTTGTAAACATTTAATTTATAACTTAATAATATCAAAGCTTCGCTTTGGACTCCGGAAAAATTTGCTTAACTTAATGCATTGAACCTCTTGGTTGGGAATTCATTCTGGGATGCTCTGCATCCCGCAACGCAGAGTGTTGGGAACGAGTTTAATTATTTAGGCCAAGATGGAAGCATTTCCAAAAAGCTATCCCAAGTAATATATCCGGTTAGCAAAAATAAAATTGCGATAAGGATAAATGTAGCACCAATAAATGTAAGAGAATCTCCGATAAAAACAATAGCTTTCTTTAAATATCCACCAATTTTCGGTATATTACCCAACCAATCCAAAAATTTATCCTTATGAGTCGGTACATTATCCTTCTGATTTCTAAATTCCTTTTCAGCCCAATCAACATCCTTACCTAAATGTTTAGCTTTAAACAAACAAAAACAAGCAAGTTGCAATAAATAAGGATGTTTTTTACCCCAACGACGTGCTAAATATTGTTCAGACACTGATAATGCAGATTTCCCAGAGCTATCTGCAATTTTTAGTAATGTATCAACCTCTATATCAGTGAAATGTTCTAAATATATAACAATACCTATATTAAAGAAATTTGAGGTTAAATGAGACTCTCCTTTATAGATTTTTAATCTTTTAAGAGAAGCGATAATTAACATCAATTTATTACCGCTCATTAAATAACGTAAATTATCATAAAAATCATTATCGAATTCTACTCTGTTTACAAGCAAATCAAAATCATCTAAGCACAATATTGGTAATACTCCTAATTCTTTCCATTTCCCCACAGCTTGATTAAAATTTTTCCGATTCCAATCAGCAATTTGCATTGATTTATATAATTCAGAATCTTTGTTTACATAACCACTAGAACATAATTCTTCAGCTATATGTTTATAAAAACTTTTCTCAGAAGTTGTACATGTATTTCCAAGAGAAAGATAAATTACTACATATTTATTTGGTTCTGAAATCAAAGTATACCAAATTTGGTAAAAATGGTATAATAAACAACTTTTTCCAAAAAATTCTTTACCTACTATATTAATACTGGTACGAGACATTATGCTTGACACAATATAATTAATATAATAATCACGTTCAATAAATGATTTTCCTATTTCAATATTACCACTGATATCAAAAGGATTCATTTCTCTATTCATATTTTTTCTCCAAATATTATAAAAAATTTATTTATAACAAGTTTTTGAAATACTTTTTAATCAGAAATTTATATAAGTGCTAATTTGTTAATTAAACATATACGGTTTACGAGTTAAAATTGAGTTTGATACAGGTTTTTGAATAAGCGGAAAGGTTATAAATAGTTAATTGTTAGGAATTTGTCTCAATAAAAATTTAAAAAACAGTTCCATTTAAACCAGGTAAGAATATTATTTTCAATTGTATTACCCAAAATTTATCTTCAAAAAATGATTAATAATCAAAGCTGATCAACTATAAATTTAACTACTTTATTCAATAAAATAACAATTGCTTCATTAGTCGCAAATATACTTCCTTCAGCATCTTTACTTACTGCATTTTCTATAATTTCAAATACTTTAGTAGCTTTTACTAGCCTATTTTCCATATCAAATAATTGAACTCGGAATACTAAACGTACTTGACTTGGTTCGGTAAAAAATTCTTGTTGTAATCGTAAAATTTCAGTATCTAAACGTAATTTACTGGCTATTGGAGCAGTCGTTGCTGATAAAACTGCTTTAAATTTACCACTAGTTTCAAGATAATGTACTAATAATGGCAACAACATTCGAGTCGGAGTATCTGCCCATTGAATTCCTTCATGATATTTAATTTCATAACCATCATTAGTATAAATTAGAGCTGAAGTATCAAACCCAGGAGCAGCTTTAGGAATAGATACTAATAACATTTTATCTCCTTCCATTATGGCCGGAATGGTTTTCAATGGAACGTTAAATAAATATATTTTAGGAGCAGCAGCAATATTTAGACTGAGCAAGCTTACTAGAATAGCAAGCAGAAATTGTTGTGTAGACATTTTTTATTTCCCAAATAATAACATATTAGGCTTACGTTCTAATTCTCGAGTAAAATTGCGTAAGGTATTTAATAATACTTGTAATTCTCGTAATGAATTAGTTACTTCTGGCAAAGCTTGACGGGTAAAATAATCCATATCATGCCGACTATTTTGTACTGCAGTTCCAATGTCATCAGCTATTTTACCAATTGTTTTGGTAGTTATCTCAACTTCTTCTACTACATGGTTTACTAAAGAAACTGTCTTAACAAAAGTATGAGAGGTATCTTTAATCGTACTTGCAATTTTAGCAAAATCAATTGAACCACTTTCAACAGCAATTAAACTATTTTCTAATCTATTAGTTAAAGAGATTATTTTTTTACTTATAGTATCAATATTTGTAGTTATTTTTACAGTATTTACTAAAGTTGCTTCTATGTCTTGATCATGAGTTGCTAAGGTATTACTAATCACTTCAAAGTTATGCAAAGTTTTAGTTAGAGATTCTATATTATTTTTAGACAATAAAGTATTAGCTGCTTCAGATAATAAGTTTATATTAAACAATAGATTGCCAGTAGTTTCCGAGCTTAAATTATCTAATAAACTTGATACAGTGGCATCTAAACGATTCAACAACGATGGTTTATTACTTAATTCTGGATATTTCTGACCTGATTTAACAACAACTAAAGGAGCTGTAATACTACCTCCAGTAATTTCTATGTAAGCTAATCCAGTTAAACCTTGAACCGACAAAAATGTTGTAGTATCCTGTCTTAATTGTAAATTTTGTTCTATATTTATTAATATTTGTACTTCATTAGGACGTTTATAATCTAAAGCAATATAGTGTACATAACCAACTGTAACACCATTATATTTAACTGGAGATTTAAGATTTAGTCCTGAAATTGATTCTTTGATATAAACCTGATAAGTTTGATAGTGTTTTTTCTCAATATCCACACTGAGCCATAATATTGAGGCAACTAATACAATACTTAATATGATTACAAATAAGCCAACAATCGCATAATTGATTTTACTATCCATATTTAATCTCTATCTATACTTAGGCTGGTAGTATATCATAATAGAATATTTGCTGATCGCTATTTAGCTTTTGAGATTTGAAACTATAAAGATACAATAATTTTAAAACTTATTATCATACAAACTTATGTTGGAAACTCCATTATTTTAATTACCTGAAATACTATATATAATATCAAATGAATATACGCTTATTATCAATCTATCTGCTTATTCTATTATCTGGTTGTTTTGGCAGTAAGGATAATGCAGAACCACCGTCCCCTTTAGTTGAATTTACCCCAACTATAACTATAAAAACTTTATGGACTGCTGATATAGGAAGTAGTGATGATACTAGTCACACCAAACTTATTCCAGTTGTTTATAATGAACTTATATTCACAGCTTCTAATGAAGGGTTAATCCAAGCACTTAATTTAGCCAATGGCGAACCATTATGGGAACAAAAAATAGATACTCCAATTTCTGGTGGCCCAGGTATTGGTGAAGGTTTAGCAATAGTTGGAACTCAAAAAGGAGAAGTAATTGCATTATCAGAAATTGACGGAACTGAAAAATGGCGTACTCAAATATCCAGTGAAATCTTAGCTACCCCACGAATTAATCAAGGAATTGTGATAGTACGCACTATAGATGGTAAATTGTTTGGATTAGATAGTCAAAATGGTAATCGAATATGGATATATGAGAGAACTAGAAGTTCTTTACTTAGTTTACGTGGAACTAGCACACCAATTTTAGTACAAGATTTGATTATTGCTGGATTTGATAACGGTAAAATAGCTTTGTTGGAACTTAAAACTGGTAAAGTTTTATGGGAAACAGCAATTGCGATTCCTAGTGGTCGTACTGAACTGGAGCGAATGGTTGATATTGATGCAGACCCCATCTTAAAAGACAATATAGTTTATGTAACTAGTTATCAAGGACATACTGTAGCTATTGACCTGATGAAAGGAGGATTATTATGGCAAAAACGTTTATCTTCCTATGCTGGTTTGGGAGTTGATACCAATTATTTATATGTGACTGATCCAAATAGCCATGTACATGCTCTCAAACGTTTTTCTGGTGACGATTGGTGGAAGCAAGATAAACTCCAAGCACGTGGTATAACTGCCCCGGTTAGTATTGGTGACTATGTAGTAGTTGGTGATATGGAAGGTTATTTACATTGGATGCGGCAGTCTGATGGTGGTTTTGTTGCTCGTCATCGTATAGGAAAATATCCTATTACATTACCACCATTGGTTATTGATAATACTTTGATAGCCTATAATAGTGATGGAAAAATTGTGGCTCTCAGTTATGAATAACTATTTAACCAATATTTTATACAACAATAGTTCGGACAGTTTTAAGTAAGTAGATGAAATAGAGAATCCAATATGTGAGATAATATAATTATCAATAATCAGAAAGGATTCTCCATGATTCTAGTTTATGAAGGTAATCAGAAATCACTTGGTCGCCATAAATTTTCATATTTATTACAAAACTCTCTTGAAGTATTTCTTTTCAACATTAACTTGATAAGTATGACATTCCGTATTTCCAACTGGATTTAAAGTATATATATTAGCAAGCATTGGAGAAATTTTCTTAAATAGTTCAGTATCTGTATCTACTTCTGAATTGGTACTTAAAATAATCGTCTGATGCCACCTTAAATATAATCTTTCCAAAACATTTTGTTTTACTTCTTTGTCCAATCTGCCAAATGGAGTATCTACAACCATTGATGGTACAAGTTCTGTAAGTTGCCGTAATGCCTCTACAAAAGACAAAATTCTGACTTGCTTTTATTTTTGGGAATATGAAAGTGGTAACAGAGATGTCATTGGCATACTGACAGCCGAAGAATCCAATTTTCTGTATGCTCGCCGTTTGGCAAAAACTTATGGTTGGTGGAATTTTGTTACCAGTACCATGCAGAGTTTACGCTCACTTTATGGTCACACTGGTCACCGTGCTGAATGGACAAGCTTGGTAGAAGATATTGTGCCAGATTTTGTGAATACCACGACTGATAAACTTCTATTTGGGAAGAATAACAGTGGAGTTTAGTGACACAATATCGGGTACAGTTGGCTAGAGAAAATCGCCAATGGGCTGAGGCGGAACAATTGCAACGGCTTCAAGTAGAAGAAACTCGCCAACAAGCTACACCATTTTTGGATAATCCTTCTGTGGATGAGGAGCGTAATGTGATTCGGACTTTATCAGTCTCTCTGCATGAATTAGGGGAAATTGAGCAAACTGATTGTGTGAAAGCTTATGAAGAGTCATTGATTTTAAATGAGCAAATTGATGACCAAGTGGGAGCGGCTACTTGTGCCTTAAACCTTGGTAATGACTACAAAAACCTTTCCACCATCCGCAACCTAGAGCAAGCTGCACATTGGTATCAATGGGCTTTAGAACTAACAAGCGAAAATGACCGATAAGGACAAGCACACTGTTTAGGTCAAATCGGCTTAGTCGCTTATGAACGCTTTAAAGAAGCTTGCACTACTAACCAGTCAGAAGAAATATTATTACAGCATATCAATGAAGCAATTAAATCTTATCAGGACGCATTGAAGTTGTTGCCAGATAATGCGGTGAATGATTTGGTGGTGGTTCATAATTAGCTTGGAAATATCTATTCATAATGTGGGTGACCAAGAACAAGCTCTGTCTCATTGGAGTGAGGCTATTCGCTATATGGAAATGACTGGTAATATTTATGGTGCTGGTCAAATCCGTTTCAATGTTGCTGCTGCCTTAAAAGATGCTAACCGCTTCCCCGATGCACTGGAATATGCCCGGGCTGCCCTGCGTAATTTTCAAAGTTATCCACAAGGAGCAGAGGAAATGATACAGAGGGAATGATTGAGGATGAGGATACTTTGAATGGGATGTGATGGGTTTTTTAGGATTTTAGGGTTTTTTTGTCTGAATCAGAATTTACAGGATTATAAAATTTGTTCCCAAACTCCAACTCGTAAGAAGGGCGAACACATAGGTTCTCCCTTACCATATTGAAATATATTGTGTAGTGTAGGGGCAGACCTATGTGTCTGCCCTGCTCAATGGTATTGAACGAAGCCGTTGGGAACGAGATGATAAGATAAAATTAATAATTAATCATTCTTAATTCACTAATTCACAATTAAAATAATCATTAAATACCCCGAATTTTCTCCATCTGAGTTTCCAATTGTTGCAAAGAAGCTGTCATTTCTGTTACCAAAAGCTGTTCTTTCTCGACAATTTTAGCCGGAGCTTTATCAACAAAATTAGGATTTGCTAACTTAGCAGTATGTTTATTCAACTCTTTATTTAACTTATCCATTTCCTTAGCTAAACGTTGTAACTCAGCATCTTTATCAATCAAACCAGCTAATGGAATCAAAATTTGCATATCACCAACCAATGCCATTGCTGATTCAGGAGCTTCTCCTTCCACCCATTTTACCGTTTCCAAACGAGCCAATTGCTTAATAACATCAGCATGAATCTGCCATCTTTGCTTATCTTCAGCATCACCATTTTGCAATAATACCTGTAATTGTTTACTTGGAGCAATATCCATTTCAGCTCGAATTCGCCGTATTCCTAAGACAAACTGCTTTACCCAAGCTATTTCCTGTTCAACTTGAGAGTCTATCTTCTCTAATTGAGTTTTCGGATAAGCTTGCAACATAATAGTCTCACCAGTTTTACCAGCCAGTGGAGCAACTTTTTGCCATAATTCTTCAGTGATAAACGGAATGATTGGATGCAATAAACGCAGTAAGCTTTCCAACACTCTTACCAAAGTCTGCCTAGTTCCACGTTGTAGTTCTATATTTCCTGATTGCAACACTGGTTTAGAAAACTCTAGATACCAATCACAATATTCATTCCAAATAAATTCATACAGAGTATTAGCTGCTAAATCAAACCGATAACTATCAATATATTGCTGTACTTGCTGTTCAACCTGTTGTAATTCAGAAATAATCCATTTATCAGTTAAAGACAGCTCTATTTTATCAGCCGCATTCAGACCAGTATCTTTATCCTCAGTGTTCATCAGCACATAGCGAGTAGCATTCCACAGCTTATTACAGAAATTTCGATAGCCTTCAATTCGTCCCAAATCAAACCGAATATCTCTCCCAGTCGAAGCTAAAGCAGCAAAAGTAAACCGTAACGCATCAGTTCCAAAAGCTGGGATTCCATCTGGATATTGCTTTAAAGTAGATTGTTTAATTTTTGGAGCCATTTCTGGTTGCATTAGGCCAGTAGTACGTTTCTCCAACAAGCTTTCCAAATCTATCCCATTAATTAAATCTAATGGATCAAGTACATTGCCTTTAGATTTTGACATTTTCTGACCGTCAGAATCTTTAATCAATCCATGAATGTAGACCTCTTTAAACGGAACTTCATCCATAAATTTCAATCCCATCATGATCATCCGAGCTACCCAGAAAAAGATAATATCAAATCCGGTAACCAATACGCTGGTAGGATAAAAAGTCTGTAATCTATCAGTTTGTTCCGGCCAACCTAAAGTAGAAAACGGCCATAAAGCTGAGGAAAACCAAGTATCTAATACATCTTCATCTTGTTTCAAAGTAATGCTGTCGGCTAGTTGATATTTTTCCCTTACATAAGTTTCAGAATAACCAACGTAAAATTTACCATCCTCATCATACCAAGCTGGAATCCGATGTCCCCACCAAATCTGCCGACTTATACACCAATCTTGAATATTTTTCATCCATTCAAAATAAGTTTTTTTCCAATTATCAGGTACAAATTTAATCCTTCCATCTTCCACTGCCTTGATTGCTGGCTCGGCTAATGGTGCAATTTTTACATACCATTGATCGGTCAAAAACGGTTCGATAATAGAACGACTACGATCACCACGAGGAATCATTAATTTATGCGGTTTAATATCAACTAATAAATCAACCGCCTTTAAATCATCTACAATTTGCTTTCGAGCTATAAAACGATCCATGCCTTGATATTTAGCTGGAGCATTTGTATTAATTTTGGCATCTATGGTAAAAATATTTAACATTGGTAAATCATGCCGTTTTCCAACTTCATAATCATTGAAATCATGGGCTGGAGTTATCTTTACGCAACCAGAACCAAATTCAGGATCAACATATTCATCGGCAATTACTGGAATTGTTCTATCTGTTAGAGGTAATTTAACCTGTTTCCCAATCAAATCCCGATATCTCTCATCATCTGGATGCACTGCTATTGCGGCATCACCTAACATAGTTTCTGGACGAGTTGTAGCAACGACTATCGAACCTTCACCTTCGGCAAATGGATAGCGTAAATGCCACATTGAACCATTTTCTTCTTCTGATTGAACTTCTAAATCGGAAACAGCCGTGTGCAATACCGGATCCCAGTTTACCAAGCGTTTTCCTCGATAAATTAAACCCTCTTCATATAATTTAACGAACACTTCCTGCACTGCATCGGATAATCCGTCATCCATAGTGAAACGTTCATGTTCCCAATCTAACGAAGCTCCCATTTCTCGCAATTGTTTAGTAATATGACCGCCAGATTGAGCTTTCCAATCCCAAATACGGTCAATGAAAGCATCTCTGCCAAGATCATGACGAGTTTTATTTTCTTGAGCTAGTTGTCGTTCTACCACCATTTGGGTTGCGATACCAGCATGGTCAGTACCAGCTTGCCATAAAGTGGATTTACCTTGCATACGGTTATAACGGATTAAAATATCCATCAAAGTATCTTGGAAAGCGTGACCCATATGTAAAGTTCCAGTCACGTTGGGTGGTGGAATCATGATACAGTAGGACTCATCTGCTGGTTGAGGAGTAAAGTAATCTTTGCTTTCCCAAGTGTTATACCAATGTCGTTCGATCGAGTGGGGATTGTAAGTTGTTTCCATTTGATGGTTATTAAATTGTTGAAGTTAAAATAAATTAGTTTTTTGGAGTATTTAGGACAGATATATAATACATATAATTACTTGGCTTGTAAAAATTTTATTGCAGTAATATTCGTTTTTTAATAATAAATAAAATATCTTCATGTATATGTATTCTTTCTTTTATTCTTCTAGTGAGTAATTTGCGTAAATGTTCTACTCTTTCAAACTTTTTTGGTTCACTGGTATATTCGAGCATAATTTGATTAAGAATACGCTTTCCATCAATAATTTTATAAGCATTATCTATAGAATCTAGTTTGGATTCAATTAAACTTTCTTGTTCATATATTTTTTGTTCTGTTTCTATAAATTCCCAATTTAATTTTTTAGCAGTTTGTTGAATTATATTTTCTCTATTGTTATTTTTAATATCATAACCCGAATTAAAATGTTGTGCCTCTGTGTCTACTTCATGTAGAAGCAAATTTGCCGCAACTACGGTTTTTAATTTATTACATAGTTCTAATAAACCTGTTTCCATAGAGTCAGAATTTGTTATGTTAAAAGAAGGTTTAGTAGGATATATTCTTAGTTCTTCCCAAAGTGCAACAGGTTCTAATAAATAGTTTTCTATTTCAGAGAGCCTTAAAATGAACAAATGATTTAGATTATCACTTAAAGCGTTATCAACTTCTTCATCAGTATGAAAATCACGATCAATAATTCCATAGATTTCTTTCTTTGAACTTAGCTCAAGTATTTCATCAAGATAGTTTTTTACATTTTTACAACCACCAGCATCATGAAAACAGATATTACCCAAATTTTCACTAAACCATTCTTCAAATATTTCAACATCATCTTTACCCTCTAAAAATACCAACTTACGATTACCTAATTCAAACAATATATTAGTTAATTCTACTGATAAATTACTAATTGTACGTGTTGTCATAGTTAAAATTCCGTTAATATTCTAGTACAATCTTCACCAAAAATTTTTACAAAAGCTGGTTGATGAGTTGTTAATATTAATTGAAATGGAATTTGTTTCTGTAATTTTAATAAACTTTGAGCTAAATGATGGTAAAAAGCTGGATGCAAACTATTTTCTATTTCATCAATTAAAACAATACTTCCAGGTATAAGTCTACGGTATAGTTCTAGTAACATTATTAAAATATTCTGTTCTCCAGAGCTTAGTTTATCAAAAGAATGCTGTCCATTTTTTGTCCGTACTATAACATTTAATTCTTTACGATTGATATAAAAAGTTTTACCCCCTAAATCAAGCTGATTCATAAAATCTAGAATTATCTTAAATTCTTCTGGTTCAGCATAGTCCAACCAAATCAAATAGCTTTCTAACGAACCATGAAAACCTGATTTATTTTTATAACGGTAGCACCATTGATATTTTATTTCTTCCTTATGTAATTGTTCTCCTTTGACTGGTAATAACTCTCTATTATGAGGAAAATAAAGTGTAGATGGAATTGGTAGAAATTGAAATGTAGATTGAATTCTTCGATTATACAATGATGAAAGTATTTCAGACTGGCCAAAAAATATTTTAGTAGCAATCTGCTCTAGTTGCTTATTTGATATATCTTTAATAGTAGTGATGTCATATATTAATCCACGTGTTTTATCTTTTTTATATAATTCATTTCCAAAAAAATCTTCTGAAACAAATAATGGTGGTTTATAAAAAAGAAGACTATATATTTCTTTATCAATAAATATCTTTAATTCAGCATATTCAGTCTGTTTAAAAATATTATTGAGTTCATTATACACTTCTGTATATTCTTTAGAATTTTGGAATTGTAGTAATTCCATTAATGAGAAAATAAGTTCCAAAACTGTTGTTTTACCACTGCCATTAGCACCACCTAACACAATAACAGATTGTGCTGCTCCATCATTAGTAAAATCTATTTTTACATCTTCTAATGCACCGCTATTTTTAACAATAAGCGATAAAATTTTGATTTCCATAGTTATATAACCTTATTAAACAATTTGCACTGACTCAATCTTAACTTTCTTAGTTTCCAATTCCAAATACGATCAATGAAAGCTTCCCGATCTAAATCATGGTGAGTCTTATTTTCTTGGAATCTACAGTAGGACTCATCTGCTAGTTGAGGAGTAAAGTAACCTTTGCTTTCCCAAGTGTTATACCAATGTCGTTCGATCGAGTGGGGATTGTAAGTTGTTTCCATTTGATGGTTATTAAATTGTTGAAGTTAAACTGAATTAGTTTTTTTAAATATTGTGAATTATAACATATAGCTTTATTATATAAATATAAAATCTATTTGAAATTGTTGAATCTATCTCACTAGTTATTGATATTTTTGGGAGTTGTCTATAGAATTAGAGCATTCCAGGCTAGATTTTTAAATTAATAGTGGAATTTACTGTTTAAAAATTCCCAAATAAATTATATACAAAAATAGGAAACGCCTATGTTTAATTGGCTGAGACAATTTACATATAATTCTATATTAATAAGCTATTTACATGAAAAATTTATTAGTTCATCATTATATTTGTTAATTATTTTTAGCTTGCATATAATGGCTATGATGAAATGGGAAGGATTATATCTTATTGATGCCATTTGGGTAACATTTACCACCATAACTACTGTTGGATATGGCGATATTCAGATTACCTCTTTACCAGGCCGAATTTCTACTATAATATTATTGTATTTAGGTGGTATTTTCGTATTGGCAAAGACTGCTGCTGATTATTTTGATTATCGGATGATAAGAAGTAGAAAACAACTTAAAGGAGAATGGAGATGGAACATGAATAATCATATTGTATTGATTTCATATAATGAAGATCATATCCCAACTTTATATTATGAAAGATTAATCACTGAATTCCAACATACTGAAAAATATAAAAATCATAATATTCAATTGCTTACTAAAGATTTTCAAAACGGATTACCAGAATCTTTACAACAGCTTAATATTACTCATTATTATGGTAAAGGCAATCAAATTGAAGATTTAAAAGCTGTGAATATTGCTACTGCAACTATAATTATAATAATGGCTTATAAACATCATGAACAGTCATCTGATGGCAATACTTTTGATGTATTACATCGAGTTAGGGATTTTAATCAAACCGCTACTGTGATAGTAGAATGTGTTGATGACGTTAATAGAAATCGTTTACAGAAAGCTGGGGCGAATATTACTTTACGACCAATACGAGCTTATCCAGAAATGATGGTAAGTATCCTACGAGCTCCTGGTTCAGAAAAAATTATTGAACAAATGTTTAATAATAAAGACAATAAATACCAACGAGTGGATGTTGTCATCAATAAGAAAGAATGGGCAAATATTGTATATAGTTTAGTAAAAGCAAATATTGGTATAACAGTAGCGTATATTTCGACTACCAATGAAGTTCATTGTAATCCAAAGGGAGAAGATAAAATTACCGCTAAAGGATTGATTATAATAACAGAAAATATTCTTGATAATGAATCTATTAATAATATTTTGAGTACTTTATCTGATTAGACATATTTCCTAAATAAGTGTATATAAATGTAGGATGCAATGACCGAAGGGAATTGCATCAATAATGCGACATCGAAAGATGTAATTCGTAAACTCATTACATCCTACATAAAGTTCGTAATTAACTGTATAGCTTTGCTCAATTTCACGTCGTTAATACAATCATATTTAGCTATATTTCGTTATTTAGGAAAGATGTCTATTAAATGCGGAATACTAATCTTTTTCTTCCAATAAATACAATAAATTTTTCAAACTATTAGCAATTCCTTGTAACATTAATAGAATAAAACCTAGCATAATCATAGCTTTCAATAGAAAACGATATGGTAAACCACCTGGGTCTGGGGAACTTTCAACATAGATAAAAGCATTATAAACAAATGGCCATGTAGCAATTATAACCAATACACAAAATGGTATTAGAAAGAATAATCCACCCAATAAATCTATCCAAGCTCTATGTCGATCAGTTAACCAATGGCTTTTATAAATTACGTCTACTCGTACATGTTCATCATGTTTTAATGTATAACCAGTTCCAATTAAAAATAACATAGCAAATAAATGCCATTGTAATTCTTGTAAAGCTACTGAACCAATAGAAAATAAAGCTACCATACTAGCCTGATAGACAATTGTTAAGATCATCAACAATATCAACCAAGCTACCATATGGCCGCTCCATTCATTAATACTATCAATCCAATAAATAACCTTCTTTAACACAGATTAACGTACTCGTTTTAACGTAGCCTTATCAAAATCTCTGTCAGTAAGTCCTTTACCAAATTGATAATTTTTAAATTCAAGAGTGGTATTTTTACTAGTTTGATGGTTTTGCATAAACATTTTAGCAGCTCGCCAATATTTAGCTAAATACTGTTTATATTCATTAAATTGCAAAGTTTTTAGTAAAGAATTTTTACGATCATAAAATATAATTTGCTGTGGATTAAAATTTTCTTTATCGACCCACGATACTTGACGAGTGTAACCAGAATATTTATAAGCTGGTTTACGTTCTACCACATAACAATCCATACCTTCATAAGTTTCATCTCGTAGATAAGCATAGGAATATTTTTCAATCTCTTGCGAAGATAAATCCTCAAATGAAAATTCACTACCCATAAAAGGGCCAGATTTATTTTTAGAAGAAATTCGTTTTACCCTTTTCAAAGCTGGTAAATATAACCATTGATCGTCAGCTTCAAGAGAATGAGACCAAGTTAACATAGCAGTACCTTTCACATCTCGTGGGATGTCAAAAACAGTCAAAGCTTTATCACCATCTCCAGCAACTTCCATATATTTGGCTCGAGTTTGGCGTATACTTTCTTGCCCCTGTTTATTGCGTAAAATCATAGTCATTTCAACTTCAGAATCTAACCAACCAGTGTTTCTAAAATCACCCATTGTAGCAATGGCAAGACCTTTTGCTTCAGGCGTAGTTGCATCAATAATTGCTTGAGCTAATTCTGCTTCCGATTTTGCGGTTGCAGTTATTGGTAATAAACTAACTAATAATAATAAAATTAATTTTTTCATATTTTAATCCATTTAAAAAATATTCATTATATAGATTTTTATTCAATAAAGCTATAATAGACCTCATTCCTAAATAAGGTTAATAAATGTAGGATGCAATGAACGAAGTGAATTGCATCAAGATGTAATTCGTAAACTCATTACATCCTACATAAAGTCAGGAAATACAATCATACTTATACTATATTGCTTTCGGTATTTAAGAAAGATGTCTAATATATATGTTACTTCAGCACTAATATTCTATCAATAGTATGGTTTTTTATCCTATATTATTAAGATTAGTGTTATGATTTATATTTAACTGAAATTGAAAATACCATGTCTGATGTAGAAGTAAAAGTACCAATTATTGCTGAATCTACCGCTAAATTATTAAATTGGCAAAAAAAAATAGGCGATGTAGTTAGAGAAGGCGAAAGATTAATAGAGGTTGAAACTGATAAAGTTATTCTAGAAATACTTGCTCCTCAGAGTGGTAAAATAACCAAAATTTTGAAGTTTAACGATGAAATTGTATCCGGTGGAGAAAAGATTGCGATCTTAGAAGAAAATTGTGATGATATAAAAACGGATTTGCCAATAGATAAAAAATTGAATAATATTGAAACTAATAAAGAAGTTAAATCAATATCTAATAAGGCAATTGTTTCACATAATACTACTGATATTTCAAAATCAGAAAATATAGAAATACCGAATAATCCTACTAAAGATTGTACCTCAAGTATACCATCTCGTAAAGAAGAACGGGTGGCAATGACACATATACAACGTGCGAAACTTCTATTAGATACTCGACATGAGCATGTAATCTTAACAGTTTTTGATGAAGTTAATATGCAAGTTATACAAGATTTGTGTACTAAATATAACCATTTTTTTGAAAAACATCATGGAATCAAATTAGGATTGACATCTTTTTTTACTAAAGCTGTAATAGCAGGATTAAAAAAATTCCCAGTCATAAATACTTCTACCAAAAATAATGATATTATTTACCATAAATATTATGATATTGGTATAACTATTCCTGAATATAATGTTGTTCCTATTTTGCGTAATGCTGACATGATGGATTTTGCTGATATAGAAAAAAGTATTATTAATTTTACTAAAAAAGCAAGTGATTCTAAGTTATCAGTTGAAGAGATTACGGGTGCTACTTTTACTATTACTAATATTTGTAATACTATGCTATCAACGCCTATCATTAATTTTTCCCAAAATGCTGCATTAGGGATTCATAATATTACAGAACGGCCTATTGTAAAAAATGGAAAAATAATAATCCAGCCTATGATGTTTATAGCACTCTCTTATGATCAACTTGTAATAGATAACAATACGGCAGTACAGTTTTTAATCACAATTAAAGATTCAATTGAAGACCCTTCCCGTTTATTATTAGAGATTTAAATATGACAGATTATAATGTTATTGTAATAGGTGCAGGGCCAGCTGGATATGTAGCAGCAATCCGTTGCGCTCAGTTAGGTATGAAAACAGCTTGTATTGATAAATGGATTAATTTAGAAGGTCAAGCTTCTTTGGGTGGAACTTGTTTAAATGTTGGTTGTATTCCTTCTAAAGCTTTGTTAGATTCTTCTCATCATTATTACTTTCTGCAAAAAGAAGCAGCTACTCATGGAATTCAATGTGATAATGTTAAGATAGACATTGCAACTATGCAAGATCGTAAGTCAAAGGTGGTTAAAACTCTTACTCAAGGTATTGCTGGCTTATTCAAAAAAAATAAGGTAACTAGTATAACTGGAACTGCTAAATTACTTGCTAATAAACAAATTATTGTTACTGAAGCAGATGGTCAACAGCAAACTATTAGTGCTGATAATATTATTATTGCCACTGGCTCTACTCCAGTTCAAATCCCAATTGCATCATTTGATAATGAGTTTATTTTAGATTCTACCGGTGCTTTGAATCTTACCGAAGTACCAGAACGACTTGGAGTTATAGGAGCTGGAGCTATTGGCTTAGAATTAGGCAGTGTTTGGAATAGATTAGGTAGCCAAGTAACTATTTTAGAAGCTTTACCAGATTTTTTATCAATGGCAGATCGGAAAATTGCTACTCTAGCTCAACGAGAATTGAAAAAACAAGGTTTAACCATTAATTTAAATGCCCAAGTTACTTCTACTAAAATTGTTGATAATGAAGTGATCATTTCTTATTCTGATCAATCATTAACCGTAGATAAACTTATTGTAGCAGTTGGACGTAAACCACATACTGATAATTTAAATGCAGCTAAGATTGGAATTCAGATTGATGAAAGAGGTTTTATTAAAGTTAATACACAACGCCAAACAGCTATTGATGGCATTTATGCGGTAGGCGATGTGATTGGAGGGCCAATGTTAGCTCATAAAGGTTCAGAAGAAGGAGTTATGGTTGCAGAACTAATAGCCGGGCAAAAAAGTGAAATGTCTTATGCGACAGTACCATTTGTAGTATATACTCATCCAGAAATTGCTTGGGTTGGTAAAACTGAACAACAGTTAAAACAAGATAAAATAGAATATAAAGTTGGCCAATTTCCATTTGCTGCTAGTGGTAGAGCTAGGGCTAATGGTGATATTAATGGTATGGTAAGAGTTATTGCAGATGCTAAAACTGATAATATTTTAGGTGTTCATATATTTGGTAATAATGCCTCAGAATTAATCACCGAAGCAGTGGTAGCGATAGAGTTAGAAGCTAGTGCTGAAGATTTGGCTAGAACTATTCATGCTCATCCAACTTTATCTGAAGCAATACATGAAGCGGCTTTAGGAGTTGATGGTAGAATGATTCATGCGTAGAATTAACTTAGCGCATTGATAAACATAATATTCAAGAATATTCCCAAACTCCTATTAAGTTAAGGGCAACCATAAAGGATTGCCCCTACATAACATGATGATTTGTAGGGGTAATCCCTTGTGGTTACCCGAATCTACATAACATGATTATTTGTAGGGGTAATCCCTTGTGGTTACCCTAATCAATTACCATATTAATTTATATCTTTTGCCGTATATCAATAAATTGGAAATAAAAAATGCAGCCTTATAAACCAGATTTTATTACAAAATTATTAGCTGGATTAAGTAACATAAAAGTATTTAAATGGCCTTTATTTATATCTTATCGTCCTAATAATTTTGTAATTAAAGGGTATCATACCAGAGAAATTTTAAAATTAGTTAAACCTGGGGATATTCTAGTTCGTTCTTTTAATAACTATCTTGATAATTATACTATTCCAGGAACTTTTACCCAAGTTGGTTTTTATCTAAGTGAAGTAAATGAACAACATTTAAAAAAATTTGCTAATATTGAATCACATAATTTTAAGCTTGGCCGACAAATGGTTATTCATTCAATTGGTGGAAAAGTAATTTTAGAAGATTTAATTGATTTTTGTCGTTGCGATGCTTTAGCCATTATGCGTTTTCCACGTCAAATTAAACTATTGCAAGAAATCCCTCCAAATTTAGAAAATTATTTTCTTAATCCAACGGCTTCTCCAAAACCTGCTAAAACTATTGTTGAAGAACCTTCTGCTAAAAAAAATTGGTTAGCTAAATTTAAGCGTAATAAGCAACAAGATTCTGACGAAGAAACAGTTCCAAAAAAAAGTTTCTTTGCCAAATTTAAACGCAATAAAGATCAAGAATTAGAGAATGTATCTATAGAAGAAAATAATGAGATAAAACATGATGCTAGCACTATTGCTCTAGCTAAAGCAGAAAATGAGATTGCACAACATTTAAAAAGTGGTAAAATTATTGAGTTTGAAAAGATTTTTAAGATTTTATATCGACTCGCTATTAAAGAACTTAATACTACTCGTGAGCATAATTTTGATATTGAACCATTTTATTCTACATCTAGTACAGATTTAGTTTATTTTATTACTAAGAGTATTTGTTGGAACTATGCTATTATTCCTGAGACTAGTAAAGTTTTATTTAAAAAGCGGTCAGTTATTTTGCCAGATGCATTTGTAGATGGTGATCTTGAAGAAATTTGGAAGAAAGTTTAAATAGGAGTAGATTATGAGACCTTATAGTAATAGACGAATTGTTGCTTCATATCAAAAGTTGAGAAGAAAACCATTAAAAACGATTCATTCATATAAAGATTGTGGTACTAAAAGAAGGCCTTCTATGAGCATTAGTGCGCATCATAAGATGAGAGGGAAAACGTTTGTTGGTTCGTGTCATTGATAAATTGAAAACCAGATATATTTTAGCCATTTTAATTGGCTTATCCATTCCAACATCAACAGCCTTAACTAATATATTATGCCCTTTGGCATTTTTATTTATATTAGTTGAAGGCCAATATACCCAAAAATTTTCGGTATTATATCATCATAATATTGCATTAGTAGCGATATCGCTTGTTATAACTATTATCTTAGGATTTTTATATACACCAGTATCATTTTCTGAAGCTACTTTAATGTTAGATAAATATCGAGAATTTATTTATATCCCAATGTTTATCCTAATATTTACCGATGAAAAATCTCGTAAATTGGGATTATATGCTTTTCTAGCCATTATGGGCATCACGTTATTTTTGTCCTATTTGATGGCTATAACTGGATTAGAAATTGGCAAAGGTAATCCACAAAGTCCTTTTGTATTTAAAAATTATATTACTCAAAATTTATTAATAGCTTTGGCAACTTATTTTATTGCAATAAAAGCTTGGCAGGAAAAACAATGGTTATATAGTATAATCATAGTATTGGCTGTTTATAATATATTATTTATGAGTGCTGGACGTACTGGTTATGTGATTTTATTCTGCTTAATTCTAATATTTTTTTATCAAGTATATAATTTAAAAGGTATTTTAATTGGTGGTGGGATATTAATAACTTTAGCAGGAGTAGCTTATAATTTTTCTGGAATATTACAAGAAAGAGTAGATAAAGCCATCACTAATGTTCAAGATTATCAACAGGGCGAAACTAATACTTCAGTTGGAATTAGGCTAGAATTTTACGAAAATAGTTTAGTTTTAATAGCTAAAAAACCAATTTTAGGTAGCGGAACTGGTAGTTTTTCGCATGAATATAATAAATTATTTACTAATACTACTACTAATCCTCACAATGATTATTTAATGATTGCTATTCAATGGGGAATAATAGGAGTTGGATTATTTATTTTATTGTTATATTCAATGTGGCATACCAGCTATTCTTTAACTGGGCAAAATAAATTTATGGCTCAAGGATTAGTTATCACAATTGTAATTGGTTGCTTGATTAATTCATTATGGTTAGATAATACAGAAGGGCATATATTTGCTTATTTAATAGGAATATTTTATGGTGGAATTAGAAATCGTATTTAGTTAAATTCATAAAAAAATAATAGACATCATTCCTAAATAAGGATAAATGTAGGATGCAATGA
>DAOUSL010000156.1 GCA_030627235.1 Thioploca sp.
ACCGAAGGGAATTGCATCAAGATGTAATTCGTAAACTCATTACATCCTACATAAAATCTGTAATTAATTGTATAGCTTTGGTCAATTTCACGTCGGTAATACAATCATACTTAGCTATGAATTACTTTCGTTATTTAGGAAAGATGCCTAATGATAGTTAATGGTTGAGAATTAGATTAAATTATAACAAATATAATATTGCTCCAGATTTTTTATAATTAAATCCTCTTGGCCATTTCGTAAATTGATCATACATTGCGGTTTCTAAATTAGCTCCTCTTAAATTAGCTTTAGTAAAATCAGCCCCTCGTAAATCAGCTCTTCTTAAGTCAGCTCCAATTAGATTTGCGGAAGTCAAATTAGCATTAGTTAAATCAGCTCCAATTAAATAGGATCCTCTTAAATTAGCTCTTATCAAATCAGCTTCTATTAAATTAGCACCATCTAAATTAGCTCCTTTCAGATTAGCTTCTCTTAAAAAACCTTTTATTAAATAAGCTTCAGCCAAATAAATTTTACTAACTCCCCAATAATTTAACTTTTTTACTAAGGTTATTATTTTAAACATTGCTTCTTTATCTTCCCAACCCAAATAATCCTCTAATTCTTCCTTATATCTCATTATTGTTAACTGTTTATAACCTATTCTATGTAACCAAAAGACAAATACTCCAATGACTAATAGATCAAACATCATTCCATGAGCTTCAACTAAGACATTACCCCAAAAATCCCATAAGTTTTCTTGATAAAATGGTACAGATAAAAGAGCTACAATAATTGAGACTGAAATAAAAACTACAAAACCTAATGAGACTGGATGGATAGCGGAATAATTTCGGATCCATTTTTCTATACCACCTGATATTGTAGTAGGGTTCTTATTATGTTTGATATTTATTTCAGATGGTTTTATACGCATATTTACAATAAGTCTCCCCGACGAAAGAATAAATAACCACTAGCAGTACAGATAGTTCCAAGCAATAACGGATAAGCAAAAGACCAAATCAAGTAACCAGTATGGCCAAATAAATCTAAAATAACATAAGAGGTCGGTCCTAACATAACCAACTGAGGATCAAATAATAACATAGCTCCAGTACGGAAAGTTTGCATTGGATTACTTAAAGCTATCAATATTAATGGTTCAATGGCAAATTGCTCTTTTATCATCAATCCTAATAAAATTAAGTCCAAAAATAACAATAAAAATAACCAGATAAAGAAAGCACTTCCTTGAGCTGTATCAATGGAATGAGTTATACTAGAAATAAACATTCCTATACCCAAAAAACACCATGCTAAAGCGATTAATAATCCAGTGTATAAGAAAAATAATTTCCAAGGTATCATTATTTCACTCCACAAACCCCAACCAACCGCTGCTAACATTGCTAAAAAAACTGGTAAAAAAATGACAATGAATCGACCGATTACTTTACCCCAATACCAAGCAGGTAATGATACTGGAAGAGATAATAAATATTCAAATACTCCAGCTTCTTTATCACCAGCTACAGAACGTACTGTGCTTATTAATACAAATATTGGCAATATAGCCATACATAATTGAATATAAGTTAGCAATAAACGAGTTAAACCAGTAAATCCCATAATTCGTGATTCAGTCAAACCAAATACAAATAACAGTACAATTATACCGCCAAAGACTATGGTATATAGTAAAAACCAACGAGCTCGTAATGACTCAGTAATATCTAATAAAACGGTTAACCACAAATGTTTCATATTTTTAAGTTGTGAGAGAATTAAATTCTGATTATAAATATGTCTGTCATGCAGACTGGTTGTATAATAATTCTTAATTACGAATGCTTAATTCTTAATTAAATTCAAAATCAATTACTTATATTGCTATAGTTTATCCAATTGAGAAATACTATAAAACGTAATTAAATTTACGGATTATTATAACATTTTCTTAATTTAATAGTTCTATATGGTGTGAAATATTGATAGCATATATTTATTAAAAGCAAATTTCAGACTAGATAATAGTTTTTGGTAGTCCTGAATGAAGTAGTTGTGTAAAATAAATATTTATTTAACTATAAATAATAATGATAAAATGTCCAAATTGTAACTTAGAAAATATCATATAAAATGGAAGTATTCATAACGGAAAACAAAAATATTCCTGTAAAGAATGCCCTCGTCAATTTGTTTTAGAACCCAAAAATATACTATTTCAAGAAAAATTTGATTGATAATATTAGAAAAAATACTATTATCAGGAATTGCAAAAGTTGTTGGTGTTAGTGAACGTTGCCTGCAAAATTATGTGAATGTCAAATATGATTCTGTTCCAAAAGTTATTGATGTTACATCTAAAAATAAATATCCAATGTGATGTAACGAAGTAGCGTGGTATTATAAGTCCAATGTGGGTAGGGATTCATTACCACCTGTCTATAGAAAATGTGCTATTTCATTTACAGATTTTTGGAAAGCATATGATACAGTTTTTCCTAACAAACGTCATAAATCTGTTGGAAACTGGTCTTACAAATTGTATTGAGTGTTTTAATTGCACCATGAGACAATGTATTGGTATCATATTTGTTCGTTACTTTATTGCTCGTCTTGTTAGAAGCACATTTTCTTTCTCTAAAAAACTTTCTAATCATATTGGAGCTATATGGATTTTCATTCATCATTATAATGCTAATATTATTTTATACAACACTATTTACTTCAGGACTCCGTAACTTCACTTAACATCATAATTCCCATACTTTGAACAAAATAGCAATTATAATTCTTAACTGGCAAGGTTGGCAAAATACTATAGCTTGTTTAGATTCACTGCAACAACTTTCTTATATTCCTACCATTATTGTCTGTGATAACGCTTCCGAAGATGATTCATTTGAAAGAATTTTAACTTGGGCTCAACAGCATTATTCTCCTTCCAAAATTGGTATTTTTTCCCAGCCTCGTTTTACTCCTAATGAATCAAATTATTCCTTTGTATTAATTCAAACTGGAGCTAATTTAGGTTTTGCTGGTGGTAATAATATTGGAATACGTTATGCTTTAATTACTAGATGTTATAAATACTTATGGTTATTAAATAACGATACTGTTGTGAATTCAAAATCTCTAACCAAATTATATGATTATTCTCTTGCCAACCCTAAGATTGCTTTACTTGGAAGTACAGTAATAGATTATTATCAACGAGATACAATTCAATGTGCTGGTGGTTGCCGTTACTTCCCGTTATTTACCATTTTTAAACTAATGTTAGCTGGCCAACTCGTTAAAAAAGTACAGCAACATTCAATAAAAATTGATTATGTATATGGAGCAGCAATGTTTTTCCAAGTAGAAGCAATCCGAAAAGTTGGCTTATTGAATGAAGAATATTTCTTATTTTATGAAGAATTAGATTACTGTCAACGACTATTCCAACATAATTATGAAATTGGCTGGTGTCGGGATAGCTTGGTATATCATAAAGGCAGTGCTAGTATTGGCAATGTGACCGAAGGTAATTTAGATAAATTGCAGCAAGCTAATTATTATGAGAATTTAAGCACCCTAAAATATACGGCCAATTTTCATCGTTATTTATTGCCATTAGTATTGATAACAAGGTTTGTAGGGAAAAGTATAATGTTAATTAAACGCAAAGATTTTTATCTATTTAAACCATTATTTAAAGCGTATAGAGATTTTATTTTTAGATAGACTATAAAAACTTCAAGTATATCAATGATGATTATATGCTATAATAAGGAAAATTCTTTGCATACCTAAATTGTTCATAAATAATGCGTCTTAGTAAACTTAAATTAACCGGTTTTAAATCTTTTGTAGATTATACAACACTGGAATTTCCAAGTAATCGAATTGGAGTTGTTGGGCCCAATGGTTGTGGTAAATCTAATGTCATTGATGCTGTTCGGTGGGTGATGGGAGAAAGCTCCGCTAAACAATTGCGGGGTTCAGCCATGAGTGATGTTATTTTTAATGGTTCTCGTAATCGTAAAGCCATTGATCAGGCATCCATAGAATTAGTTTTTGAAAAAGTCAATGTACCACAATATCCGCAACAATCTGAAATTGCTGTAAAAAGACAAATATCCCGTAAAGGTCAATCAGTTTACTTTATCAACGGAATTCGCTGTCGTAGGAAAGATATTACCGACCTGTTTTTAGGAACTGGTTTAGGCCCACGTAGCTATGCCATAATTGAACAAGGCACAATTTCTCGTTTAATTGAAGCTCGACCGGAAGAGTTACGAGTTTTTTTTGAGGAAGCGGCTGGAATTTCCAAATATAAAGAACGTCGCAAAGAAACTGAATCTCGGATGAAACGTACTCAGGAAAACCTTAATAGATTGGAAGATTTACAAAATGAGCTGGATAAACAGTTAGACAAATTAAAAAAACAAGCTAAACAAGCGGTTAAATTTCAAGAATTAAAAAAATCCCACTATTTATTAAAAGCTCAATTACAAGCTATCCGTTGGCATGCTTTGGATATATCAGTACAAGATCAGCAACAATATATTGATGAACAAGCAACAATTTTAGAGAAAGATTTGTTGTCTTTACAAGATTTTGATTCAACTCATAAACAACAACGTGAAGCTCAAAATATTGCTCAAAGTACATTAACGGAAGCTCAAAATAATTTTCATACTGTAGATACTGAAATAACTAAATTAGAACAAAATATTCTACATAATAATGAACGTTGTAAACAATTACGATTTGATTTAGAACAATTAGAAAAATCACAAACTGATGCCAACCATACTTTAAGCTCTGATAAACAGCAAATAATTGAATTAGAAACTGATTTAGTTGAGACAGAAACTTTATTAACGATTAAATTAGAATCTGAAACCATGGCTGAACAGTATTTAACTGAAGCTCAAAATCAACTAGAAGAATGGCAATATAATTGGGATGCTTTTAATCAACGTTCTGCTGAACCAACTCAAAGAGCTCAAATTGAACGAGCTAGAACCGAGAATTTAGAACAGAGATTAGAACAGAGCAAACAACGTTTACAGCGTCTACAGCAGGAAAATAATAGTCTAGATATTATTGAATTAGAACAAATTGTTACTGATTTAGAAGCTAAGATAGCTAATATTAAAGCAGATTTAGTGCAGGCTGAAACTATTTTAACTACGAATTATAAGGAAGTATTACAATTACGTTCTGTTACTGAAAATCAGACCTCTCAGTTGCAAGAACAACAAGCTGAAGTACATAAGCTTAATGGTAGATTGGCTTCATTAGAGACTTTGCAAGAATCTGCTTTAGGTACTAATAACAATGATTTGAATGCTTGGTTACAAACCCACGGCTTGCATGATGTACCTCGTTTAGCTCAATCGATAAAAGTTGAATCTGGTTGGGAAACAGCTGTGGAAATAGTATTGGGAACTAAATTGCAAGCTTTATGTATAGAAGATATGACAATTTTACAAGAAGCACTTATTAATCCACCAGCTGGTAAATTGGCTCTATTTGAAACTTCGCATAACATTGAAAAAACTGAGAATAATATAGATTCCTTGTTGGATAAAATCCAAGCTCCTTGGCCTTTGTCTACTCTATTGGCTGGAGTTAAAATTGCTGTTGATATTAAAACTGCGTATCAAATTCGTAAACAATTAGCAGAATATGAATCAGTAATCACTCCAACTGGATTGTGGTTTGGTTCTAACTGGTTAGATAGTCAACAAGAAGTGGATGAAAATGCTGGGATTTTAGCTCGTAAGCAAGAAATTAATGAAATAATTGCTAAGTTGGATGATTTAAATCTAACAGTACAACAGCTTATCACAGAATTAGAACAAAGTCGTACAGCTTTATATGCCCAAGAAAATTCCCGTGAGCAAGCTCAACAACAATTCAATATTACTCAACGACAAGAAGCAGATTTACAATCTCAGCACAGTGGTAAACAGGCTCAATTAGAACATACTAAAGCCCAATTACAACGCTTAAATAAAGAACAATATGAATTAACTCAACAAATTAATCAAGATGAATCAGATTTATTAACAACTCGTGATAAGTTACACACTGCTTTAGAAGAAATGGAAATATTAGCTGATGAACGAGATGATTTGACTCAACAACGAGATTTACATCAAGAAACTGTAGCTCAAACTAGTCAAATTTGGCAATCGATTAAAGATGAACGGCATAAAATAGAAATCAAATCAGAATCATTGCGTACAGATCAATCTCGATTACAACAAGGTATCGAACGGTTACAAAATCAATTAGAACAATTGTCTGAACAGAATTATGATTTACAACAAAATTTAACAAAGCAATCTGAACCATTAGATGAGATGGAAGCTAAATTGCTTGATTATCAACATAAAAAAACTGAAGCAGAAGAAATTTTAACTCAAGCTAAACAAACTTATGATCATTTGGAAGCAAAGTTAAATGATTATGATGGAGAACGACATAGATTAGAAGCAAAATGTACTGAATTACGAGCTGATATAGAACAAGCTAAAATGGAATGTCAGGCTAATGAAGTGCGACGGCAAGGTTTGGATGAACAATTAACTGAAATGGAATTCGGCCCAGTGGCATTATTAGCTGATTTACCAGAATATGCTGATGAAGAAAGTTGGCAAGCTCAAATTGAAGCTGCTGAACGCAAATTAGAAAAAATGGGTTCAGTTAATTTAGCTGCTTTAGATGAGTTTGAAGAGCAAGCAGAACGTAAACAAGAACTTGACGAACAGACGGATGACTTGAATAAAGCCATGCAGGCATTGGATAATGCAATAAAAACGATAGATCGAGAGACTAAAGCCAGATTTAAGGAAACAATTGATAAGGTAAACTCTTTTTTAAAGGATATGTTTCCCCGTTTATTTGGTGGTGGAGAGGCTAATATTCAGTTAATTGGGGATGATATTTTAAAGGCTGGAGTTACAATTATGGCTCGACCACCTGGTAAACGTAATACCAATATTCATTTATTATCAGGTGGTGAAAAAGCATTGACAGCGATAGCATTGGTGTTTGCGATATTTAAGCTAAATCCAGCTCCATTTTGCATGTTAGATGAAGTTGATGCTCCACTTGATGATACCAATGTAGGACGTTTTTGTGCCTTGGTTAAAGCTATGTCCGAAACTGTGCAATTTATTTTTATTTCACATAATAAGATTACTATGGAAATAGCCGATCAATTAATAGGTGTTACTATGCAAGAAGCAGGAGTTTCACGCTTAGTTACGGTAGATGTTGATACAGCGGTTAATATGGTTAATTAGTTGGAATATGTGTGATTATATTCTTATTAGCAACCTCAAATTCTAAATAATCTGGGTGATAGCGTTCTCCTCCCCAAACATTTGCCACTAATTTTTTATCATGTGGGGCTCTAAATGGACTACTAAATTCCCAAACGATTTCTTTTTCTCTAGTAACTTCAAATATACGTCCTCTCATACTTTCACTAATAAGAACATTACCATTTGGTAGCATTTGTTGGACTCCTTTAACTCCAGTGGAAAAAATATTTTGTTCATTTCCAGCGTACTGCCAAACAATTTCCATAGTCATTGGATTAAATTCTATGATACGAGATGCTCCTCCCGTGCCAAAATTACCACGATTGTCAAATAAGAGTATATTTCCATTTTTAAGAAAATCAGGATCATGTTGCATGTGCCATGGTCCAGTTACAGCCCATACTACTTGTTTTTTATCCATATCAATAGCAGCTAAAGTATCAATATTTCTCATAGAAACCAGAACTTGACCCGGTTTTAAGAAGGGAAAATGTTTAGCCATTTCTTCATCTAGTATATCAACATTATTAGTATGCCATGGATCCCATGAGTTCTTTTTTTCTTCTACCACATTTAAAACGCTTGAGAAGTCAGAATTACTAAATGCTTTTGAAATTGAAACTCTGTTAAGCTCATGTCCATCTGGAGATAAAACTACAATACTATCATCCAAAAAAGGCAACTTCAGTTTCATTCCAGGTATTTGTTCAGAGGTAAAGTCATGGATAAGTGTGTAAATTTTATCATCACTACCAACATTAACATCATGATGTGCATGTTCCGCATATTTCCAAATAAGATTGGAATCTTTATCCATTTTTACCAATCCATAGCCCCAAGGAGTATCTCCAAAGCCTCCTATTGTAGTCACAAGGTCTCCATTTGGATACATATGAGCTTTGCCCCATAGGATAAAATCTTCCGCTATCTTAAATTCTATATGAGGAGGATTTTCCCATATTTCAGAAAAAGGAATATGCCATTCATGTAATATTTGGCCATCCATTGATATTAATAGTGCTTTTTGGGCATGAACAGAAGTAAATAAAGTAAAACCATCATAAGCCTTGGCTTTATCATATTGCAATACCCCACTATTTACATGACGAGCTTTAGCAAAAAATCTACTTTTATATCGATCACGAGGTGTCAATCTTTCCCGCCATGCTTTAGTAGCTTGGTAAGCATCTTGGAAAATTGAGACTGGCCATAATTTAAATTTATGAGCAACCATTCCAAAAATAACACTTAAAAAACTAACCGACACAAGTAAAATTATAATAAATAATCTTTGTTTAGCATTATTATTCATATCGTTATCTACCTTTATTGAATTCAAAATTTAAAGAATTAGGATAAATTCGTTGTTCCCAACTAACAATTGCTTGATAGTTTTCATCCTTAGGACTGCGAAATGGACTTATAAACTCCCAAACAATTTTTTTTCTGAGGTAACTTCAAATATACGACTTTGATAAGATTCAGTAATCAATATATTACTATTTGTTAATTTTTGCTGGGAATTTTACCAGTATATTGCCAAACTATTTCCATTGTCAAAGGATTAAATTCTATTATCCGAAAATAACCAACTTTACCATAATAACCCAGATTATACAACACAGTAGTATCCCAAATTTTAGCCATTAATATTTCATTAACCAAAGTCTTCCAATCTATCTTATGATGAAAACGAACTAAGCTATAATTTTTGGTGATAAACTGCTTTCTTTCTGATTCTACTATTGGATCATAAGAAATATGGTTGTCATAGCCATTGCATTCTAGGATTAAGTTTAAATCTTTGACGAAAAAGTCTACTCGGTATTTGCCGATTTGATAATTATGCTGAAAACTAATATTTTAAAATACTTGACTTAGAACTTGTTACCATTCTATCTCTCCTTCATTGGAATATCATTACCATTTTTTTACTGCGTGAGGCTGCTTGTTCTGCGTCTTTAAAAAATAGTTCATAAAAATCGTCCGCTGCGAGACATGGAGAGGCAAGCCGAGGTCGAGTAGTCCGTGACTAGCCGAGGTTCGAAAATATGAAAAAACAGTTAAAGTATAGCGGCGTTTCTTGATATTTTTGAACAAGCTCAGCGTTAAGTC
>DAOUSL010000218.1 GCA_030627235.1 Thioploca sp.
AATTAAATCAGATACATGTTGGTTGGAAACTAACATACGGGTAGCAATTCTCTGAAAAATCATGGCTGTTGCCATTGCATCGCCATAGGCAGTATGCCGAGCTGGATTTTTTACCTTACAAATTTTAGTGATTTCATCTAAACCATAATGACCCATCCGACCGCTATACGCAATGTATAACATCATCGTATCTATCCATGAATGTGGTAATTTACACAATAATAATTTCTGAAAGGTCTTATTAAGAAAACGAATATCAAAGTTCAAATGATGGCCAATAATAACTGATTTATCAAGAAATTTTACTAAATCTGGCAATATCTCCATTATTTTTGGGCTATTAATAACATCTTCATTTTTGATACCATGAATAGCTGTAGATTCTTTTGAAATATGGCGTTCTGGGTTTATATAAGTTTTATATTCATGACCAGTAAGTTGTAATCCTTGCATCTCCAACATACAGATAGAAATAATTTCATCACCAGAATAAGCTTGCAATCCAGTTGTTTCAGTGTCAATTACTACAAATCTAGTGTTTTCAATTAATTGGTTATTAAGTGTTTTTACATCTAATTGCACAAGTAAATCATGTAAAGTCTTAAAATCAGGTTGGGAAAGATATTTTTCTACTCCATGCCAATATTTAATATAGGTTTCGACACCTGTCATCCAATATTTGAAAGTTTCCATTAATAATCTGCCACATCAAATTCTATCTGGAGTTTTTCCTGAAACTGTTTAATAGTTCGCATCGCCATGCGTAATGATTCATGATGTAATGGAGATAAAGTTTCTGGATCGATAAGTTTATCAAGTTCTTGATTATTCTGCATTTGATAGAGTTGATGTTCTAATAATAAATCCAGTAATTCCTCAAAAGAAGCTTTAATAGATTTCATAGATTCCGGATTAAATATACCTTGCCGCACTAATGCTGTGAGACGGTCGGCAGTATTACGGTTTACAATACCATGTTTTAATGAATAAATCCGAGCTGCATCAGTAATAATCCGTAAACCATTTCGCTTAATATCAATTTTATTTTTACCAGATTGATCTCTCCGAGTAACTAAACGATTAAACCAACCTACTGCTGGTTGTCCTTCAGCATCATCTTCTACCATCATTTTTAATAATCTTGGATGTTGTTTTAGTTCCTGAATAATATGTTTAGATAAGGTTGTGGCAAGTTCGTCATCACCGTATAAATGGTAAAAATCAAAAAATACATTAGCCCAGCGAGCTGCTTTTTTAGTAGGTAAATGAACGATATGATCAATTTGTTGTTGCCATTGTTTTAAGCTTTTATGAAACATATCATTCTTAGCCATGATATTGCCCGGACAAAGAATATAACCTATTTCGTCAAGATGGATATTAATTTGTTCACAAAAAGTTTTAAACCATTGTTTATCTTTATCACTTTTTAAATTATCAGCCAAAATAATAGCATTATCTTGATCTGGATTTAACAGCATTTCTTTGCGACTGGCAGAACCCATCAGAATAAAAGCATATTTGGTCGGTGGCATTCCTAAACCATTGTCTTCCATTTCTTGTAAAGTTAACTCGATACAACGACGTTGCAAGGCTAAATGAAACTCACTGATATTTCTAACTGCAATACTGGCACGATGATTATTTTCCCTAGCTTCGTTTGCTACTTCAGCAATCCGCTGATAAATTGTTGCCAATATAGAAAAGCTAGTAGTGCTTGATATTTCAGTAAATAATAGTCCTTGATGTGCAAGCAGATTATTTAAAATATCAGTTTGAGAAATTATTCCAATTGGTTCATTATCTTCGGCTACAATGATGTATTTTAAATTTTTATCCTGTTGAATTTCTTCAATTTGCCATATCGGTGTGTCAGGACTGATAGTGTTGTCTTTCTTGCATGCCACTTCTATAACTGGGGTATCATGCTTAGCTCCATGAATTAACATAGCATCAGCAATACTAACAAAATTAATTAAACCCAGTAATTTGTTGTCTTGATTAATTACTCCCAAACTACCAATTTTACGTTTCCGCATTAGCTCATAAGCTTCTAATAAAGTTACATTTATTCCACAAGTTGCCAATGGAGATTTCATAATGCTACGAGCTGGTAAACATAAAGCATGAGAGGTAACTGGACGTGGATTATTGCCTCGATCTCGAATATATTTGGCAATTATGCGGTTAATGCTTTCAAATAGTGGTGGACATAAATTTTCAAGTTCTTGTAACTCAGTAGCTGGTAGACATAATAATGTAACTTCAGTTAGAGCTTTGGTTGAAGATAAATATGGGGAAGCATCAATAAAATTGGCTAACCCAATAAAATCACCAGCTTCTAAAATTAATATCTGTCCAGATTGCCGATGTTGTTCTAATTTACCTTGCTGGACAAGATAAACCGTTTTATGATAAGCTTCTTGTCTTTGAAAGAGATATTCATTGGGTTGCAATAATTTAGACTTTAAACATGCAACTACTAGTTCTAAGTCTTCTTTACTACTATCTCGGAATGGGTGTAATTTACTAAGAAATTCAATGGTATTAGACATGGATTTAAAATGCTTGATTATATTTTTGTAATTGTAACTGGTGGAGTAGCATATCACGGATTAACCAATAAGAATGAGGATGGTGATAATGATACAGGCCATTTATTATTTGGCGCTATTGCATTATTATTTTGCATTCGGGTTTTATTCGTAGATATTTTTCAACTTATTGGATAGGAATTTAATTACTAGATTTTATGGGATTAAATTTTGTACAGAATAATTTTAAAGATGGACTGAGTAGAGTGCTTTTCAGTCGTTGAAAGTATAAGGTTCACTGTCAATAGACATCGTTTCCTAAATAATGAAGCTAAGTATGATTGTATTACCGACGTGAAATTTACCAAAGCTAGTAGGATGTAATGAGTTTACGAATTACATCTTTCGAGTCACACGATTGATGCAATTCACTTCGTTCATTGCATCCTACATTTATATACCATTATTTAGGAAAGATGTCTATTAAATTCAAAATAAATATAAATTACTTATATTTCTGTAGTTTATCCAATCAAAATATGCTATAAGTTGAAAAGATAATGGTATAAACTTCAATAACTTGATTTTGCCTCAGTCTAACTTATAATTGCATATGGTAATAATATGAAAATAATACAATATTTATTAGTCATTTCCCTGATCGGGTGTACTGGTAATATTACCAAATCATCTCAAAGTTTAGTTTGGGCAGATGATGGTTCTGAAGTAGCTATGATTATTTCACATCCTAAAAAAGATTTACATAAAATTATAGTACAAAATTTAACCACTGATACACGACGTGATATTACAGAATGGCGGGATTATAAAAGTGGGCAGTTTTTTTATATGAAACAAGCTGGTTATTTTATAGTTGAGTCATTGATAGGAAATGGAGCAAGACGATTTGATAAAATTGATGAAAATGGTAATGAAATTCTGATTATTGAAACTCCAAATGATGAGAATAAAACTTGCGATAATGAAAACCAAGTCAATCATACGGTGATTCCATCACCTGATGGATTACAGTTAGCGAATATTTACAGTCCAGAATGTGGTACTGTTACAATAGAATTTTTATATGCAAATACTTTGAATGTATTTGATACTCAAACAATGAATATTGATGAGCCGATGCGAGCTAAATGGCATTCGGATAATCATATTATATTGGTAAATTTAGATAATAGTAAGGCTTGGAAAGTTAAACCAATAGAATTACCATCACCAATTTTTCCACCTAAATGTTTTTTTCCAGTTACCACTAGTAGTGGCATATCATTGGATGGAGAACAAGTTTTGCTTGATGGAGATAAATTAATAACCAAACCAGCAGATGTAAAATTTGGCTGCCAATAAGGAATAAATATGGCCGGACATAGTAAATGGGCAAATATCCAGCATCGTAAAGGTGCTCAGGATGCTAAACGTGGTAAATTATTTACCAAATTAATTCGTGAAATAACTGTTGCTTCTCGTTTGGGTGGTGGAGATGCAGATTCTAATCCTCGGTTGCGGGCTGCTATTGATAAAGCTTTAGGTAATAATATGACTAAAGATACAATAGCACGAGCAGTTAAACGTGGTTCTGGAGCTCAGGATAATGATAATTATGAAGAAATTCGTTATGAAGGTTATGGCTCAGGTGGAATTGCAGTAATAGTTGATTGTATGACTGATAATCGTAAACGCACTGTATCTGAAGTACGCCATGCTTTTAATAAATGTGGTGGTAATTTAGGTACTGATGGTTCGGTAGCTTATCTTTTTGATAAAATAGGCTTATTCAGTTTTACTGCTGATTCTGATGAAGAACAGCTCATGGAAGTAGTTTTAGATGCTGGAGCTCAAGATGTAATCCAAAATGATGACGGGTCATTTGATGTAATTACTTCTCCTGATGATGATTTTTACGCAGTTAAGAAAGCGATAGAAAAAGTAAATTTAATACCAACTCAAGCAGAAATTACTTTACGAGCTTCGATTAATTCTACGTTAGATTTAGATGGAGCTCAGAAAATGTTGCGGTTAATCGATATGTTAGAAGATTTAGATGATGTGCAACAGGTTTATTCTAATGCTGAGATAATGGGACAGTTAGGATAGCTTAGGAATGAGGATTAATAATCTCCAAAATCTGAGGTTCAAACCTGCCAGGTTTTAAAAACCTGGCAGGTTTAGTTTCGGGTTTTATTGAATCTCTACAGTAAAAATTAAGGATTAAAAATAACGTTTTCTCCAATAGTAACTTGGTTTTCATCCTCAAATATAACATCATTAGCGATGATAACATTTTCGAGATAAGTATCTTTCTTAATAACTAGAGTTTCTAACTTGGCTGGATATTCAGGATCGCCGATAATATCACCACGCAGTTCACCACCAATAATATGAGTATCTGCTTCTAATTTTACATCTTGGAAATAACCAAGTACTTCACTGTTATTAAAGATATTTCCCCCTAAAGTTCCTCCTGTGATAGAAGCACCTCGAAACTCAAAGTTAACGATTGTTCCTTCATTTTTAATATAACCAGTTACAAAACCACCAATAAGAGTTGCTTCATTTTTAATAGTTAAATTAGAAACCCAACCGTAATTTTCCATTGTACCGATTAGTATACCGTTAGATATGCTGGCATTTTCAGTAATAAGTATATCCTTAATCTCTTTATTTTGAAAAGAACAGTAAGTGTGAATTATATTACTTTCTGGGCAAGATTTGGTATTTGATGAATTCAAAATTGGTGGTTTATTGGTTGTGAGTATTTCTGTTTCTGGTTCTATTTCAGGAATAATAACTTCTAGTTCTATTTCAGGAATAATAACTTCTGGTTCTATTTCAGGAATAATAACTTCTGGTTCTATTTCAGGAATAATAACTTCTGGTTCTATTTCAGGAATGATAACTTCTGGTTCTATTTCAGGGATGATAACTTCTGGTTCTATTTCAGGGATGATAACTTCTGGTTCTATTTCAGGG
>DAOUSL010000197.1 GCA_030627235.1 Thioploca sp.
CTGTATTTAATTGTGAATTAGTGAATTAAGAATGGTTAATTATTAATTAAATTCAAATATAAATTACTTATATTGCTGTAGGATGCAATGACCGAAGGGAATTGCATCAATAATTGTGTAGCAACTTGATTGATGCAGTTCCTCACCACATCTTACATTGCGGGTTTCTATTTAGAAATATTTTCATCTATTGTATTGAGAAGTAAGGATATAAGTCTTAACTGTACATCAATACTATTTTTATTTTTATATTGAGACAAAGACTGCTTATGAACGCCTATACGTTTAGCCAAATCACTGTCATAATTATCTTTAGTAATATCTTTGATACGTTTTATAACTTCATCGGGAGAATAAATTTGCATAAAAAGTAAATAAACCATTGACTATAGTAAACAAACCATTTACTATACTTGATATAAAATTTAAATACAATATTTTAAGTCCTTATGAAAAAAATTAAGTTTATTGATTTGTTTGCAGGTTTAGGAGGTACGCGCATAGGTTTTGAACAAGCCTGTACTGAGAATAATTTAAAGGCTGAATGTATATTTACATCAGAAATAAAGTCTTACGCAGTTAAAATTTATGAACATAATTTTTCTGGAGATGTTGTGCATGGTGATATTACAAAGATAAAAGAAGCTGAAATTCCAGATTTTGATTTTTTACTCGGTGGGTTTCCTTGCCAAGCATTTAGCAATGCAGGAAATAGAGCTGGATTTGATGATGCTAGAGGAACATTATTTTTTGATGTTGCCAGAATATTAAAAGAAAAAAAACCAAAAGGCTTTCTACTAGAAAATGTTGAAGGCTTAGTATCTCATGATAAGAAAAATGCTTCTGCTAAAATCGGAAATACACTAAAAACAATTTTAGATATTTTAGGTGAGCTAGGATATAAAGTTACTTGGAAAATTTTAGATGCTAAACATTTTGGGATTCCTCAAACTCGTAAGAGAATTTATATAGCAGGAAGTTTATATGGGGATATCTCGTTGGATAATTTTCCAGAAGAAAAGAAACTATTTAGCGACATACAAGAAAAAGGCTTACCCCCCCTTGAAACAAAGTTTACACAAAAATTATTAGAGCTATATAGCCCTATTGAGCTTGAAGGTAAATCCATAAAAGATAAGCGAGGTGGAAAAAACAATATACACAGTTGGGATTTAGAACTTAAAGGAAAGTTAAACAAACAACAAAAAGAGTTAATGTCTGTTTTACTTCGAGAACGCCGAAAAAAACAGTGGGCTGAAATTAAAGGTATTGTTTGGATGGATGGGATGCCATTAACACTTAATGAAATACATTCATTTTATAATTTTATTTCGATAGAAAAGCTTAAAAACTTACTGGATGATATGGTTTCAAAAAAGTATTTACGGTACGAACATCCTAAAGATTTAATTACCACAGAGAATGGAAAAAAGCAGCGACAATATGCCACTCATGTAGAAAAAGGTTATAATATAGTAACAGGGAAACTTAGTTTTGAACTAAATAAAATTTTAGGTAAAAACTGTATTGCACCAACAATAGTTGCAACAGAAGCAAATAGAATTGGCGTTATTGATAACGGTAAAATAAGAAGGATGTCTGAAAGAGAGTGTTTACGTTTTTTTGGTTTTCCTGAATGGTATGAATCAAATATAAAGCAGAAAGACCTTTATGATTTAATTGGTAATACGGTTGTAACGCCAGTTATCAACTCTGTTTCACATAGAATAATAAGTACAATTATAAACTAACTGTTTTTAATATACTTATCTAAATAATCATAACCTCTATATATTTTTTGGGTACGAAATAAAGCCTCTATAAATTCTTGTTTGGATTTAAAAACAGTATACGTTAACCGAGTAGAATACCAAGTTGCGGGTCTTATATTATAAATGACTTCTTTTTTTTGTTGTATTCTAAGAGGATAATTTTTTGAAGAGCATGTGATTTCCCATATCTTTTTAAGCCAAATATTTTTAATTGTTAATGCTGATCCTATTAATTCATAAGAAAAAATTAAATAATCAGAATCTGTTCTGGAAGGCATATTAGAGACTGATTCACAATAAGATTCAAAATTAGCTAAATCAAAATTGGGACTTTTTGTACCATCAAAGGTTTTAATTTCTAAAAAGGAATTATCTTGACCAATAAAAAAATCTGGAAATTGTTGGCTACTCCCAGGATTTTTAATATTAAAACCTTGTTTTTCAGCCCATACTCCGAACCATTCTTCAATTAAACCTCCTAGTCCATCTTTACCTTCAACTTTAATTGAAATATCACCAATTGAAAATAAAGTACCTCCTTTTAAACTATCAATGTTACTCAATAGTAAATTTTTTATCTTTGTTGATTCTGGGTGGTACATTTAATTTTCCTATATGTGTTAATTCTGTATTTCTAACGTCTATATTAAGCACTAGACATAGAAAGTAAAGTGTCTTATCCTGAGTGCTACCTAACCATAGCGACTTGGAGAAACGTAGCAAAAGTGAAACTTTTCATCAAGATAACACTTTTTTTCTCACACCATAATCATACTATTATAATATACCGCTTTTTAATTTAAATCAATAATAAGTCAGGTAGGCTTGATATAAGATACGGTGAAACCATGCCAATGAATAATATACATCTCTTAAGTTTTATTAGTGGAAATTATATCCAAATCGCCTTCGGTAACATGAATTTTTCGCCCTGATACTTGTCCATTGAAAGTAAACATACTAATAATTGTTGTCAAAATTTTTTAATTAGTTGCTATAACATTTCCATATTTGATAGACTATCCAAAATAAGTAATTGATATTGCTATTAAAGTTAATTAATAATTAAGCATTATAGAATTAAGAATTACTATAAAACACCCAGCCTACTTCTTTTAAACCTAATAATCCCCAAATTATTATTAATCATAATTAACGAGATACTATATGAATAACTATAAAGATTCCTTAAATTTACCTAAAACTGACTTTCCTATGCGGGGCAACTTAGCGAAACGGGAACTAGAATTCTTAAAAAATTGGGAAACTATATATCAACAATTGCGAGCGCAACGTAAGGGAGCTGAAAAATTTATTTTACATGATGGGCCTCCTTATGCTAATGGTAATATTCATATCGGCCATGCAGTCAATAAAATACTTAAAGATATTATTGTTAAAGCAAAGACTTTAGATGGATTTGATGCTCCTTATATACCGGGTTGGGACTGCCATGGTTTACCGATTGAACTAGAAGTTGAGAAGCAATTAAACAAATCTGGACATAATGTTAATGCTAGTGAATTTCGCCAAGCTTGTCGGGATTATGCGAGTGAACAAGTTGATAAACAACGGGAAGATTTCAAACGTTTAGGAGTGATTGCTGATTGGGATAATCCTTATTTAACCATGAATTATCAGACTGAAGCAAATATTATTCGAGCTTTAGGACAAATTATTCAAACTGGTCATGTATACAGTGGTTTTAAACCAGTACATTGGTGTAGTGATTGTGGTTCAGCGTTGGCAGAAGCTGAAGTTGAGTATGAAAATAAAAAATCATTGGCGATTGATGTCAGGTTTACAGCTGTCAATGAGGAAGCTCTATTGGCCTGTTGTCATCATGCTCCCAGCACTGGTAGCGGTCCTATTTCGGTCGTTATTTGGACTACCACTCCTTGGACTTTGCCAGCTAATCAAGCAGTTGCATTACACCCAGAACTAGAATATTCAGTAGTGCAATGTGAAGATGGCCAATATGGAATGGAGCGGTTAGTAATAGCAGAAGCATTATTGAAAGATACTATGTTACGCTATGGAATCGAACATTATCATGTAGTTGCGTATTGTCAGGGTAAGGATTTAGAAAATCTACAATTGCAACATCCATTTTATGATCGGCAAGTACCAATTATTTTGGGTGAACATGTGACTACAGAGGCTGGTACTGGGTGTGTGCATACTGCTCCTGGACATGGACAGGATGATTATGTAGTTGGCAGTCGCTATAATTTACCGATTGATAACCCAGTGGATGATAAAGGTATATTTTTACCGAATACCAAATTATTTTCTGGTCTGCATGTATTTAATGCCAATGAGAAAGTGGTTGAGGTGTTGAAAGGTAAAAGCAAATTAGTCCATGAACATCGAATTTTACATAGCTATCCACATTGTTGGCGACATAAAACTCCAATCATCTTCCGTGCTACTCCGCAATGGTTTATCAGCATGGATAAAAAGGAATTACGCCAGCAGTCCTTAGCAGCAATAAAGAATGTGAAGTGGGTTCCAGAATGGGGAGAACAACGGATTGAAGGCATGATAGTTAATCGTCCCGATTGGTGTATTTCCCGACAACGTAATTGGGGAGTTCCAATAGCTCTCTTTGTACATAAAATTACTGGTATTCTGCATCCACAAACGACCGAATTGATTGAAGCTGTGGCTCAATTGGTGGAAAAAGATGGAATTAATGCTTGGTTTGAACTTGAACCAGAAAAATTGTTGGGAGATAAAGCGGATAAATATCAAAAAATTACCGATACTTTAGATGTGTGGTTTGATTCTGGAGTTACACATTCCACAGTATTGGAGACAGAAGCAGATTTGAATCGACCGGCTGATTTATATTTAGAAGGTTCAGACCAATATCGAGGTTGGTTCAATTCATCTTTGATAACTTCGATTGCAATGGATGGGAAAACTCCATATAAAGCAGTGTTAACACATGGTTTTACGGTTGATGCCAAAGGTCGTAAAATGTCTAAATCTATGGGTAATGTGATAGCCCCACAGAAAGTAATTAAAACTTTGGGAGCTGACATTATTCGGCTTTGGGTAGCAGCAACTGATTATAAAGGTGAAATATCGGTCTCTGATGAAATTTTAAAAAGAATTTCAGATGGTTATCGTAGATTACGTAATACAGCTCGTTTTTTATTAGCTAACTTAAATGGCTTTAATCCAGAAACTGATAGCATAGCTCCAGAAAATATGTTAGCTTTAGATCGATGGGCAATGGCTCAAGCTCTCCAAGTTCAGCAGAGTATTATTAAGGACTATGAAAACTATCAATTTCATTTGGTATATCAAAAGATTCATAGTTTTTGTACTACTGATATGAGCAGTTTTTATTTAGACGTAATCAAAGATCGTCAATATACCTGTCAGACAGAAAGCCTTGCTCGTCGTTCTGCTCAGACAGCTCTGTTTCATATTGTGGAAGCATTAGTACGATGGTTAGCTCCAATACTTAGTTTTACTGCTGAAGACATTTGGCAGCAAATTCCTGGTAAACGCAGTCAATCTGTATTGTTAGAAACTTGGTATGAAGGATTATTACCACTTGATAAACCAGCTTGTAAACATGAAATTAGTTCCGATTTATGGAATAAAATTTTTACATTGAGAGAAGCTATCAATCAAGAATTAGAAACTTTGCGAACTGCGGAAACTATTGGTTCATCATTGGCTGCTGAAGTTGATATTTATTGCGATGATATTTTATTTACCCAGTTGGATACATTGGAAGACGAATTACGATTTATTTTCATCACTTCTTATGCCCGCTTAAATCCAATAGATAAAAAACCGGATACAGCCAATGAATATAATGGTTTCTGGTTACAGGTTAAGCCTTCTGAACATGAGAAATGTGTACGCTGTTGGCATCATCGAGAAGATGTTGGTAGTAATGCAGAGCATCCAGAATTGTGTGGACGATGTGTGGGAAATATAACTGACGAAGGTGAGAAACGTTACTATGGCTAGAAATGGATTAAGGTGGATTTGGATTTCATTATTGGTGGTAATCCTTGATCAAGCAAGTAAATTGTGGATGGATAGCAATCTGATATTTAATCAACCAGTTAATTTATTACCATTTTTTGACCTACGATTACTATATAATGAAGGTGCAGCTTGGAGCTTTCTAGCTAATGCTGGTGGTTGGCAACGCTGGTTTTTAAGTGGTTTATCATTGATTATAAGTGGTGTGTTAGTTGTATGGCTGAGTCGCTTGAAACAGCAACAAATTTGGTTAACTATTGCGTTAACTTTAGTATTAGGAGGAGCTTTAGGCAATTTAATTGATAGAGTGTTTTATGGACATGTGATTGATTTTATTGATATATATTATCAACAATGGCATTGGCCAGCATTTAATATTGCCGATAGTGCAATTAGTACTGGAGCGGTTATGTTGGTGATAGATGCGATTTTGGAAGGCAAAAATAAATGATTTAAATATCAGATTACGACTACGCATAATCAGACCTACTTTATTTTTCGTGGGTCTAATTCAAACGTAGTTATATTAATTTGAGTATAATAAATCGAAAAATAATATTTGATAGTTGTTTCGGGAATGGAGAGAAGCGTATTTCCCGAAACTCTTACCTCAATGCCATTAAGTTAAGCAAATTTTTCCGGAGTCCAAAGCGAAGCTTTGATATTATTAAGTTATAAATTAAATATTTACAAAGCTAACGCTTTGGACTCCGAAAACCTTACCTGCTTAACTTAATGGTATTGAAACTCTTA
>DAOUSL010000449.1 GCA_030627235.1 Thioploca sp.
CCGGCCCAACTGCTATACCACACCAACTGCTATACCACACCAGCTGCCCCAACCTGTGTGTCAAGACCTATCGTCACGAAGTCGCCCCACCAGCCCAACAAGCAAAAAGCTAGGATTTCCACAACCGCTCGCCTCCGACCTTTCCGACCCCTCGCACCATTCCCAGCAACCGCACCAACCTCACCCTCCGGGCCAATGAGAACCCCTCGTCCGGCCCGAATGGTGCAACCTGTGTGTCAAGACCTATCGACACGGAGTCGCAACCACACCCAATTTCCACAAAATTCGCGACACCCAAATCGTGGCAACTGACACTCCCAACTACGTGGCTCTCATCGAATTTTTGCATCTTGACACCCAATAGCCCCCACTGCTCTATTTTGGCCCATTGCGGAACTACGTTCCGTATTTGGCCCAGTTGGTTAGCTAAGCAATACCGGAATGCAAAAGAATACCCAACCACGAATTTACACGCAACTAGAAAAATTCTCCGAGCTAGAATCTCTGCGGCACTTTGCTGTAGACATAAAAAAGCCACCGGCAAAGGTGGCTAATTACAAAGTAAAGTAGTTTTCTGAGTCGACCAGTCTAGTCTAACCGCCCCCTATGCAACTACGTTGCGGCACAGCAATTGTACAGATATGCAACTACGTTGCGGTACAGCAGAGGCACAGTTATGCCTGATATGCAACTACGTTGCGGTACTGCACAGGTGGTTCAACAGCATATTTAATAGCTAGGAAGAGAAGAAGAGAAGCGGCAATGTTTAAGGTACAGCTTAACTATATTAGTAATGAAAAAAGCCACATAAGTAGCTTTTTTATACAAATTTTCTAATTAGTTATTTAGAATTTACACATAGCTTCGCTCCCTAGTTACTCTGTGCCAGCAAGTCCTAACTGCCTACTCTTGTTCGTGTCTCCTCATCCGTAGGGTCGTCGACGTCACAACGTGGCCGTTGAACTTGCTTTCATAGATTTCGTTTTAACGAAAACTATGAGATATTATATCATTTTTTTTCTCATATTACAAGGGCTTGAGAAAATAAATCCTAGGAATTCGTATATTATTCTAGCTGTTTGAGTGAGGAAGTAAAAGCGGTTGCACAGGGAAGCTCTAAAGGA
>DAOUSL010000143.1 GCA_030627235.1 Thioploca sp.
ATTTGGTGTTATTAGCTTACAAATTATATATTTACAAAGCTACGCTTTGGACTCCAAAAATATTATTTCCTTAACTTAATGGCATTGACTCTGGTGAGTGGGAACCAGAAAAATAATTGTTTACCGCCCTATTCTCCTTAACTCAATCCTATTAAAAATGTTTGATCTAAGCTTAAAAGTTATCTGGGAATGGGCAATAATATTGGAACTTTAATTATGAAAATTATTTATTTATTGTTTTTTTCACTATTCACCATTTCTGTTTATGGAAACGAATGGTCAATTGAATCAGAGCTTATTGATTCTGAAAATCCTATTGAGCAAACTCATAGAACAACACGGGGTATATTACCATCGCCTTTTTATTGGGAAGCTGGTGATAATACTAAAGAATTTACAATTGGTAAAGAGGATATTTATTGGATTGATGAAATCCATAATCTTAATTTGCAAAATAAACCAGATGTATTTTTTGCTTATGTATTAGGAAAAAGCGATCATACTTCAGCATTAGTCCGTGTTCATACTATTAAAGATGAAAATGGTGTAGTAAATTCTTTCACTTTTGATGTCATAAAAGGTTTAATTGATAAAGAAAGTATAATTGATAGAACTATTGATAATATTTTAGAATATATTCCTGATAGTTTTTCTGATGTGACTAATTTCCTTGGAAATTTGACTGGAGATAAAGAAAACACAGAAAATACAGAGAATGAAGATATTTATCAAGATGAAAGCCGAATTGATTATATAACCGAACTCTTAACTCCAGAACAATGGGGTAGTAATTTTGCTTTCAAAACGAATGCTGAAACTTTACCAAGCAATAATAATGAAAATTTTGATAATAATAAATATAAATCTTATCAAGATGACTTTCTTTTAGAAGAAACCAATGGTAAGAAGCTGGCTGATTTTTTACCTTCACATTTACTGTATTCACCAGAAGATTATATTTGGGATGCAACCCGCTTTAAATTAGTTAATGTTGAATCAATTGGAGAAAATTGGAAGGTAGGTGAAAATGAAAAAATTATATCATATCCTTACATTGATTCAACTCGTAATGAAAAAGAAGGTGGAGAAGGTACAATAGAAAAAATATTTACAGAGGTTAAAAATAATGCACCTGATAACAGAACTCCGATTCTTTTTATTCATGGGTGGCAAGGAGAAGATAGCAATGCTTTTGATATTCTTCATGAATATAGTTGGACTGCTTCTTTGATTAAAGATTCTCCTACTTCTGGTGAAGGTTATTGGAGAAATATGCTTACCTATATGTACAGAGATCATTACGAAGATTTTAAACAATTTAAACCTTACATTTATCACTATCCTTCCTATAAACATGCCAAGTTTAATGCCAGAATGTTGAAAGATTTATTGGATAAAATTGATGATGATGTGATTAGAAAGGGTATTGAAAATAATCAGTTAATAATTATTTCTCACAGTATGGGAACTATAGTAAGTCGTTCATTAATGGAAGAATTTGGCTATTTGCCACATGTTAAACAATTTATCTCTTTAGCTGGAGTCCATCATGGTTCACCGGGTTCTATATCATCACTAATTGGTTCATCCGTATTCATTGGTAAATCCCTTGACACACCTGGAGCTTGTGATCTTATGATTGATAATTATGATGGTTTTATTAATCAATCAGTTATAGACGACATACATAACAATTCAACTTCTAAAGAACTGTTAACTCAACGTGAAGCATGTGGTAGTGTAATTATTAATGAAAAACGATACGATACTGAAGCTGGTTCTTTTGATCTTCATTACTTAAATAAGCTTGGAGTTAATGAATATTATGTGGAAGATAGAACCACAACTATAGTGGATGATATACCTATAATAGGCGATTTGGTGGATGGAACTTCTTACGGAAATGCGGCAGTACCTTATCATTCTAATCCTTGGTTATTGTATTTAAATAAAAAACATCAAGAACAATATCAAGCTTCCACTAGAAACAAGTATTACTTTTATTCTGGTTATGTAATAGCAACTATTGCTGAAAAAATTGATATTAACAACTTTAAACTATTTCTTCCAGACCCAGAAGTTAAATGGCAAGATTGGCTTGCTGATGATTTAGCAATGGATGAAATTGCCGCTTTTAGTGTAGCTGGACAATCCGATTATAATTTTCTTGATTCTGTAGTTTTGCTGCCTCATAGTATTTTTGATACTTCTCGTGGTAGATTACTTAAAGATGGTGATTTAACAACTAGTTATGGAATTGGATATGATAAAGCTGAGGCTATGTCTAGCGATTTGCAACTAACACCACTAGTGACTGCTGCTGATTTAAAGGCTCAACCGCTCTTTACCGGAAAAAATTCATGGGGAGCAAATTTTCGTATTTTTGCTGATTACCATCATGATCGAATGCTAAATGGTGGTTATAAAAAATCCTATGATTATAGAAGTATTAATACTGAAAATAATGGTTCAGGCCATAATGATTTTTATAATTACGTTTCAAATGAAATTCCCGAACCGTTTCATTTTAAATATGATCCTTTGTTTGAACAAATAAGGAATGATATTATTGGATTCTCTGAAAATGTTGAGGAAGTAGCAGAACTAACTGAATATGAAGATGGTTTTAATGAAGCTATAAAACGATGCAAAACTGACCCAGCTTCTTGCGAAATAATATCTCATTGTCCTGAAATTAATACTCATGCTTTATTTTCATCAGATAACGGAATTCTTACAATTCCAGCAGTAGATATACCAAATGGAGCTGGTGGTTTTGTAGTTTATAGTGGCAGCATGTCTCTTATGCCAGGTGAGAATTTGATATTTTCTATTGTTAATTCAGAAATGATTAATACTATTAATTTTTCCGGAATTGTTGAGGAAATAGTTGAAGAAAATGAATATGATACTGGTTTTAATGAAGCTAAAAAACAATGCCAAATAGACTATACTTCTTGCGGAATAATACATAATTGCCCTAAGATTGACACCCATGCTTTATTTTTACCAAATGATGGAACCATTACCATCCCAGCAATAGATATACCAGATGATTCTGATGGTTTTGTAGTTTATCGTGGAAGCATGTCTATTGTACCAGGAAAAGATTTTGTATTCTCTGTTACTAGTGCAGAACCGATTCAACCACCTTCACCTCAATAGATGTTTGTTGTGTATAACAGTCTTGTTAAATGCTATTAAGGAGACTGTTATTCTTGTAAAGTTTGTTATAAACTTGGGATAGGTATTTATAACTTTTGCTACGATATCAAAATTTGTTGTTTCGGGAATGAGGTACGATTTCCCGAAATCCTGATATTACTTAGGTTTCGGGAAATCCGTTATACTCCATTCCCGAAACAACTAGCAAGTTGGAGCAGTTCGTGGGGATGATGCTTGCCATATACTTTTGCCATTCTTCATGACTGATGACAAATTTATATCAAAAACGATAGGCTTTTTTTCGATGTCGTACTGCAATAATGTCCACCAATTTTTCTTCTTCACATACTGAATAAATCACCCTGTAATCATCAATCCGTATTCGCCATAAATTTTCTTGGCCTTGAATTTTTAAGTAACCTTTGGGATTCGGATTTTCCGACAGAGATTCTATTTTAGGAAATACTCATCTAAGTATCAATGTGTCGAGTTTTTCTATTTCTTTACGTGCTGAACGACAAAGTGTTATATGGTATTCAGACATCTGTCAATTTGTTTTGCTGTAATAACTCTGCTTTGAAATTATCTAAAGATTCTCGTGGTTCATCTTTACGTTGTGTGGCTATTAAAGTGTCGTAAAAATCTTCCCATAATTCACCATATTTTTTCAGGTCAATAACAACTGCAACTTGTTTTTGTTCGTCATCTACAATAAAATTAATGCCTTGCATATTTTTTCCTTATATTTTCTAATTCCAATCTATTTAAGATATATTATATTTTAAAAAATATCAATTTATTAAATACTTTTCAAATTCCCTCATCCCCAAAAACCGCATCCCATTCCTTAGTCTTAGCAAATTTCTTTTTAGCTTCTTTGCCTTTTTTGAGTAGTTCTCTTGCTTGTAGTTCGATTGCTCCGATGGTGTCTTTGGGTAAGTTGGAGTCGTTCGTGGGAGAAATTTCCCATGATTCTAGATTTAGACCTGACAGGTTTTAAAAACCTGTCAGGTCTGCCTTAATCATCCTCAATCAAATGTTGAATTTTTGTTTCGTCAAATTGTTGATGGTATTCTACAAATGATTTTAAATTACCGAACCAATCTATGACTTGTTGTCCTTCAATTCGGCTATTCTTCTTTTGGTAAATAGTTTGATAAGAGGAATATGGATAAGTGCGAAAATCATCAGTAAATCCATGTTTTTGTGGGTTATGATGAATGTAATTAACCAGATGTGTTAAGTAAGCGTCTGAATCAACTAAAATACGTTTGAAAGGTCTTTGAAAAAGGCTGCCAGTTCTTTGGTAAGTGTTGTTGATTGTTTTGGTATAGGCGTTGAATAAATTTGAAAATTGTTTGGAGTAGTTGAGATTTAGACCTGACAGGTTTTGGAAACCTGTCAGGTCTTCCTCTGATTTCATTTGTACTAGAAGGTGAAAGTGGTTTTTCATCAAACAGTATGCATAGGTGTTAGCAATGGGATATATGTGGCGGATATATAGTTCAAAGAAATATTGGTAATTACGTTCTTCGATAAACAGATTTTCTCCATTATTACCACGATTATAGATATGGTAATATTGTCCACCAGTTAAAGGTATTTCTTTTGACATATTTATCTTTCAGATTTTAGATTTTAGACCTGACAGGTTTTTGAAACCTGTCAGGTCTGCTGTTAATCCCCAAAAACCACCCCCGCATCCCATTCCCTAGCCAAAGCAAATTTCTTTTTAGCTTCTTCTGTTTTTCCTTCTTCAAGTAGTTGTCTGGCTTGTTGGGTTAGTTCGATTGCTCCGAGGGTGTCTTTGGGTAAATTGGGGCAGGTTTTTTCGTGGGAGCGGTAGTTGCCCATATATTTTTGCCATTCTTCGTGACTGAAATTACGGTTGACAATAGCACAAGCTTTTTTTGCCCATGATTCTAATTATCTATTCCAAAAAGAATTGCTTTCGTTGTTCAAGTGTGAGTTGACGTGGTACAGTTTTACGAGCATAATCAATTAAAGCTTGAGTTGTTGGAAAAATATGCCAAATATTAGCATTATCATCTTTATAGATAGTTAGTATACTTTGTCCATCTGAGCTAAAAGAAACATCACTAACTATTCTACTACCTACATCCTGCATAATAGAAAATGGTTTTAATTTCTTAATATCCCATAATTCTGTTATACCATTAAAATATCCTATAGCCATACGTTTACTATCAGAACTAAAATCTATACTGGTAGTTCCTCCATTCCTATAGAATGTAGTTATTTCTTTACCATTACTAGTTTTCCAAAAAATGATCATACCACCTGACTGGTATCCTTCAAATGTTAACGTAATTCCATATTTACTATCATGACTAAAAATTGTTTTTCCTTCACTTTTCTCTGAAATGGTTGTAATAAGCTCACCATTTTTAACTCGCCATAAACGAGCTAATCCTCCTTCTGGTGAATCAGTGACAACATATTGCTTATCAGGACTAAAGATAGTAGTAGTTTGATCAGCATAAGGTTGATAAACTTCTGTTACATACTTGTTTAGAACAGTAACCTGCTTACCACTGTTAATATCCAGAATAATGCCTTCTTCTGATACAGTGAACAGATTTCTACTTTTCTGATTAAATTCGGTACGTTCCATTTTTTCTACTTCTTCAACCACTGTAACAAGCTCATTATTATTTAGAGACCATAAACGGGCGGTATTATCATATGATCCTGTAATTACATATTGATCATCTTGGCTAATATCCACACTAACAATAGTATTTTTATGTCCTCTAAGTTCTGTAATGAGTTTACTACCTCGTATATCCCAAAGACGAGCTATCGCATCTGGGGAATTATAGGCATAGTCTCCTGTTATAGTAACTATTTTTTGACAATTCGAATCAATCGCAACATTCCCAACCGAATGATTATAAAAATCAAAATCTAGTATAGAAACTTCTGTATTAATATCAATATTCCAAAAATGAAGATTATACCGCGAATCAGCATTTCTTTCCCAACTTCCTATTAGGATATTCTGATTATCAGGACAAAAAGTTAAATCAGTACTACCACTATAAGGTTCATAAGGTATTTTCAGGTCTAATCCCACTATTTGTTTATTAGTAGTCATATCCCATAAACTAACTTTACCTTCATAATTATCTTCATGATAGGAAGTAACAGCAATTTTTTGAAGGTCTGGGCTAATTGCAACATTTTCTACATTTCCATCTTTTATAAATAATGTAGAAATTTTCTGTTTACTATCTGTTTTCCACAGATTAATAACATTATCTTCTGAAATAGTTATCATATGCTGATTATTAAAACTAAATGCAGCATGTTTGATTTTTTCTTCAAAAATAGCAACTTGTTTACAATTATTATCCCATAAACGAGCAATTCCTCTTTTGACTGTGAGCATAAGTTGCCCATTATAACTAACAATAACTCTATCATTCCCTATTAGGGATAAAATCAAATTACCATTATTAATATTCCATAGATAGGTTGTGTTATCATTATGAAAGGCAATACATTCCCCATTGGGAACAAAAAGAGTAGAAGAATATTCTATATTATGATTTATATCATGATTTATATTAAATGAAGTTGTTAATTTTCCACTATGAGTATCCCATAATCGAACATTACCATCTATTGAAGATGTTGCTACACGATCACCATTAGGAGAAAATTTCACATTGGTAACCGTATCTTTATGTCCCAAGAATATTTTTAATTCATGTTGTCGAAAAAGTGCATTGTATAATTCCTCTTCTGCTTCAATCACATAAGGTCTATCAGGGTTAGATATATCTTTTGGTAAAGCCTCCAAAGCTAGTAATATCCCATTAGTTGCATTACCTTTTTCTGTCTCTTGTCCTGCTAAATCAGCTAAAAACAAAGACTGCCCACGCAGTGCATTATCTTTTTCTTGGTTTGCCCGTTGGCTTTCATTTTTAGCTAATTTCTGCTGTTCTTGAGCGAATTGACGTTGATTTTCGGCTACAATTTTTTGCTCATCAGCCTCTATCCGCTGTTCATTAGCATAATAACCAAACCCAGCCAACACCAAAATCACCCCCACAACAGAACCAATAACCCCCTGCCAATAATGACGTTGCCGCTTAACACTTCGCTCAACAAAATCCAAAGCCAATGCCGATAATACAATTTTTTCAGTATGTGTTTTAGCATAATTCTTAGCAATACTTAAATCTAATCCTTGTAAAAGTGCATCTTTAGATTGATGACTATCCTCAAATTTCTTAGCATCTACCTCAATATCACGCTGAACTTTTATCGCATCACGATTCTCATCTAACCACTTACGCAATTGTCCCCAATGTTGAATCAACGTCTCATGAGATATATTAACTACACCTTCTTGTCCCTTTTCATCCGTAGTAAGTAAATTTTCATTAACTAACTTTTCAATAACTTGCTCAACAATATTGGATTCAAATGGTAACGAATCCACCAAATCTTGTTTATAAAGTTGACGACTAGTATCTGAAGAACCTTCACCCAATTGAGTTAATTCAATAAAAATTCGTTTTGCTACTTTCTGTTCTGTTGCTGGCAATTCTTCATAAATTTTATTTGCTGCATTTTCCAAAGTACCTGCAATCTTCCCCAACTCTTCATAAGCAGAAAAAGTCAATAAACGAGAATCTGCACATTTTTCCCATAATTCTTTCAAGGTATATTGTAAAAGAGGCAATCCACCAGAAGCATCTCTCAAATCCACTAACATTTCTGATACCAATTTAGGTTCAATTTGTAAACCAACCTGTGTAGTTGGTTCAACAATAACCTCTTCCAATTCTGCTGAATTCATCGGCGTGATAATAATTTGGTTATCTTGGATTTTTTTAGCTAACTTCTCATATTGAGAACATTTATCCAAAAAATCTGCTCGCATTACTATCATCAAACAAAACTTATTATGTTCTGTTAATAATGTAGCAAAAAACTGTTCCCGTTCCGCATTATCTTGACACAAGGTAAAAATTTCTTCAAACTGATCAATAACTAACAGTTCAGTTTGTACATTATCAATATGTTCAGAATCTTTATCAAGAATAGAATTTAGAACTTGTATAGGTTTAGCTGTTGGTGTGATAATAGGTAAAATTTGCCATCTTTCCGTTTGTCGCAATTGATACAGCAAACCAGCCCGTACTATCGAAGATTTACCATTACCAGAAGCACCAAGTACCGCTAAAAAATTAGTATTTTTAGTTTTTTCCAATAATTCATTAGTCAGTTTGCTACGACCTTTAAAAAACCTAAAATCATCATTATCAAAATAATTCAAACCTTTAAAAGGGCAAATTCCCTCATAAATTTTATTCTCAAAAGCTTCATTAGTTAAAACAATTGATTGACCATTATTTTGAAATTGAAACCTTTGCCAACCTTCAGCAGCTTTATTTTGTCCCTCCAACAAATCTGTTAAAGTATCGCTATTTACCCAAGGAGTATCTTTAGACTGCTTGTTATAATCCAAAGCCTCCAACAAAGCTTGAGTTAACAATCCTTGATCTAAAGCCTCCTCATGACCCCTAGCAGAAGTTATAAAACAACGATCGGGAGCAGTCAGACCTGTCAGGTTTTGGAAACCTGACAGGTCTAAAAATAAACCACTAAAACAAGAATCTATCCAAACAACCTGTTGATGTATCGGACTAGCTTGTAATAAATCCGCTAACCATTGAAAAGAAATTGCCTTAGTATTTTTAACCGGATTAGTATCGGAAGCAGCAATAAATCCATCTTTTAAATTATGCCCAGCAAAAAACAGCAACACAGTTTCCGGCAAATCCCCAATTTCCGGATTAAACAACTGCACAATCTCTTGTTGCAACTGTTCAAACCCAATCGCACCAGAATCATCAATACATAATTGTCCATCCTGCTCAATACAAGGCAATCGCTTAACTCGAAACCCACCTTTAGTTTCAAGTAATTGAGCAATAGCCTCCGCATCATTAGCCGGTTTGTTTAGTGGTGGTAAATCGCTATATAAATTAATTCCTACTACAAGTGCATCACGGGACATGTTATTTTCCTTGTTTAGACCTGACAGGTTTTGAAAACCTGTCAGGTCTTGTTGAAATATAAACTTTTCCAGAGTATTATTATTGAAACTCAAAACATTCTAAACCAAATATGAAATCAATACTAGCATTCCTACTCACAATCCAAACCGAAGATTTCCAGCATTCAACTTTAACCAAGCAACTGTTAGCTCAATTACAACTTGGGGCAGATTGGCAGGCCGTGCAAGCAAAACTGGATGACATTTTAACCGCTAATCCAAAACAGCAAGCGACTTATAACCATTTAAAAGATTTATTAGAGAAACAAAATAATATCGCATTGCCTAAAATAGATGTAAATCGAAAGGTATTAACTCGCAGTGCTGCTCCGGGAGAACCTGACAAAGAAACCACTGAAATTACTAATTTTGCTGTGGTTATTTTAAAAGCTCAAAACCCATCTGAAAAATCCAAGGAATTATTAGGAGATTTGCACACTGAATTAGAAACTAAACAAAGGTCTGAATAAATGCTTCATTATCCAACTTTAAATTTATTTCTCTACGACCTGCGTGAAGGTTTCGGCCAAAGTGAAACAACAGTTCAACGAAATAGAGAACTATTTTTAAAAAAATTACCAGCTAATACTGAAATTTCTGAGAGATTGGATGAAACAGAATATTTGGAATTATTAAGTAACGAAAGAACCATTAAATTCCAAGCAGAATCTCCAAAACACGATGGTTATTATTATCCAGTTCTATTAAACGATAGTTACGGATTATTGCTAAATTATTCACTTACCAATGACCAAGACACAGCAGATTTAACTTGGCTAGAAAATTTACAAAAACTAGTAGCCCATAAAGTAAATAATCAAAGTGGAACATTAGGAGAAACTTGGTTTTTGTCTGGACAATTAGATGATTTAGAAAATGGTGAAATTTTAGCTAAAAATTGCTGTAAAACTCTGTTCCCACAAGATGAATTTATTGAAGTTGGAAAGAGTGACTTTTTAGGAGGAATTATCTTTGAATTTAAGAATTTATCTAAACATGTTTTAATTGCTTTGTATCCAAAAGACCTGACAGGTTTTGAAAACCTGTCAGGTCTAAAAAGAGAAACAAAATTTTATTCAGATTGGATGTGTTTATTATTTTACCGCCATAAAATCATGTGGGCTTATAATCAAAGTCGAGAATTAACTAATCAATTAAAACAAGGTGCGAAGCAAATTCAGATTTGTGAGCAAAATTTACGTGCCAGTATGGACGTTGAAAAGTTAGAAAATAAACAATTACAAACTGTTTTAAACCAAGTCTGGC
>DAOUSL010000212.1 GCA_030627235.1 Thioploca sp.
ACCTAAATAACTAAGCGTTCGACAGGCTAATTTTCCTTGGTAATCGTCCGCGTTCCCGCTACCATTACCAAGGAAAACCGCCAGTCACCGCATGGTTAGCTTCACATTTATTTAGCTTTATATTCTGTTTATCTGAGCTGACTATAAGCGTTCTTTAATAAATGCCAAATAAAGGTAAATGCAATGGAATATGTTATAGATTTAACAGCTAAACCCACAAGTAAATATTCAGAGTCAATCAGTAAACTGATCGAATCATTAGTTAGTGGTGATCAAGACAATGCAATGCTTGCATTGGATGAAATCGAAGTAGCAGCCGTTGAAAAATTTAAGCAAATTTCAACAAATGAATATACTGCTGGTTATCTGTCTTATATAGAAGATTGTGATGTTAAAAAGACAAGTGACCAATATAACCTGGATATAACAACAGGTGGTTTTGGTTATGAATTTGCTATTGCATTAGTTGATTTGTTGGGGTCTTATTGTGAAAAACTTTCAGCCCATGTGACACACGATGAAGACTATGGACATATACCTTTAAAAGTAAACTACCGCGATGGTGTTGTTTATGCAGATGGAGAGGAAGTTTCTGTCCGTACTTTTGAAGAAGAAGTTATCGATTTGTGGGTTGTAGAACCTTTACTGGACTCAAGTTTATTAGAACCAATCCATAAACTATGCAAAAAGGCACAAGCAAGTGATGATTTCGCTCAGTTAAGCCAAATCTATATTAATCTTTTTAAACCAATTATTTCTATTGCAAAGAACAACAATAAATCTAGTAACTTGTTATCAACAGATGACGAGGCAGGATATCAATCATACATAAACGGCGTTCTTGATCTGGAAATTCAAAAAAATAATCATCCGGTCATCAAATTTTTCAAGAATCAAATGTATGAAAATTTAGAAAAAATGTCGAGCTGTAATTATCTCGGTTCAATATTAGACGAATATAAAAAAACACTACTGGTTTTCTGGACGATTTATGATTTACACAATGAGGATCGTGAAGAATCATTTGATGAATATTTCGAAGATGTTATCGATCAAGAAGATTTTGAACTAGTTTATGAAATGACAGCATTATTAGAATTCAGCAGCTAACAAACGCATACAGCTGACCGTAATAAGCGTCATTTTTTTTGCTATCGCAAAAAAATCGCCCCTTATTACGTCAGCTGATGCAGGCGTTATGTTTAAAAAATGGATCTTAAAATAAATGGATAAAGTTGAAATAAATGAAAGTTTTTGGTTTTCTTCTAACCAGAAAAGTGATATTAAGCACTTAAAAGAAGGACTAAATTCATATATTAATTGCTTTGAAAAAGCATCAAAATTAGAAGAATATCCAATATTTTTAGATACTAATGTACTATTGTTTTTTTATAAAGTATCTAATAAAGTAAAGAAAAATTTTGTCGATTTTTTGGAAAAAAATAGAGGGAATATTTATATAACAGAACATATTCAGGATGAGTTCTTGAAGTCGAGGGTAAGAGTAATAAATAATGATTACCTAAATGTATTAAAAGATGTTCCAAATGACCTAAAAAGTAATGCTAATAAAATATCAAGTTTTATTAGTTCTAATAAAGCACTATTAAACGATTATAGTGATGTATATTCAGATCTCCAAGATGTAGAAAGTAGCTTATTATCTATATGTAAAAAATTGGATTATGAAATAAATAAAGACCTAAAAAAGAATAAAAATATAAAATATAATGACCCATTACTTGATGCTTACAGTAACATAAGTGTAATAAGTAATATTTCTATAAAAGAAACAGAATTCATAAAAGATAAGTTCTTAAGTTTAAAGAAACAGAATGCAATTATTTATCCAGGGATGATGGATGGAAAAAGTAAAGATGCTAATGATGATGGAGATTTTATAATATTTCATGAGGTCATGAAATATATGAAAGAGAATGATACAAATGTTACATTTTTAACTAATGACATAAAAGAAGATTGGTTTGAAATAGACTCAAAGAAGAATCGTCACCCTCAAATATCATATATTGATATTACATATAAAAATACTGGTAAATTTAATTATATATTAGAAGCAAATAGGACTTTATCTGATTTGTTAGATGTAAAAATAACATCCAATACTTATCAAAAAATATGGGCAAAACAAAATAAAATATTGAAAGAAAAAACATTCAATTACTCGTGGGTTGATGATATATTTCGTGATATTTTGAATAATAAGTATTTAGATGAATTTTCACGCCCAGTTTCTGATATTGAAATTGAATATAGCGTAGAACTATCAAATGTAGATTTTGATGCATTACTAGAAGATAGTCAGTCATTTGCAGAGTTTAGTGGAGAAGGAATAGCTAGTAGTATAAGTATTGATGAAAATGATAATGAGGTAACACTTCAGATTCGTTTCCATTTTTATGGGTCATGTATTCTCTATCTTGATGATAAGTCAATTGAGGTTGATACATTAGCTATTGATGAGCAGGATATAGACGTTGCTTAAAATCAACATAACCAGCGCATCAACTTGACCGTAAAAAGCGTCACAAAATTTGCTATCGCAAATTTTCCGCCCCTTTTTACGTCAAGTTATGCGGTCGTTATGTTTAAACCGAATAAGGAGCAATTTTGCAAATTAATTCCGTCGTTTCATTTTTAGGTAACATTGAAAGTCATGAAAGTGCAATGATGTTTCGTGGTCAGAGCAATTTTAGCTGGAATTTATTACCCTCTATTGCAAGGTTAAACCCTGAACTATCCCCAATAAAACATAATAATGGCTGGCAAGGAATAGAAGATTACCTTTTAGGGGAATTTAAAAGGTATGCTTCCATGCATTTAAAACAAGAGCCTAAGAATAAACTTGAATGGATGATTCAAGCTCAACATCATGGATTACCAACTAGGCTTTTGGATTGGTCTACAAACCCATTAAAAGCTCTATATTTTGCAGTTGAAAATTCAAAACACCTGAATTCAAGTGATTTGGGCGTTATATCCGTTTAAAAAAATCAGCATAAAAATACGATATTGAAAGAGCCTGAATAGAGTTCTGGTATTTATCAGGCTCAGCGCTGAAAAAGAGATGCTGATGAGATTGCCACGGAAGTAAAGAAAGTGAAGAAGAGCAAAGAAAACGGATATAATTTCTTCACTTTCTTTAACTTGTGTGAATATTGAATTTTATGCCCTATAATAAAAGAAATTTTTAATCTAAAAGTATAGAGATCGCATGAGTGACTGGGAGACAATTAGTGAAGAAGCAAGTATTGTTTTAGTTGGTAATATGAACCCTAAAATATTCCATCCTGAATGGTTTATTCGTAAAGAGATTGTAGAAGAGTGGGATTATACTAATGATGAAGTTATGAACCTACCTGATCTTTCACAAATTGAGTTGCCTAATTCACGTAAAGTGTTAGCAACATTAAATCAATTTTCAGTCCGCTCTTCTCAAGCAAGCGAGCACATTCCTCTTAAAGATTTTATAAACCATACTTTTTCATTCCTGCCAGAAATGCCCATTAGACAAATAGGAATGAATTATATATCCGTCATAAAGATTCCTGATATAGATAAATGGAAAAAATTTAGCCAGCTATTAGCACCTCAAAAATACTGGAGTGATGCTGTAGGCTATATTAATGATCTTGACGTAGATAAGCAAGATCATATGGGGCTTTGGGAGTTGGTCATGAATCTTCCTAGGCCAAATGACAACCTTGAAGGGTATATTAGACCTAAAATAGCGGTTCTTCCTCAAGCTGGAAAGCAGGTACTGACTTTTAGTGTTAATAATCATGTTGAAATTGATAGTTCTAACGTAAGCTCAATGTCTAAAATACTTGATGAACATTGGGATAAATCATTAACCCTAGCTCAACAAATAACTTCAAATATCATGACTACTCACTTGAAAATATCACAATGAGCACTGCTGCTGCCATCCCAACTCAAGATAGTACCTACGAGTTACTTGATCAAGACAGACTTAATGATTTTCGTTACCCTGAACCCAATTCTGCAAGGGCGACTATGAATTCTAAAATAAATTCTGCATTAATTGAAAAGCCATTTCAACAACGTAGTGCAAATGGATACTTAACTCAAGGGCTAGATCTTAATGAACCAAGAGAAGAGATAAAACAACAATGGAGTGGTGTAGTTACAGGTATTGATATAAATAATTTAACAGTTCAATTGCAAGATTTAACAAATCCTCAGAACCCAAATGAAATTATTATTTTATCACGGGATGAAATTGATGATAAAGATCAGTCCCTTATTCAGGTTGGAGCACAATTTTACTGGTCTATAGGTTATAGACAGGGAATAAAGTATAGTAAACAAAGATTTTCAAATATTCGTTTTAGACGACTTCCTAAGTGGAGTGCTGGAGAAATAAAAGCGGCTGAAATTCTGACAGAGGAGTACGCTGATTTCTTTCTCACCGATTAAGAACTCATTACCTGATGAGAATTGTGCAGAAATATCACTTTTTGGGCCAGGCATTGGTGAATGTATTGTGCTTTGTCTTGGGTATAGGCGCTGGTTTATAATTGATAGCTGTCTTTGTCCAGAGACAAAAAAACCAGTTGCTCTAAGTTATTTGCAAGGACTAGGTGTTGATGTAAGTCGAGACGTAATAGGTATTTTAATTACTCACTGGCACTCAGACCATATTGCTGGTGCTTATGAATTGCTCAAGGTATGTTTAAAGGCAAAGCTCCATTGTTCTAGCGCCTTAATGTCAAGAGAGGCCATGAGTATTGCCAGTCTGTATAAAAAAGATATTTTCTCTAATACTGATATTGAAATTCGTGAGTTTAGTCAGATCATCAAGTTTCTTTTCGAAACAAAAGGTAGAGATAGGTTGGTGCTTGTAAAAAACAGGCATGCTTTTTTTGATTACAGGCAAGATGTTTCTACACGTTTAGTTGCACTATCACCAAGTGATGTTGCAACAACACAAGCTATTGCAAAATTAGCAACATTAAAAGTCAAGGAAGGTGATCAGCGAATCAGAAATATAGTTCCTGAAAATGAAAATCTTAATGCTGTTGCTCTTCATTTTACCTTTGGTGATTTATCTATTATATTAGGAGCTGATCTAGAAGAAACAGGCAACCCACAGACTGGCTGGTCTGCAGTTTTTAATAGCAATATTATCAGTGAATTAAGTTTACCAGTTGCATCGCTGTTTAAAGTTTCTCACCACGGCAGCCAAACAGGATATCATGATAAAATTTGGCAAGAATTACTTACTGACAAACCTCTATCAATAACTACGCCGTATTCACGGAGCCATTTGCCAAAACCTGAAAATATCACCAGATTAAAAGCATTGTCGTCGAAATTGTTAGTAACTAGAGACCCCAAGGCAAGCAAAAAAATCAAAAGAGATCCTATGGTTGAAAGAGAGTTGAAGGCTATAGTTAAAGAAAAGCGAACTATTAACGATAAGATGGGACATATTCAAATACGAATTCCTCTCGATGGGAAGTTTGATATTTCAGCGAATGAGCATGTGGTTAGTTATTCAGGGAAATCCTCATAGAAAATTAATCTGCGATGACTTTTTAAAGTTGACCATACCAAATGGATCAATAAGAGGGCTAAGGAAGCTAAGCCAGAGTATTTTTTTCAAATTACTTAATGTTAGTTCATCACCTATAAAGCAATGGGAGCAAGAAACAAAAATTCAGCAGGAGCTACTAAGACATTATTATAGGATAAGTGTGTAAATACAAAAAATATAACAAGTGCTTCCAGTTGACCGTAAAAAGCGTCATCTTTTTTGCTAAGGCAAAAAAACCGCCCCTTTTTACGTCAACTGAAGCAGTCGTTATTGAGGAACTGCCGCTGCGCGGCAATTCCTCAATAACCACGCGGTGACTGGTGCCCAGTCGAATGCTTATTA
>DAOUSL010000358.1 GCA_030627235.1 Thioploca sp.
ATGTATTGAGAATGATGTATGTGAACCATGTTTATAATCTTTCATTACAATATGATAACATCTTTGCTAAAGCTGCCACCTAAAGGTGGGGGGTTTGACCCTCACAAAAGGAGACAATAAAAAATAGTTTTGAATAAATCAAAAATTAATATTTTAAGTATATTAAATAGTTTAAGCTAATCATCTTCTTTTATTTTAATAGCCATTTTTTTAACATTTATTGCAATATCATGGACTTGTTCTGTTAATTTATCTACTGCTAGTTTAGATTCTTCAATTCCTTTACATTCTTTGCCTGCTTGTAAAGTTGCTGTATAAGCTAATAATTTAGTTTGCTCTGCTAACATTATCTTACTTAATTCCTGAGCAATTTTTATAGAATCGTCTGAAGTTTCTTTGGGAAACATCGGATCCTCTTCTTCTTCTGTAGGTTCTTCCCAAAACTTAGTTGAATCATCTGAAGAAAAATATTTATTAATAACATAATAAAGTAAACTAACTATAAAAATAAAAGCTATAGACACAATTGAAATATTTATTATTAACTGCCAAATTTGTTGATTTAAATACTTTTTTTCCCTAGAAATAAACTTATCTACATCGTCCATATAAATCCCAGTACCTATCACCCAACCTAAAGGTTCATACAGTTTCACATAAGATAATTTAGGCACATCTTTTATAGAACCTTTTAAAGTAGGTTTATCCCAGGTAAATTCAACATAGCCACTACCTTTTCTCTTACAAATTTTGATAAATGATTTAATAACATTTCCAAGCTTATTTAATCCTCCACCTTCTAGTACAACATTTTCAATTGAACTCGCAATAGGATACATATAAAACTTAGGAGCGGTTTCATCCATATTATTGATCCAGAAGAAACCAATCCCATTATCATACCTCATTTGTCTAAGTTCTGTTTTACTCTTTTTCATACCATCCAAGATAGCATCTTCAACATAAAAATCAGTACCTATAATCCAATTCCAATCGGGAAATAATCTTACATAAGATAGTTTAGGAACATCAATAATTGAGCCATCTGCATTAACTTTAGGCCATAGATAATCTACAAAACCACTACCTTGTTTTTGAACAAGTTCAGCAACAGCCACATATAGATTTTTTTCTTTACCCAATGCACAATTATATTTTGGATCATCCATTACTTTACCATTTAAGTATGGCATCATTGGATGCATGATCATTTTTGGGTGAGGTAAAGTAATATCGCTAATCCAAATATGGCCGTTACCATTATCATATCTAATTTTGTTAATTTCTTTAATAGCTTCCAATTGAGCTTCTGCAAGAGTCAATCTTCCAGCTTTTACTTCCTCAGTTTTTGATTTAAAAATAGTTTCTACTACATCAATAATATTTTTCAGTCCATGTCCATAATGTTTTTCTAAATATTCCTTATCCATAGAATTTTTATAATTAGAATCTACAGTCGAATAAGTAACATCAACAAAGTTTTTTAGATTTTGTTTAATTTTATAAATTTCTTCGGTTTTATATCTGTTCAACATTTCATTACTTCTTTGCATAGCACCATAGGTGGTATACGCTAATATTAAAAGAACTGATACAATAATATAAAATATAATATTTTTCATGATTGATATTAGACATCGTTTCCTAAATAAGGAAAGTAATTATAGCTATGTATGATTGTATTAACGACGTGAAATTGACCAAAGCTATACAGTTAATTACGGACTTTTTGTAGGATGTAATGAGTTTACAAATTACATCTTGATGCAATTCATTCTTCATTGCATCCTACATTTATACAACCTTAGTTAGGAAATATGTCTA
>DAOUSL010000336.1 GCA_030627235.1 Thioploca sp.
ACGTGGACTGTGCTCCATATTCTGCAGCTACCCGAACAATCATCCCTAAGTAACACAATGCATTGTGTTACTTAGGGATGATTGTTCGGGTAGCTGCAGAATATGGAGCACAGTCCACGTTAAAAGATCTATCGTCTCATAATTCGGTTATATTCAACGGGGCATATAATAGAACGGCTGAACGCTGCATTCTATGGCAAGTGTATTTTTCCCAGAATGTATACTTTGTGACAATGGTTTAGATGACAACTAACTTGCTTTATACTCAAATCAAAAAATGCATATATTGAAAGGTTTACAAAACAAAAATGACTAAATCGAAAATACCAGAATTACTGAATAATAACCTAGAGGCTGTTATTGGTAACTTAAAACAAGAAAGCATTGATACATTCCTCTTTTTGAAAAATCAATTTTTAGAAACAAAGAACATCACTGAAAACTATCTCTTCCATTTTGTTTTTAGGTCTTTCTACCGCTTAGATAATGCAGGGTTAAGCAATGAAATGAAAGTAAAATACTTTGAGATTATGCAAGATATTAGATATTCACCTAAAATTGATTTAGCAAGTATCTGCAATGAACTGTATAAATTGGAAAACTTAAAAGGCCAGAATACATTGCAGTTTTCTTTTTCAACAAAAATGGCAAACATCATCGATGAGAAATTCCCCATATATGATTCTGAGGTAGCGGCAATGTTTAATTTTCGCGCACCTTATAATTATAAGTCATATGATGAGCGAATTAAATGTTATTGCGATTTCTATCATGACTTAGAGAAAAATTACTCTATCTTATTAGAAAATAATTTGGTGCTCCATGCAATTAATGAATTTGAATGTAAATTCTCAAATACACAGAACCTCTCGGATATAAAAAAACTAGATTTTCTAATGTGGAGCGCTGGGAAACTTAAACGAAAAAATCTACTTATATTACAATAATAAATTATTATCTATCTAAAAGTTAATTCCTTTATGTAGTATTACTTTATTCGATATCGCTTTATTTTTAAGGACATTAAAAAACAGAAACTACACAAAATAATTTCGGACTGTAAATAATTCTGTGTAGTTTTGATATTTTTATAATTGAAGGGTTTTAATCCACGCCCCAGCTACGCTCCTAAAATGGCTATGATTTCATCAATAGATTTCTTTTCTGCATTATCAACTACCGATGAATCTGAAGTGAAATAATAAGTTTTATCAAACTTCTGTATTACCAATTTGTTCAAAAGTGATATTTTTACTGAACTTTGATCCTCTTTTGGATTATCATGACAACTTAATATCCATTCATAAAAATCATTATTACTATCCTTTAGAATACGAGTAAAATCGTATTTTTCAGATTTACTCTTAATATAGTTACACACATCATCGGTTTCCACTTCCCCGCCTGCGTCATATATAGCAGTAACATATTCAGAAGTACACGACTCTAATACCTGCTCCGCTATCTCTTCAAAAAACGCATTACAAAATAACAGTCCTATATCATTAACATCAAGGTCACACATCGACTCATCTAGGTCAGCAGGCCTATTAGGAAATAAGTCAGGATTATTAGTTAATGATACTAACTCAGGGGCTTGGTCATCAAAGTTATAAATTTCTACATCAATTTTTGTAGGAACATCACTGTCAACATAAGATTCACCAGTTAGCCCTATCTGCTCAGGATGGTCTTCAGAAGTTAATTCATTATTAGTTAAAAGCTTAGCAAATATTTCGGCTTTATCAGTAATATCTACATTGTTTATTTCAAACTCAGCAACATCTGTGTATGAGTAAAACTTAGCCAGCATTGAACAATAAGATTTTGTAATGAGGCTCCATAATTTATGGTCATCTATACCATATTTCTCTCTACGTTCTTTAATACCTTCCGAAATTGTACTCTCATTATCATATCTCTCAGCTAAGTTATCGCACTCGCAAAATCCTGTAGAGTTAAATATCATTGCATACGTATCTGCTGACCTTTCAAAAGAATCAATATCTTCTAAAGAATCAGATTCATCCCAAAATAATATCTTATTA
>DAOUSL010000177.1 GCA_030627235.1 Thioploca sp.
GTATGATTGTATTAATTGACTTTATGTAGGATGTAATGAGTTTACGAATTACATCTTGATGCAATTCACTTCGTTCATTGCATCCTACATTTATATACACTTATTTAGGAAAGTTGTCTATTATGAATGCTTAATTCTTAATTGAATTCAAAATAAATATTAATTGCTTATTTAAACTAAAAATTGGTGGATGAAGTATTCAGGTAGGTATATATTAACTGATGTTACGCATTATTTAATAATTTGGCATAACATCAGTACATCGTTCTAATCAAATAACCTATCTAACCAGGATTTAGATGATGAACTTTGCCAGCTATTACCAACAATACTATTAAAATTAGAGCTAGTAGAATCTAATGGAGAAAGCCGTTGATGACGTATCATATTATCGTAAATATCGTTAAAAGAAGCGCCTCGATCTAGAGAAATACCGACCCAATGTTTCCCATAAATAATGTTACCTGCAATAATATTTTCAATGGCGGGTAAAAAATCAAGCGTACTATTATTAGGATCAATTTTAGCTTCTATACCAGCACTACCCAATCGTATTCCTAAAAAATGAAAACGTTTATTATGACCTTTATTGTTATTTATTATAGAATTAAACATGATTATGTTCCGAATTCCAGTTCGTACCATTTTGATACCATCACCGGCATTATCACTAATAATATTCCATAAAACTAAGTTTTGAGCAGCGTTATCCAAAGAAATACCTGGTAATTTAGAAACTGATGAACCATCATCTAAACGGCCAAAACTAAGAACTAAATCATTCTTTAAATCATTGTCTGTCTGCCTAATCCGAAAACCATTATTGGACAAAGTATTTTCCATTACAATATTATTTACAGAACCAAATTCTAAGGATAATCCTTCTTTATCATTATTTTTAATCTGATTATTTTGAATCACTAAACCATAACCACCATCAACATATATTCCTTCGGATAGATTATCAGTTATAATATTATTTTCAATTAATAAGGCATAAGGAATCGATTTTGGTAATGGCCAAATATGTTCGGTAATTGCTTTGTTTGTAGTACTTTCTTCCAAATTTGGTTTAGATTTAGCATCACTAATTAATATTCCAGCCCCACCATGGTCTGCACGTTGACTATTGCGGATTTGGGAATTATGTAACCAAACATGGGATACATTACCTTGAATTAAAACTCCGCCTTGCTTAGGATTCTCAATTTGGATTTGATTCATTTCTATAAAATGACTATCAGTTAATACCGCAATTCCACGTCCAGAATTAGTGAGTTGTAAATTTTTCATTATAACTCCTACTGAATTAGTAATTTGGATACCAATTCCAGTAGTTTCAATAATTAAATCTTTGATTGCAATATTATCAGCAGCGATTGAAATACTAGGGGAAACCGAGGAAAGTAATGTAGTATTATTACCTAGTAACACAGTGTTTGCTGGTATCAATAAGCTTTCATCACCAATTATCTGATACTTTTGTAAAATAACTGTTTTATTACCAGTAAGATTTTGTAAAAAATAATTTAACTCACTAGTTTTACTACCAGTAAATTCAACTATTTCATTAGTTGTCAAATTTGGTAAGCTATCTTTAATTTCACTGCGTAATTGTGTTTGATAAGCCTTTGGGTCATTTATTGCATCTAGTGAAATCGATACAGTTTGAGACCGTTTTAAAACTTTAGACTGGTATAATAGTGTTTTGATTTGAGAAGAAGCGGTGATTCTATCCAAAGGAGGCATTTTATATTGCTTAAATAAACTTTCAGCAAATGAGTTTTGGATACTTCCACAGCTTAAAATTAATATTATTAATGAATACTTTAACTTCATAGTTATTTACCTTTTATATCTAAATATATTACAAATGAATTAATGACCAATTTAAAATGTGGACTGTTCCACAACTTTTTGAGAATTTGCCAAGGAGAATTCTAAAAAGGTTTTAGCGACTAGGGATAATTTTTTTAGTGGCTAATTCCAAAGAAACTGCGACATTCCAATATGTCTTTTATGTCCTTATAATTGTTTGATTTGAATGGAAACGGATTGTTAAGTTAAAGATAATTCGATTGCAGCTCTAGTGAAACTCAAATGTTGTGCGACTGCTTGGAATAATGTTAGTTGTCTTAATGTTATGTTCATCATAAATTTAGTCAATAAGTTTTCTCAATATATGCGGAAATTATTATAACATTTTATATATTATAAATCATCTATGATTAAAATAAACGTATTGTACAAAGTATAAGTAGTGCTATAATGAATAGATTAATTGAATGTTTAAATCCAGAAATGGCTATTACAGCAAGGTACAAAAGCTGGGAATAATATTGTGATCTAAAATGGTAGGTTAATTAAAATTCTTACTATGAAGATTCAATTATTTTAGGTATAAATTCTTCCTATTCATTTAAATCCTATTCATACCTTATAAAATCCTTGTAATAGCATGTTAATACCATATGAATTTAAGGTAGCCGCAAGAGATTACCTTTACAAATAATTATGCTTTAAATTAAGTATACTTAAAAAATATAACTTTAGGAAAAACATATGAATAACATAGGACAAAAGCTATTTTTTGTGGCTTTATTTATTGCTTTAATTTTTATGGGAATGATTTATGGAATGGCATCTTATAAGATGGAACTTTGGCCGTATCCATACATCCGTGATGCTTATCGGGCTGCTAAGGCATTACATGAAAAAACTAGTCCCCGTAGTAAATATGATGATAGAAAACTATTTCCTAGAACTCGCTATTTAGAAAGTGGGATTTTTAAATACAATAAAGACAAAGCAAATAATGGCTTAACTTTATTTACTTCTGGTCATGCTCAAAAAGCTTTTTTGATGACAATGGATGGGAAAATTGTGCATGAATGGCAATATTCATTTTCCAAAGTTTGGGAAAATCCTCCACATGTAAATATGCCGTTGCCAGAAGATTTTATATTTTGGCGAAAAGCTCATTTATATCCAAATGGAGATTTATTAGCAACCTATGAAGTACATGGCGATACTCCTTATGGTTATGGCATGATTAAGTTGGATAAAGATTCTAATTTACTGTGGAAATATGCAGAAAATGTGCATCATGATGTGAATGTTGGCAAAGATGGTAAGATATATGCTTTAATTCATAAATTTACCACAGAAAAAATACCGCAAATTCATCTAGAACCACCTTTGCTAGAAGATGGAATAGCAATTTTATCTGCTGATGGTAAGGAATTAAAACAGATTTCTATTTCCAAAGCATTTTATAATTCTGATTTTAAAGAACTTTTATATACTTTGGGAGAAGTTAGTGTTAAATGGGATCCTTGGCATACCAATGCTATAGATGTACTTGATGAAAGTTTGGCAGCTAAATTTCCATTTTTAAAACCAGGTCAATTATTAATTTCGATTCGTAATATAGATGTGATAGCTGCTATCGATCCAGATAGTGAAAAAGTAGTTTGGGCTATTAAAGGCTATTGGCATCGGCAACATGATCCTGACTTTCTTCCCAATGGTAATATGTTAATATTTGATAATCAAGGTTATTATGGTAAAGGTGGTTATTCTAGAGTGATAGAATTTAACCCTTTGAATATGGAAATAATTTGGCAATATACTGGTGATGAACAGAATATGATTAGAACTCTTGGTAAAGGTTCACAGCAAAGATTAGCAAATGATAATACTCTTATTACTGAATCTTATCAAGGTCATATATTTGAAGTTACTCCAGATAAAGAAATTGTGTGGGAATTTATCAGCCCATTTAGAAGCCCAAAAGACGAAAATTTTTTGGCTATTGTTAGTTGGGGACAACGAATTAACCCTGATTCTTTAAATTTTGAATTTTCTAAGCAATAGGAACATAATATGAAAATAAGTATAAAAGGAATTGCAATCTTTGTAATGGTATTTTCTGGAACAGTATCAGCGTATGTTGGTCCAGGTGCTGGATTGACTTTAATTGGTTCTTTGATTGGACTAGTGGTTGCGATTGTAACAGCATTAGCGATAATTTTATTTTGGCCGATACGAGCTTTGATTAGAAAGATACGTGGCAAAAAAGTTGCGGAAGAAGAAACCGTAGTGCAAGATACTGTAGTTGAACAGAAAAAAGAGCAATAATATATTGGATTATGATGTTTGAAATTACTATTTTAACTCCACATTTTGAGTAAATTTTATGGGTTTTTTCGATATACCTTCACCTTTTTTTTCTTGGTTTGATACTGTAATATTAAGTGCTTTTCTATCACCAATATTCAAATTAGCTTTTTGGGGGATTATTGGTTCTATTATTTCAATGGGATTGTATGTATTGCTATCTTCCCAAGAGAAGCTTTCCAAATTAAAAATTGACATAGCTACAACAAGGAAAGCTTTAAATGATTATGATGGTGAATTTAGTGGAGCTTGGAAACTAATCAGTAAATCCTTAAAATTATCTGGAAACCAGATTGGTTTAACTTTATTTCCAGCAGTATTAGCTTCATTACCAGTATTATTTTTGTTAGTATGGATAGGTACAGATTATAACTATACTTTACCAGAAGCAGGAACATCAATTGAAATAACAATATCCCCAGTTTCAGAAACAATCCAATTTAATGCTAACAAGATAGAAGATGGAAAATGGCAACTTACTTGGCCAATAAACAATGAACAAATAATTGATTCTAAAGGTAATAGTATTATATCCTTTCCTTTAACTGAAGCAATTCCAATTTTACATAAACAGCAATGGTGGAATTCATTATTTGGAAATCCAATTGGTTATATTCCGGAAAGCTCTCCTTTAGAACAGATAAATATTGATTTACCACAAAATAAATATATTACTATTGGTCCAGAATGGTTACACTCAGCAGAAGTAGCTTTTTTATTATTTGTTGTAATTTGTTCCCTTACTATTCAATTTACCTTTCGGATTAATTGATTATGATGTACTATGAATCCAGTCATTTGTAGGATGCAATGAACGAAGGGAATTGCATCAATTATATAGAAATTTAATTGATGCGATTCTTCACTAAACCACTGCTAAATTACCCCTATTTTCCAACCAAATTTTTCGAGCTGCCACCTGTTTTTTAGCTAATAACATATTCATAACAGTATAATTTTTTTCACCATCATCAACATTAAGCCTAATTAAACGTCGAGTATCTTGTGACATAGTAGTTTCTCGCAATTGTAACGGATTCATCTCTCCTAATCCTTTAAAACGTTGTATATCAATTAGTCCACGTTTTTTCTCGGCAGCTATTCGGTCTAAAATCCCTTGCTTTTCATCATCATTTAAGGCGTAATAAATATTTTTCCCAATATCAATCCGATATAAAGGTGGAGTAGCAATATAAACATGTCCTTCAGCGACTAATTTATAAAAATGCTTGAAAAATAAACCACATAATAAAGTTGCAATGTGAGCTCCGTCAGAATCAGCATCAGCTAAAATACATATTTTCCCGTAACGTAATCCAGTCAAATCATCACTACCCGGATCAATGCCTAAAGCAACTGCTATATCATGTACTTCTTGGGAAGCAAGCACTTGATTAGTATCCACTTCCCAAGTATTTAGAATTTTACCTCGCAATGGCATTACGGCTTGAAAATTTCGATCTCTAGCTTGCCTACAAGAACCACCGGCACTATCACCTTCAACTAAAAATAACTCAGTTTTATTAACATCTTGCAAGGTACAATCAGCTAGTTTCCCAGGTAAAGCTGGACCATTGGTAGCTTTTTTACGAGTAACTTTTTTTCCAGCTCGCAACCGTTTCTGAGCATTATTAATCACTAATTCAGCAATTTGTTCACCTAGTTCAACATGTTGATTTAACCATAAAGAAAAAGCATCTCGCACCACTCCAGATACAAATTTAGCACAAGCTCGAGAAGATAATCGTTCTTTAGTTTGACCAGAAAATTGTGGTTCAGCTATTTTAACTGATAATACATAAGCACAACGTTCCCAAACGTCTTCTGGAGCTAGTTTAACTCCACGTGGTAATAAGTTGCGATAATCACAAAATTCTCGTACAGCATCCAATAATCCACTGCGTAAACCGTTGACATGTGTACCGCCTTGAGTAGTTGGGATTAAATTAACATAGCTTTCCGTCAATAAATTACCTTCTGGCAACCAGAGTAAAGCATAATCGACAGCTTCGGTTACAGCAGCAAAATGGCCAATAAATGGTGTTTCCGGTAAGCTTTCTACATTACCCAATTCATCTAATAAATAAGTAGTAAGCCCATCTTTATATAACCATTTCAATTTATTACCAGTATATTCATCTGCAAAAGTAATGGTTAAACCAGCACATAATACAGCTTTCGCTCGCAATACATGGGTAAGTTGAGCAATCGAAAAATTGGGATGATCAAAATATTTAGGATTAGGCCAAAATCTAATAGTTGTACCAGTATTACGTTGTCCTACCTTACCATTGACATTAAGTTCAGAAGTTTTTTCACCATTATTAAAAGACATTTGATAAAGTTGGCCATTACGTTTAATAGCGACTTCAAGATTGTTGGACAAGGCATTTACCACTGATACTCCAACTCCATGTAATCCACCAGAAAATTGGTAGTTTTTATTGGAGAATTTACCTCCAGCATGTAGCCTAGTTAAAATTACTTCAACTCCACTTACTCCTTCTTCTGGATGAATATCGACTGGCATTCCACGCCCATTATCACGCACACTTATGGAATTATCAGCATGTAGAATTACGTCAATTTGATTGGCATATTTTGCTATAGCTTCATCAACGCTGTTATCAATGACTTCTTGAGCTAAGTGGTTAGGACGGGTAGTATCGGTATACATACCAGGTCGTTTTTGGACAGGTTCTAGTCCAGTGAGGACTTCTATAGCGGCAGCATTGTAGTTCATTAGTTGGACTTGTTTGTCAAAATAATAATTTGGAAAAACTATAAATCTGATAGACTATTATATTTATAGTATCAAAGAAATTTGAAAAATCGGTAAAGGAGAACCTACATGATTTATTTTGTTAAGTTTTAACATTAACAGGTAATTATATTCTTTGCTTATAATTGATGTCAAGTTGGGAATGATTGTGTAGAGAGATATATGAATGGAAAGTACTATAATTATGTACTCAAACTTTTAGGATTCCGTTGAATAATTGTTCTGGGGTTATTTTGTGGTGGAAGCGGATTATAGTGTAATTCTGATTAAGTAATTTTTCTCGTTGTTTTTCTTCTTTCTGATTATAATAACGATGGTTGTCATAACCGTTACATTCTAAAATTAATCTTAAATCTTTTACGAAGAAGTCAGCTCGGTAGCTACCAATTTGGTAATTATGCTGAAAGCTAAATCCTTTAAAAACTTAATGCCATTTTATCTCTAATTTGGTATTCAGTTTAACTAAAGTACTAATATTACTGAATCCATATTTAAGACAAGCTTTCCCACATCTTCTAATGAATAACGGTACAGACAAGTAGCTCTACTTCCACTGGCTCTTATAACTTCTTTATCAAGGTCGATCTGCTCAATTTCTGTTTGCAGTTTTTTTAGATTACTGTTGAGAGTGCTTAGTAGAACAATAGTTGACCATGTCTTTCTTGGTAGCAATACCACCGTCAATTGAGCAGTTAAAACCAGTATCTTTCATAAGTTTAGCAACATCAGCATAGGTTTTTTGGGTTGTTGCTTGGATATTTGGATTTAGGCCACAGGCTTGTTTTATTGCGGTTTCTAGAGCTGTTCTAGTTAAGGAACATACTAAAATAGAACATCTTTTTCCAATATGTAATTGATTTTTCTGTAATATATTATGCCCAGATGCCATAACATAAGCACGAATAAGGGTTTCTATAATATCGCTACTATAAACAACTATTTTTTGCTGTTACTTTTACTAAAAGTAGTCTTCAATATACGGCTTTTGGCTCTTTCATGGTTTTCTCAAGTTATAATGTCAGGAAATTATTATATTCTTTAGTTATGATTGATGTCAAGCTGGGAGATTGTGGATGGGTAAGATGCGTGGGACCGCATAGGCATCAACTTAAGTAAAATTATTAATTTTAAATTAGTTATTGAATAACATTTTCTGATGGTGTCTCTGACAAATTGTCTAA
>DAOUSL010000042.1 GCA_030627235.1 Thioploca sp.
TCATTGCATCCTACATTTATATACACTTATTAGACCTCTTGCATAAGTAAGATAACTTATTGATTTTATTATATTTCTTTATTAAAGATAAACTCAATTATATCAAATACTTATCAATACTTATGCAAGAAGTCTATTTAGGAAATATGTATATTTACCAAAATCCTGGGTTTCGTTATCACTTTCTATTTATCTGATCCAAGTGGAATAATCTGATATTTTAATCTTCCATTGATTGGATTACCAACTCGTCCGATAATAACTTTAGCTAATTTAACAAAGCCAGTATTAGTTTGGCCAGTTGTTTGATCCAGTTTAGTTGTGAATGTTCTGGTTGAACCTGGAGTTGAAATAGTTACAGTTGTCATAACTGCTCTTATGGGTCTATGACTATCACTGTAATATTTTATCCCAACAATATATTCTCCCGTTTGGAGTTTTTCACAATCCGTATAATAATGTTCAGGCCCAAATCCTGTTCTATTATCAACATCTAAATAGCCACTATCACCAGTTTTATTATTAAAATCTACATGAGTTCCACCTGGTTCAAACACATGTAAGTCAATATCATTAGCATTTGTGATATCCCAAGTAAGCGTAACTGTAATTGAACCACTTTTAACTATTTGTGGTGGATTAGTTAATTTACTCAACTCTTGCTTTATTTTTGTAATGATTTCAGGCCGAATATCATAATAAGGGGATAAGTAAGTATGATTAAAACTATGAGCTGGAATCGAACCAATATTATCAACAATTTTTCCATTATCAATGTGTCGTAAAGTCCAATTTGCTTCTAATGAACCTGGGATTGAAGTAATTATATCAAGATGATTAGTCAAATAAGTTCCATTTTCCCCAACCTGACTACTTGGGATCGCTATTCCAAAAACACCAAAGCTTCCCATAGTAATAGCAGGTTTTTGGTTAGTAAGCATCTGTTGAGCTAAATTGCTATAAAAATTGCCTTGAGAATGAGAAATAACTAGCATTTTCTGACCTTGTAAAATTGCTTCTCTATATTTTTCAACATGCTCATTTAATTCTGGTGTATGAACTTGATATTTCCAATTATATATTAGTTTGGCTAAATTTATGTACCATAAGCGTTGATCTGAAGTTTGCAAAAGTTGCTTAAATGCCATATCCGAATAATTATAAGCTAAATCATAGGTTATCCCTTCACCAGCATAGTTGTCACCCAAGTTTAAAGCTAATTCATTCATAGCAGTAAATGCTTGTTTAGGAGTTGTCAATTCTCCATTACTAAATACTACTCGATATTCTTCTAGTTCACATTGTTGTGCATATGCAAAAGAACTAAGAAGAAATAATATTATGATTCTCATTATAATTTTCCTCAATTACAAACCGGTTCAATTGGTTGCATAAAATATGCTCCACTGACGAGTTTACTAGATTCTAAATATTTAAGTAATCTTTCTTTAGTATTGGTAGTCCAGGCTTCTATTTCTATGGATAAAGCTTGCCTAATTTCATAATTATGGATTGGATCAGATAATACTTTAAAAGTACAACTGGTTGCTCTAGCAATTTGTTCTGTTGCTATTAAAGCTTCTTCCCTAGTATTTACTTCCATAAACTTTTGTAATGCCTGAGCTTCTTGTTCTGCCGCATGTTTTATCGCTAGGGTACCTGAGAACTTTTGCTTAATCAACTGGTCTATATCATCACGTATACCATTATTATCACTATCAATACCTTTTAAACCAGCAGTAGTTTGCCCTTGTACGCTAGTAATTATAGCAAATGGTCTAGGTAACTGTAATGTTTCAGATTCATTATCAGATTCATTACAGGCCGAAATTAGTAATAATATTAAGATGATAAATAATCTAACAAACATATTTTTCCCCTTTGATTTATAATTTAAAATTATTATTCACAATTATCCCCAACTATATTTTGAATTATAGTATTCATAGTAGTCATGCGTTCTGCTTGAGTATTGTTTGCAATATCTAAAGCTTTATCATTATTACCAGCTTTAATCATTGGGATAATTTTAATTTCATTAGTTCTTTTAAACATAATCCAAGTATCTTGTAAAGTATTTATTTGTGCATTTTCTGTTTGAAACATCTTTGAAAGAGCTTGCTCAAATTTGACGGTGGATTTATCTATTTCTTTATTTAAAATATCTTGTTCCATTTTATCCGTTGCAATAACCATCATCATCAAATTTAAATGCACATCAGCTAAAAATGTCTTAGCATCACATGAAATATTAGAATTAATAGGATTTGAGTCAGTATTATTTATCTCTTCTACAGCAGTATTTTTATCAGCTGTAAAATCATTTAACTTAGGTAAAGGTTGGTTTTCTACAACAGCAGTATTTTTATCAGTTGCATAATCATTTAACTCAGGTAAAGATTGGTTTTCTACCTCATTTAAAGCCTGTTCAATTGCATCTTTAGTTGTACTAGCAGAAGATAACACCAAATCAGCAGAAGAGAGTAATTTTCCAGATATCTTATTAAATTGATTACCACCTTGAATTCTATCCAATTCGTAGGTTACATAAGTACTTTCTACTACATCTTTAATTTCTTGTAAACTTTGTTGCAATTTATTTTGCAAAACTTCCCATTGTCTGCGTGAACTTTCTATTTTTCCTGTATAATTTGGATGCTTAAGTTTTAATTCAGACAGTTTATTGATCTTTTCTTCAGTATGTGTAATTTCTGCTTTAATTTCCTCGATCTTTCTAGCTAATTCAGGACTCATTTCCTCTAAAAAAACGTTCACAGCTTCTAGACCTTCTTGCTTCATTTTAGCTTCATAACATGCTGTAAATGTAAAAATAATAATAAAAATAATGGTTAATCTAATTAATATATTTTGAAACATATTTGGTTCTCTTTAACTGGTAGGATATATTAAGCGAAATTATAATTTTATTAAATTTCACTTAATATATTTTGCTATTGTTAAACGGCTAGTTACAGTTATCTCCGTTAAGAGCCTGAATTACATTATCCATAATCTTCATTCGTTCTGCTTGAATACCAGTCGCTATTGCTATAGCTTTATCATTATTTCCTGCATAAATTGCTGGAATGATATCAGCTTCCCTAGTATTTCTAAATGCAGTCCAAGTATCCTGTAAATTAGTTAATTGAGCATCATCAGTCTTGTTTTCATCTTTAAGCATGGCAACCAAAGCCTTATCAAGTCCTGTGCTAGCTTTATTAATTTCTACTCTTAAACTATCTTGATCTTCCTTTTCAGTTGACATTACCATCATCATCAGATTTAAACGAGCTTCAACCAAAGCTAACTTGGTATCACAGATTGTTGCGGCTTGTACCAATTGCATAGAAAAAATGGCTATAATTCCACTAATTAAAATTTTTTTCATAGTTTAGTCATCCTAAAGTTATTTATTTGTAGGATATAAATCTTGACATTGATTTTTATCTTTGAGTACTGATTCACAGTAAGATAACATTTTATCTCGTTTTACATTGCAATTCTTATTATAAACTGAATCAAGTGAAGTTCTTACATAATCCTGTTTCTTAGACCATTTCCATAAGCTACCTGTACTTTTACAATCTGGTTCTTTACCACGGAGATTTTTAGCTATTTCCACAGCTGCAACACAATCACCACTACTATTTAAGTTTTCACAGTAATACAAATGAGTTGCCAACAGTCCCCATTGATTGTAATCTGTAAATACTTTTTCTGTAATACAGCGTACAACTTCACCACCACGTTGAAAGGCTTTTTCATAATCACCGTTAGCATCACATTCAGCCATACCTTCTTTACCACGTGCATCTCCTGATGAAGCTCGTAATCCAAGTTTATCAATCAAGCTACACCAAGTCTGTCTAGTTTTAGTTCCAATCATAAAACCAGCCCTCATGATAGATTTTAGTTCATTTTTATCAACTGCCATACATAGTAATCTATGTGGTGGCAATTGATTTGCCTCCAAACATTCAACTCCAACCTTCCATTCTGTGTCTGTAACAGCAGCATTTACAGTAATACTAAAAATACTTAGCATTAATCCTACAATAATGATTTTAGTTTGTGACATTTTCCATTGACCTTAAATATATTTAAAAGAAAAGTTTACTTTAAACAAGTTAGCATAAATAAAAATTATTTGTCAATAGGTAAGTCAATATTTATTTAAATATATAAATTTATTAATTTCATAAGACTACTATGTTATTTATACTTGCTGGTAATCATTTTGCTATGTTATTTTAGTACCATAGGTTTCACCCGTGGCTATTTAAGTTTAAATACTATTGATAAATATAATTACTATATAATAGTTATATGCTTATTATTTACTAACAATGGAAACTTATATGTCTAATAAGTTATTAAGCATTTTAGAAATGCAAAAAAAACGTGAGCAGGGTGGTGTCAGTTTCGAGCTAAATGTACCAAATTTTAGTCTCCAACGAGGCCAATTTGTTGCTATTGTTGGTGCTAGTGGTTGTGGTAAAAGTTCATTACTAGATATATTGGCATTAGTTTTACGTCCTAATAAATGTAAAGAATTTATAATTAACAGTTCTACTGAGGTAATGGATATTACAGAGATTTGGAATCATGAAGCAAAATTAGCGGCAATTAGGCGTAATATATTTGGTTATGTGTTACAAACTGGCGGTTTATTACCATTTTTAACTGTAGAAAGAAATATTTTATTACCAATTAAAGTTAAACAAAGTGGTTATTCAGTCGCAGCCATATATAAACTAGCTAAAAAAATGGGAGTGGAACATATTTTGACTAAGAAGCCTCAATTTTTATCCGGTGGACAACGGCAAAGAGTAGCTATTTTACGAGCTATGGCACATAAACCAGATATTATTTTAGCTGATGAGCCAACCGCAGCCGTTGATAAAGAAAATGCTCATATTATTGTAAAAAATTTTTATGAACTAGCTAAAGAAATAGGAACTACTATCGTTATGGTAACTCATGATTATGATTTAGTTAGTAAATTAGCAGATATAACTTATACTTTTAAAGTTTCCCATGAATCTGCTGTTAAAACTAATTCCGTGTTGGAGGTACAGGCATGAAATCTAATGGTACAGTGTTAAGTTTGGCTATGTTTGACTTATTACATGAATGGATATTAACCTTATGTTTAGTGCTTGCAATTGCTGCGGTAATCTCTCCACTATTATTGTTGATGGGATTAAAATATGGAACTATTGCTACTTTGAAAGATAGATTAGTCCAAGACCCAGTATATCGAGAAATAAGACCAACTCAAACCTATGATTATAATAAAGATTGGTTTACTAATTTTGCCAAACATAAAGATATAGATTTTTTAATCCCAACCACTAGAGTTTCCTCTTCAATTATCACAGTTAAAATTAATAATTCCCACAAGATTTTTGACCTTGTTCCCACAACTAATAATGATCCATTAATTTTAGAAAATGGTGGAATTATTCCACAAAATAATCAATGTGTTTTGACTCAAGCTGCTGCTGAGGAAATAGGAGTTGGAGTGGGTGATAAATTGGCAGTACGAGTAACTAGAAGTCGTGCAGGTCGACAAGAATTCGTAGAAGCTGAATTAGAAATTATTTCGATATTAAATCAACGAGCTGGCACTATGGCTAAAGTTTATACTCAACTTGATTTTGTCGTTGATGTAGAAAATTATAAAGAAAATATAGCAATACCAGAAAGAGATTGGCCTGGTGGAACTCCAAAACCTTATTTAAGCTTTGATGGCATTATGGTTATGTTAGCTAAATCACTTGATCCGGTAGCATCTAGCGGTCTTATTATCGGTACTGGCATTAATAATATAGAACTGTTAGAACGGGAAATATTTAGCCAAATCACAGGTTTTACTCTGCCAGCAGATTTAATTGCTTATAACTTGCAAAATATTAATAATATAGTTCAACCCGCAAGTTATCGTGCCTTAAAACGTAAGTTACGAGGGAAAAACGCAATTATGATGCCTTATGTAAAGTTAGCTATTAATTTACCAACCGAAATGCCGGTATTTGGAATTGCTTTAACTACTAAAAATCAACAACGGCTTGGTTTAAATTTACCCTGGGGGAAATTAGCAAATAATACCACTTATCAAATATTAATGTCTAATGCTAATAATGAAAATATAACCGCCAGTTTCAATGGGTTAAAAGGTCAAATTAAGTTTCCGATGCAGATTACGGGTAAAAGTCCAGGTAAATATGCTATAGCTCCGTTGGAATTATTAGCAACTTTGCGTACTGGATTGCAACGAGAAATAATTTTTAATGAAAAACTGCAAATATTTTTGTTAACTAGGTTGAATTATAGTGGATTTCGTCTATATGTTAAAACTATTGATGATGTGCAAGAGATTTATAGTATTTTAACCAAACAAGGAATTGAAGTAGTAGCAAAATCAGATGAAATAGAACGGATTAAGATTTTAGATAGAGGTTTAACTAGAATTTTTTGGCTTGTTGCTATCGTTGGAATTATTGGAGGAATAGCAGCATTAATAGCTAGTCTTTATGCGACAGTTGAACGGAAAAAACGGGAACTTAGTATAATGCGATTAATTGGTATTTCTCGTTATCAAGTATTCAGATTTCCTATATATCAAGCTTTAGCAATGGCTATCTTGAGTATTTTTATTGCTGTATCAGCCTATTTTAGTTTAGCATTAGTGATAAATTTAGTTTTTGCCAGTGATTTGGACATGGGACAACAGATTTGTCATTTACCGAATAGTTATATATTGATTGCTGCTTTGCTGACAATTACAGTCGCTTGTTTAAGTGCTATTTTAGCTGCCTGGAAAACTACTCAGATTGAACCAGCAGAAGCTTTAAGAGAAGAATAATTGACTTGAGTTAGATATAAAATACCCATATAATGTTAGTATTTTAAGGTAATTAGGAATACGAAGCAGGGCGACTTGTCAGGCTTAGTTTAACGTTTTTATTCTACCCAACCTACATTTAATTGCTATAAATAAATGTGTTATATTTTTTAACAGGCTCTAAATACTCATGTTTTATGCAAACGCTTATTAATACTATATAGAAATAATAAAATTACAAATGAAAATAACAACATAAATCCAGATAAAATATGAGCTGATTGAAAGTCAGCCATTTCAACATGTTCATAAATAGCAATAGACAATACTTGGGTTTTGCCTGGAATACTACCACCTATCATTAATACCATTCCAAATTCTCCCACTGTATGAGAAAAAGTTAAAGTAATTGCTGTCAAAAAACCAGGACGTGCTAACGGTAAAATTACTGTAAAAAAGCGATCTAAAGGACTAGCTCTTAAAGTTGCCGCTACTTCTAATGGCCTAGTTCCCATAGCACTAAAGGAGTTTTGTAATGGATGGACTGCAAATGGTAAAGAAAAAATTACCGAACCTATGACTAAACCAGTAAAGGTAAAAGCAAGATGTCCACCAGTCAATGATTGCCATAATTCACCAACTATTCCTTGTGATCCTAATATTACTAATAGATAAAACCCTAATACAGTTGGTGGCATTACTAAAGGTAACGCAACCAATGCTTCAATAACACTTTTACACCAACATTTAGTATTAGCTAACCACCAGGCTAATGGAGTACTTATAATTAATAAGATAACAGTCGTAACGGTTGCTAGTTGTAAAGTCAACCAAACAGGAGACCAGTTAATATCAAACATTACCAAGGCTTATCTGGTGGTCTTTGCTTAGATTTCTGGGCATCAATATAAAACTGACCACGCAATAACTGTTTAGTATTCTCATTAATACGTTCTAATAACGCATCAGCCATCATATCACTTTCTTTCACTATTGCTGAACTTGCAGCAGTCTGCTCTGATTCGTCTGGTTCATCACTATTTTCAGTTGATGTTAGATTTTCTTCCATATCTTCTTGTTGGGATTGAGAATCTGTTTGAGACTGTTCAGAATCTTTACTTGATTTAGATTGATCAGAATCTTCACTTGGTTTGGATTGATCAGAATCTTCACTTGGTTTGGATTGATCAGAATCTTCGCTTGGTTTAGATTGCTCAGAATCTTCACTTGGTTTAGATTGCTCAGAATCTTCACTTGGTTTGGATTGATCAGAATCTTCGCTTGGTTTGGATTCCTCGGATTTTTTTAATTGTTGTTTCGCTAATTCTAAATTAGATTTAGCATCATCATGGTTAGGTTGATTTTTCAACACTTGTTCATAAGCTTGAACGGCTTTTTTATATTCCTTTTGTTGAAAATAAGAATTACCTAAATTATATTGAGCATCCAAATTTATTTTAGGATTATCAACTTTAGCAAACTCTTCAGCAGCAGCAACATATTGACCATCTTGATATAATGCGACTCCACGTTTATATGAATCATTGAATAATTTCACTGCTTCTGCATAATTTTTTTGGTCAAACGCAATTTTTCCCTGTTGTTCGGAATTCTGAAACCAATTATTAGCATAAGCCATTGATGAAATAGAAAGTAATAAAAGAACTTTAAATATAATCATTCGTAATTAATTATTTTTTATAATGTTGACTATGAAGTTTAAATTCAAATCTATAATGACATATAAATTTATATTTGATAATATAATTTCAAACTCTTTTTATATATATAAGAGAATATCATTATTGGATTCATTTCACAAATTTTAATAATTTTTATACGAAATATGTGTTCTATAATTAAAAACGTATATTAATTATATATTTATAAAATGAAACTGTGTTTAAATTAAATGCTTTATATGACCAAATAATCTAAATGAAAATAAAAAAAATTATTTATGCAATTTTTACATTAATTGTTATTGTTTTATCATTTTTTGTTGTAACAAAAATAGAGTATTTTAACAACAATGATGCGATTCATATTGCATTTGTTGGTCCTTTAACTGGTGAGGATAAAAAGCAAGGCATTTCTATGCTTCAAGCAATTGAAATATATATCGATCATATTAATAAAAATCGGAATATAGATCAAAAAGAGATTATTATTGATTATTTTGATGATAAGAATAATCCTAGTATAGCTAAAGAAGTAGCATTAAAAATTGCCCAAAGTCCCGCTGTTGCTGTTATTGGTCATCGGCGTAGTGATTGTTCCATAGCGGCTGGAAAAATTTATAAAAAACATCAAATTCCAGCGATAACCCCAACTTCATCTGTTATGCAAGTAACTCAGGATAATGAATGGTATTTTAGAACATTTTTTGATAACCAATTGCAAGGTCGTTTATTAGCTAATTATGCTAAGGAATTTTTACTACAACCAAATGAACCTATTAGTATTATTCGTATTGACACATCTTATGGTAATGAGCTTGCAGATGTATTTAGAAAGAGTTTAAAAAAGATGGAAGTTGTAGTAAAATATCAATGGACATTACCCGAAAATGAGTCAAAACAAAGACAAGAGATAGAAAAAGTTGTCAGTTTTTTGCAAGCTAATTCTAATGATGCAGGTATTATTTTTTTAGCCACTCAACGTAGTGAAGGGGTAAAACTTGTCAAATCTATTAAAGATGCTGGTATTAAAAATATACTAATTGCCCCAGATTCTTATGCAAATTTCCATGAAAGTTTCAAGAATTATTCAAAAGAAAAAAAGCTATCTGGTTATTACACAGAAGGAATTTATATAACTTCCTTTCTACTTGATGTAGCTAATAAATATGCTACGCAGTTCAATTCAATCTATAAAGAAAAATATCAGGAAAATTTACCTAGTGCAGCATTTTATGCAGTGGATGCTGCTCGTGTTATTGTTGAAGCAATCAGACAAACGAAAGAACAAGAATTAGGTTCTTTTAGGAATAATTTAAAGAATACTATTGCCAACTTTAACAAGCCAGAAAAATCTGTTAAAGGAACTACTGGACCTAATTATTTTGATAAAAATGGTAATATTTCCAAACCAATATCGATGGGTACTTATAAAAAAGGCCATCTTATTTCTGCACCATTACAGTTAATTAGCTCCAATGAAAAAGAACAACAATATAAGACTGTTGTTTATACTGGTGTGCAATTTAATGGAATTAGTGATATTGATTTATATAAATCTACTTATATTCCAGATTTCTACTTATGGTTTAGATTTCAGAAGGAACATAATGGCAATATTATTAAACCTCAAGATATCAAATTTATTAATGCAGTAAAGCCTGCTGTATTAAAAGAACTTATTCTTGAAAAAACAATTGATGGACAAACCTATCTTCTATATAGAATACATGGGATTCCTTTTAAGGAAATTTACCATTCAAGTGATGTATTTGTTGACCGGCATGATTTAGGAATTAGTTTTTATCACAGTCAATTAGATAAAGATAAGATAATTTATGTAAATGATGTATTGGGAACAGGTCAAGAGCAGAATTTATTTGCAAACAATTTTTCAGGCAAGGAAGAACAAAAATTAATTTCTTTGACTGGTTGGAAAACTACAGAAATTAATTTCTTTCAGAATGTGACAGAAAAAAATCCTTTAGGTAATCCTGATTATTTAGGGGAAAATGCTATTGAATATTCAACCTTCAATGCTAATGTTGTTATTAAAAGCAATACTTATGCTTACCATGCTTTAATTCCTTCAGAGTTTACTACAGAATTTTTTATATTTACGTTTATAGTAACATTATTATTGATTGTATTAAGTTACACTAAGACTAAATATTTAAAACTATTATGGTTTTTCCAAGCTATTTTTGCTGTTTTATTAATTATAGCAACAGAAATTACCCTTAGTTCTGTCAAAATAAATATGGTAACTATAAGATCAATAGTTATAATAACATTTGATATGTTATGGTGGCTTATACCAGCATTTTTGCTAAATATAGCAGTCAAACGGTTTTTATGGATACCATTAATAGAAAGAGCTGGCCATTCAGTTCCTGCACTGATAAAATTTTTAGTTTCTTTTATAATTTACTGTCTAGCATTATTTGGAATCATTGCTTTTGTGTTTGAACAACCAACAACTAGTTTATTTGCAAGTGGTGGTTTACTTGCTTTTATTTTTGGATTAGCTCAACAAACTTCATTAGGAAATATTTTTTCAGGCATTGCTCTTAGTGTTGAAAGATCATTTCGGGTAGGTGATTGGGTAAAAATAGGTGATTTTGAAGATGGCCAAGTAGTTGATATAAATTGGCGAACTACAAAAATACAAACAGGTAATGAATATATTATTAGTATTCCTAATAATGTAGTTTCAACCTCTGATATTTATAATTTCAGCTATCCTGACAATCAATATTGGTTACAATTTAATCTTTTATTAGATCCGAAATATGATCCAAGAATAATAGAACAAATTATTATTGAAGCAATATTTTCTGTAGAAGAAAACATTGTGAAAGATGCTAAACCTTATATTTTACTTGAAGAAACTACAGGTAAAGCAATCAATACTTTGGTGGCAAATTATGCAGTATTTTTCAAAACTGAAAACTATTTATATAAAGCTGCTGTTTTGAGAAACGTATGGCAACATATTTGGTCTCATCTAAGTCAAGAGGGTATTATTATACCAACAGAACCGTATAATAAAGATGTCCCTAAAAAATCAGTTGCATTTACTTCAAAACAATTAAATTCAATTGTTATAAATGATCATCTACAAAACATGATTACTAATAAATAATCATCTAGGCAGAACTTGAAAGCTTTATTTATCCCAAGTTCTGCTTAACAAACCAAGCTTTTTCTATCTAATAATATTAGAAAAAGTTATTTTTAAACAAATTTAAAAAATACAATTTAAAATAATGTCAAAATATGATGCTCGTAGTATAGCTACCAAAATACTAAATCAAGTAATATGGCAAAGACGCTCCTTAACTGATTGTTTATCAACACAACTAGTAAATTTAAAAGATTCTCGTGAGCGTGCTTTAGCTCAAGAATTATGTTATGGAGTATTACGTTGGTTAGTAAGACTAGAAGCTGTATTACAACAACTATTGCATAAAAAAATAAAAGACAAAGATATCCATGTATTATTATTAATCGGTTTATACCAATTAATATATTTACGCACTCCTCCTTATGCAGCGATAGCAGCTACTGTAGAAGTAACTAGAATCTTAAATAAACCTAAAACTACTGGCTTAGTAAATGCAATATTACGTAATTTTCAACGTAAGAGTGATAAAATTTTAGCAATAGTAGATAATAAGATAGATACAAAATTTTCTCATCCTAGTTGGATTTTAAAACGTTTACAAACAGACTGGCCTGAACAATGGGAAGCTATAGCAATTGCTAATAATATTCATCCGCCCATGATTTTAAGGGTAAATACTAAGTTAGTGTCACGAGAAAAATATATTGATGACTTAAAAGAGATTGATATTGCCGCAGATATAACTCCTTATACTAATTATGGAATTACTTTAACTCAGCCAGTTGACGTACGAAAATTACCTAATTTTACTGGTAAAGATGTTTGCGTATCAGTCCAAGATGGAGCTGCTCAATTAGCTGCTGAGTTTCTTGATGTACCAACTGATGGAAGAGTATTAGATGCTTGTGCTGCCCCTGGAGGTAAAACAGCCCATTTATTAGAATGTTATAAAATGGAACACTTGTTAGCGTTAGATAACCAACAAAATCGATTGGATTTATTACAGGATACTCTACAACGATTAAATTTAACTGCTAAAATAAAGCAAGCCGATGCTTGTCAACCAGATAATTGGTGGGATGGTAAATTATTTGATCGTATTTTATTGGATGTACCATGTTCTGCTAGTGGAGTTATTCGTCGACATCCAGATATTAAACATTTAAGAAAATCAACCGATATTGTTAACCTAGTTGCACAACAAGCTTTGTTATTAGAAAAATTATGGCCGTTATTAGCAGTTGGGGGAAAATTATTATATGTAACTTGCTCAGTTTTTGCAGAAGAAAATTATTTACAAATAAAACATTTTTTGGCAAAACAACCAGATGCCCACTCAGTAAAACTAATAACAGATTGTGGTCAAGCACAAATCTATGGGCGGCAAATCTTACCCGGTGAATTTGATGGATTTTATTATGCCTGTCTATCTAAGCACTAATCTTATTGAAAATGCCGAGCTTTCGGAACAACCATGTTAAATTTGCAGAATAAACTAGGAATTATTTTCTTAATAGCTTTACTAGCTAATCCTGGTTTTACTGAATTTTCAATTAATTATGCTGAAACATCACTAATTGATGGTATATATGTGTTGGATGCCGAGCTTAATTTTCACTTGACTGAAGTTGCTATAGAAGCTTTACAAAATGGAGTATCATTACCATTAGTTTTTACTACAGTTATTGAACGTAACCGTTGGTATTTATGGAATAAAACAGTAGTTACGATAAAACAACCATATGAGTTAAAATACTATGCTTTAAGTCGACAATATGGCTTGAAAAATCTAACTACTAATACTCAAGAAAATTTTGCTTATTTGGAAGCAGCGATTGATTATTTAAATAAAGTAAAAGATTTATCTTTGTTAAACCAACAAGAACTAACTGATTCTCCCGATGAATATTGGGTATATTTACAAATTCACTTGGATATAGAGTCCTTACCTGTTCCATTACGTCCCATCGCTCATCTATCCTCTCAATGGCGTTTAAGCAGTAGTTGGTATTCATGTCCTTTGCAACCTTAAAAAACAGATTAAATATTGGCCTAATAATAAGCTTATTTGTTATTTTATTAACAACATTATTAATGATCGTTTCAGCATTACAAAATTCGGAACGATTTGCCCATCTTTATTCAATATTATTATTAATCAATATTATTGCATTAGTAACATTATTAACTCTAGTAATTTTTAATTTAAGCAATTTAATCCGGCAATTACATAAAAGACGAATTGGAGCTAGATTAACGATTCGTTTAGTTAGTTTATTAATAGTTCTATCAATTATTCCAGTAATTATAGTATATTATTTTTCTTTGGAATTTTTACATCAACGCCTTGATAATTGGTTTGATATTAATGTACAACATGCTTTAACAGATGCTTTTGAATTAAGTAAAGCAACTCTTGACGACCGTATGCGAGAAGCAAAAAAACAAACTTTAGCTATTAGTGAGGAAATTAGTTTTAATCATGGTGATATAGTGTTATTACTTAATGAATTACGAGAGAAAAGTGGAGCTTCGGAATTAACCCTACTAGCAACTAATGGACGAATTATCTCATCTAATACAGCTGATACTAGCTATCTATTGCCTAATCGTCCTCATAATAGTATTTTATTTCAGTTAAAAAAATCTGATAACTATATAGCTTTGGAACAAATAGCCGATCTTGGTTTGCATATTAGAGTCGTGATTAAACTATCACAAGCTAAACCAGTACGTTTATTACAAGCTATATTTCCTATTCCAAATCATATTAGAAAATTAGCTAGAAATGTTGAGGATGCTTATACTAGCTATAAAGAAAGGGCTTACTTATATCAACCCCTAAAGATTAGTTTTACTCTAGTTCTATCTTTGGTATTATTGCTAAGTATCTTTGGTATTGTATGGATAGCATTTTTTGTTGCTAATCGTTTAGTATCACCATTAAATCATTTAATAGAAGGAACTATAGCCGTTGCTCAAGGTAATTACTCCACCAAATTACCAATAACATATATGGATGAATTAGGAGTTTTAGTACAATCATTTAATGATATGACTGATAAAATTGCTCAAGCTAGAGATGAAGTAAAACTCAGTCAACAACTAGCTGACAGTCAACGTACTTATTTGGAAGTAGTATTGGAAAGATTATCTTCTGGAGTAATTTCTGTAGATATGAAAATGAAACTGAGAACTGCAAATCCAGCAGCAGCCATGATCATGGAATTGCCATTAAATGAATTATTGGGACAAACTCTAATCAATTTACAGAAAGATTACTCTATATTACGTCCGTTATGTAATGCTATTTATCCATATCTTGCTAATTATGCTCAAGATTGGCGAAAAGAAATTATTTTATTTGGTGCTAGAGGACGTAAAACTTTAATGTGTCAAGGTACTCAATTACAGCTTTCTGCTGGACATGGTTATGTGATTGTATTTGATGATATTACTACATTAATTCAAGCTCAACGTAATGCAGCTTGGAGTGAAGTAGCTCAACGTTTGGCGCATGAAATTAAAAATCCATTAACCCCAATTCAATTATCAGCAGAACGTTTACGATATAAATACTTAAATAAATTTCCCCCAGATGAAGTAGAACTATTAGATCGGATGACTCATACTATTATCCAACAAGTTTCTGCTATGAAAGACATGGTGAATGATTTTTCTAACTATGCTAAAGCTCCATCTATCAATAAAGAACCAACTAATCTTAATCAACTTATAGAAGAAGTATATGATTTATATTATGATATACCAACCCCTATTATTATTGGTTTAGATCGAAGCATTCCTAATATTGAAGCAGATCGAGGTCATTTACGTCAGGTTTTACATAATTTGATAAAAAATGCGTTAGAGGCTCAAACTACTAATAATGAGATCAATGTTACTACTGATTATTTAAAAAAATATGGAGTGGAATGTATAGAATTGCGTTTATCTAATCAAGGCCCAATCATTCCTGATGATCTAATAGATAAAATTTTTGAACCATACGTAACCACAAAAGTTAAAGGTACTGGATTGGGTTTAGCTATTGTAAAGAAAATAATTGATGAGCATAATGGTACAGTATGGATAGAACAAGATGATGAGATTTGTGTAGTTATTCGGCTTCCAGTTGCAGATCGAACTTGTAAATTTATTGATAAATAATTTTAGAGTTAATAGGATGTGTATTGTTTAATTTTTTCCAAAATATCAGAAAATTCTGCTAAGGTTTTTTCAGTATTTACAATATCAAAACTTTGAGAAAATTCAAATAGCTTATTAGCATAATCAATTAAATATTTAGAATTATGAGTATGGCCTAAAGTCATAATTTGATCAGAAAATTTCTCAACAGAATCCATTTCAATCACTCCTATCATTTCTTGTAAGATTAAGGTCATATCCTCCAATTTAGTTATTAACAACGAAATATTAATAATGTCTTTATCATTATTTTCTAATTTATTCAAAAATTCAGGATTTTCAATATACTCTAAATAATTGGCTAGTTTATTAAATAATTGATTAATATTTAAAGGTTTACATAAATAACCATCAAACTGACTATTAGTTTTTTCTATTGTTGAAGCAGTCAAAGCAATTATCGGAATATTAGCAGTACTTGGATTATTTTTTAAATTTTTAGTTGTTTCATAACCATCCATTATTGGCATTCTAATATCCATTAAGATCACATTTGGATTATATTCTTTGGCAAAAATAATAGCTTGTTGGCCATTTTCAGCCTCAAAAACAGTTAAATCAGGTAGTAACTCTTTAATGATATTCCGATTATATTCAATATCGTCTACAATCAATACTATCCCTTTTATAAAAGTAATATTTTGCCAATTTTTTGATATATTTTCTGGTAATGGTTTAGGCAGTGCAATTTCAACATCACGTAAAGTAATTTCAAAAGTACTTCCTTTATCAACTTGACTCTCAATAGAAATTTGGCCATTCATCATTTTTACTAAACGTTTAGTGATAGCCAAACCTAATCCAGTACCACCGTATTTTCTAGTGCTTTGCCCATCTTGTTGACGGAAAGATTCAAATACAATTTGTTGTTGGTCAAGTGGAATACCAATTCCAGTATCAGTTACAGAAATAATTAAATCAATTTTACCAAAAATATCTTTTTCAATTTTATGACAACTCAATTTAATATAACCAGATTCGGTAAATTTTACTGCATTACCAATCAAATTTAATAATACTTGTCGCAATCTAATTTCATCAAATAATAATGCTGAAGGTAAATCTGCATCAATATCTACGATAAAATTTAAACCTTTTTCAGCTAATTTAATCTCAAAAATTTGTTGCAACTCAGAAAATATTCTTTTGATATAAATTGTTTCATAATTAATATCTAAACGACCAGCCTCTATTTTAGAAAGATCAAGAATATCATTGATTAAAGTTAATAAAGTTTTACCAGCAGTTTGGATTGAATATAAATAATTTTTTTGTTTTTTATCTTTTACCAAAGAGCTAAGTAATTCACTAAAACCAATAACTGCATTTAAAGGAGTGCGAATTTCATGGCTCATATTAGCAAGAAATTCACTTTTTGCTTGATTGGCTGATTCAGCTTGTTCTTTAGCACGATTTAACTCAAGTTCTGATTGTTTATTGTCGGTAATATCCCGATTACTTCCACGTCGGCCTAAAAAATTACCATTATCACCAAATACTGGTTGGCACACATGACCGATCCAACGGACTTTACCAGCTTTATTAATAATCTGAAACTCTGAAAAATGAGTATCTAGATCTAAAGTTTGAGATTGATGATATTTCTGATAATTTGAAAGATCATCAGGATGAATGATTTTTTCTAATAATCTAGGGTTAATTTGAAATTCTTCAGAACGATAACCAGTAATTCGTTCACAAGAAGGAGATACATATAGAGGATTATCATTGGGATCGTTCCAATATTCCCAATTATAAGTAAAATCTGCCACAGTACGTAAACGTTCTTCACTATCTCGCAAAGCTTTTAAAGCATATTTACGTTCTGTAATATCTCGAAAAACTCCTTGTAAAATTGGTTTGCCTCTTATATAAATAGTTGATGCCATAATTTCCACTGGTACTTCAACTCCGTCAGAACGGATAACCAGATATTCTAATAACGTAATTTGGCTATTTTGAGTTAATTTACCATATCTGTTAGCTCTTTCTTCTGCAATTTTATCTAATAAAACCGGATGTAGTTGTGATTGATTAAGGCCAATAATTTCTTTATATGGTTTTAATAATAGTCGAGAAGCAGCAGGATTAGCATCAATTATTTTGCCAGATTTTTGATTAATTAAAAATATAGCATCTGGAGCTCCTTCAAATAAAGCTCGGAATCGTTCTTCACTTTCTCGGATTTTTCGTTCAGTTTGTTTTTGTTCGGTTATGTCGGTTGCTATACCACAAACAGAATATATTTCACCATTAGTATTACGCAATGGAAATTTAATTGAAATATAATTATGTAATCCATCACTTTGTGGAACTTTTTCTTCGATTTTTAATAATGAGTTGCTGGCTATTACTTTCTTATCATTAGCAATATAAATATCTGCTATATCAGCTGGAAATATATCATAATCAGTTTTACCAATTATTTGTTGATTAGAAATATTGAATATATTTTCATAACGTTTATTGATAAATAAATATCTACCAGACATATCTTTTAAAAATATAACTGTAGCACTATTATTTAAAATTGCATGTAGTTGTTCTTTGCTTTCTTGTAAAGCTTGTTGAGATTGTTTACGATCAGTTATATCTTCAGCAACTTTTATGAAGTTAGTAATATTACCATTTTCATCTTTAATAGTTGAAATAGAAGCATATTCCCAATATAGAGAGCCATCTTTTTTCCTATTATGAAATTCATTTCTCCATTCCCCACCATATAAAATGGTATCCCACATATTTTGGTAAAATTCTTTAGTATGCTGACCTGATTTAAGGATTCGTGAATTACGTCCAATTGCTTCTTCAGCAGTATAGCCTGTGATTTGGGTAAATTTAGGATTTACATATTCAATATTACCAGTAATATCAACAATTATAGTAGTACTAGGACTTTGTTCTATTACAACAGATAGTTTTTTAAGTTGGTTTTCAATTATTTTTCGGCCTTTAATTTCCTTTCGTAATTGCTCTTTATATTGTTTTAATTCTTTAGATTGTTGTTTTACCAATAGTTTTAATTTGTTTCTATCTTTAAACCACCAACGTATTAAGATGGTTATTATTAATGTTACAAAAACTAAATTGATTACTATTGGAATTATTTCTGGACGGATTAAAACTACATAGATATCAAGAGTTAAATAACCTAATTTGGAAGCATATAAAATTCCAAAATAAACACTATTAAACAATAAAAAGAATGATTCAATGGCTAAAATAGTTAGAAAAATTATATTATGTTGTAATTGTAGATTTTTTATACAAAAAAACAATAATGATAGCCATATTATGGCCAATAAAGAATATATGATGGGAGTTAGTATGGTAAACAAATTCATGGTGATAGCTATTATAAAATAGCATTTTATCGAAATTTTGAATCGTTCCTAAGTTGCTCTTGGGAACAATTCACATCAACTAATTATATTTTTTAAGATTAAATTAATCCGGCAAAAGGTTCTATTAATACTTTATTACCAGCTTCTACATTACCCTGTTCTTTTGAAAGCACAATAAAACAATTAGCTTGGCTCATAGAACTTAAAATTCCAGATCCTTGTACTCCTGTGGAACTCACTACTAAATTACCCTGTTCATCAGTTGCCATAATACCACGTTGAAATTCCATACGACCTGGACTTTTTTTCAAAGTAGATAAACATTTTGCTGGTACTCTAACCGGGGTTATTATATCTTGACCCATCATATAACGCAAAGCTGGTTGTACAAACTGGTAAAATGTAACTATTGCAGAAACTGGATTACCTGGTAAACCAAAAAAAGCTGAACCTTTTAATTTTCCAAAGGTCAATGGTTTGCCAGGTTTCATAGCTACTTTCCAAAAATTTACTTCTCCTAATCGTTGCAAAGTATCAGTAACATAATCTGCATCTCCAACTGATACACCACCAGAAGTAACAATAACATCACTACAATCTGCCGCAGCTAAAAATGCCTGTTCCACATCTTCTGGCTTATCTAACACTACTCCCATATCAATAATATCTACGCCTAAACGAGATAAAACTCCATATAAACTATAACGATTACTGTCATAAATTTGGCCAGCTTCCAAAGTTTCTCCAACTGCACGTAATTCATCGCCAGTAGAAAAAAAACTAACTCGTAAACGACGTTTAACTTTTACCTCTGGAATTCCTAAAGAAGCTAACATACCAATATCTACTGGAGATAAATATTTCCCAATTTTTAATATAGTTTGTCCTATAGAAATATCTTCTCCAACAGGTCGTACATGTTGACCAGTTTTATTACCTGTACCAATGGATATAATATTTTCTTGTTTATCAACATTTTCCTGCATAATTATGGTATCTGTACCATTAGGTATAACCGCACCAGTAAAAATTCTAGTACATTGGCCAGCTTGTACAGTTCCAAGGTATGGTTGACCAGCAAAAGAAGTTCCTATCATAATTAATTCAGTTTTGCCTTCACTTGGCAAATCACTTCCCTTTACAGCATAACCATCCATTGCTGAATTAGCATGAGGAGGTACATTTATTTTAGATGATATGTCTTCTGCTAAAACGCGGTCTAAAGCATCACGAATTGCTAGTTGTTCATTTCCATTTATATGTTCTAAATCATGATAAATATTAGTTAATGCTTCTTCAACAGTTAATAATTGAGAATCATAATCATTGCTACAACAAGATGTTTGCATAATTTTAGAAAGTGAGTAAATACTGTTAGTTTATGAAATTATATATAATATTCAGTATAACATAAACCAAATAACGGAGAAAATGCAGAAGAGTAGGATCAGATCGGTTATATTAAAACAGATTGATAGTCCTGCAACATAATAGTGATAAATCTATTAGATTTTTGATACCTAATAGTTTTTTATATCTATCACTGTACTAGACTACCAATTTTTAAATTTTAGTATAAAAATAACTATTGGTTATAAATACATTTTTTATTAAATGGCATAACTAATCTAAGAGGTTTAGTGTTTAATCCCAAGCGATTTTCAAATATACTAGTATAAAACAAAACCCGACTTACATATTTACGAGTTTCTTTAAATGGAATTAATTCAACCCATATATCTGCTGGAATACAACTATTTTTAGCAGCCCAACGTTTCGCACGATTAGGCCCAGCATTATAACCAGCAATTGCCAACATATAATTTCCATCAAATCTATCCAATAGTTGGCGTAAATAAGCAGTACCTAAACTGATATTAACATCAACATCTAAAATATTTTTACGACTTTTTAATTTCAAGCCAATTTTTTTTGCCACAATCCGGCCTGTTGCTGGCATTAATTGCATTAGACCTAAAGCTCCAGCATGAGAACGGGCTGTATCTTTAAATGCACTTTCTTGTCTAACTATGCCATAAGCCCAAGCCAAATCTATATTCTGTTCTCTAGCTCCTACTTCTAGTTCATTATAAAATGCTAATGGAAATCGTACATTTAAATCATCATAATTGCCAGCTTGAGCTACAGTCACTATAGCTTGATGATGCCATCCCCAACGACTAGCAAGAGCTCCAGCTGAAGCTTTGGAGCTCTTAGTTAGTAGGTTAGTCGCATAATTCCATTCTCTTTTAGCATTAGTTAGCCAACTATCACCATCTACTTTACTGAGAAGATAAAACTCATAAGCTCTAGCAATATTAGGATTTCGCATTAGTCTATTCTGTTGAGATTGTGTCAATTGAATCGAATTATGTTGCATCTTATGTTCAGTTCCAAGTCTATCAGCAGCTAAAAATCCATAATAATCTCGTTTCTGAGCTAGTTCAATATAAATATTTTTAGCTTCTCTAGTTTTATTAGTTTTTTCTAAAGCTCTAGCTAACCAATAACGCCATTGTAAAGTTTGTTGTTGTTCTATTGGTAATTCGGTTATAAAATCAGCTAAAGCAATCCAATTTTGTTGTTGCAAAGCAAGCTTAATTCTGGTGATACTAGCTTTTTCATTGAGATATTCCTTGTTGATTGCTGTTAACCAAGCTAAAGCAATCGGATGTTTTTTACTAGCAATAGCGATATCACGTTGTAATTCTCCAATTTGAGTTGCTGAAAAAGCATATTTAGATTGTAATAATTGCCAATATTCATTAGATTTTAATGGTTGTTTCTTGGCTAAACGTCTAATCCCATGCAAAATAATTGTGCGAGAAATAGAAAGGTCTGGTTCGGAAAAATTCGCCAAAGTACGCTCTGGTTTTTTATGCATTTTATACCAAAGTTTTACCCAAGTTTGTGACGGAAGACGTTTAGCTAAAGAATTAACCAATTTAAATCTACCTTTTTTAGCCAATAATTCAATACGTTGCCATATCATAGCGTCGGAAATTAAAGAGTTTTGATATAGATAATTAAATATTAAATCGCAGGCTTTCGGTTGGGAGCGGTTAACTAACCATAGTTTTTTAGCAGCTTGGACAGTAGAATCATTTTTCTGACCAGTTACTAACTTAGCATGTATGTTATAACATTGTAATTTAACATATTTTGTTGGAATATAGAATCTTAAAAAATTGTTCCAATCTTGTTGTTTAGCTAATTTATACAGCCAATCTCGTCGTAATTTTTTTCCAAAGTAACTATTTCCATAGCGTTGTAAAAAAGTTTGGATTTCAATAATATTAGCTTGTTTTAGCTTAGATTTTAATGCCTGATAACGTAAATAATAATAAAGTGGATAATCTTGTAAATTATTGGATAATTGTTGAAATGTTTCTATATCTTTAGAATTAAGTGCATCTAAAGCTAATTTAAATTGCCAATGTTTAGGAAGAGAATCATTTGCTAAAGAACAATAACTAGTCATTAAAGTTATAAATAAAAAGAGAAAATAAAATTTTTTCATAGTTTAAAAAGCTTCCTTATGTTAAATAAATTAATATATGATCTTTGCACTAAAATTGGTTGGTACAAAAATCATAATAACTCCTACCATTTATTCCCAATTAATTCAATTATTCATCATCATCTTCTTCATCAGAAAAATCAAATTCTAAATCTTCTAATGGTTCTTGTAAATAATGACCTTGGGCGAAATCAACTTCAGATGACCATAATACAGTTATACTATTAGCATCTTCTACCGCTTCAGCAATTACTTGTCTACCTGAATCATGGGCTAATTTAACAATACGTTTTACTGCTTCCTGATTTTCAGCATCTGTTGACAATTCCTTACTAAAAACAGCATCAATTTTTATATAATCAACTGGTAAATGTTGTAAAGTAGTTTCTGAGTTTAATCCAGTACCAAAATGCTCCAATGCTGACTGACAATTTAATGTTTTCAGTTGAGTTATGAAGTTTTTGGATGCTGTAATTTGAGTTATAGCAATTGATTCACTAATTTCAAAAACTAAATTATTTCCAGATATTTTCGAAGATTTAAGCAATTTTCTAATAAACAATAAAATACTATCATCCTTTATGGCTTGATCAGATAGTTTAATAAATAAAAATATTTCATGATCTTGTTCAGATAAAGCCTTGACAGATTCTTGCAATACCCATCTATCTAATTTAGTACTTAAATTCGCAGTTTCAGCATCGGTAAATAATTTTCCAGTTGGAAAGAGATTACCTTCTACATCTTCTACTCGTAAAAATACTTCATAAATTTCTTTGTTTTCTTCTTCATCATTGTGTAAGCTAATAATTGGTTGGTAACGTAAAGACATACGTTTATCTTCAATTGCATTTTCAATAATATTAGCAATATCAGAAGTTTTTATTCCAGTTTGATCGCTTTTAGCTGTTGCACGATAAATTTCAGCACCATTACCACCTTTTTCAATGATATTTTTACAAGCTGCATGAGCATCTGTCAATACATCTTGTGGTTTAGCAACAGATGCAATTATCTGAGCTATTCCAATACTGCATGTTATAATTACTGATTGTTCCGCTAATTCCGTTACAGTATTTTCAATTGCTTTACAAATTTTCTCGGCAATTTCGTCACCAGAACATTTTTTATTTTCTTTATCTGTTATTAATAAGGTAAATATACTTTCATCAAATCTTGCTAAAGATGCTGATTTTCCTGATAATTTATTAATAATATTCGCAATATTTTTAATTAAAGGGTCGCAACCAGCTATGCCAACATTATCTTTAACTTTTTCAAAATTATCTAAAGAAATATAGAATAATATGCTACGAGTATGATTTTCGATCGCTTTAGCCAAAGCATTATCCAATACTTCCAAGAAATATTGGCGATTAAACAGTCCTGTAAGTTGATCACGACGAGTCATTTGCAACAACTGTTTTTCCATTTCTTTACTGCCTTGCGATTGCTCACGGATAATTACTTGAATACATCGTTCATTATCATAAATCGCTTGACTAAATTCCATTACTAATTTGAATTTCTTTTTATTAGAACGTAGTCCTTCTAGAACAATTTGTCGTTCCTCAAGTATTTCATCACTCATGAACTCACGCATGAAATCTTTGAGCTTAGGACGATCATTAATAGCAACTAAATCCATGATTGGTAATCCTTCTAAATCATCCATATTGTCATAGCTAAACATTTTTAGATAACTAGGATTTGCATAAATATGCATACCATCATGGACATAAGAAATTGCATCTCGAGAAGTTGCCAACAACATCTTATTATTTTTTTGACTTTCTTTATAAAGTTGTTCGAGATGTTGATGTTTACGACGCTCTGCTAAATTACCAAGTTCAAATCCAACTACACTTGGCAAACAGCTACCACTACTGTCATTGGGGATAATACGTTTAACTCCAGAGCTGAATAGTTTACTCATCACTTTGCAATCAAAATTGTCGCTGATAACAATCACTGGAATATCTTGCTTAGATGAAACAACCATTTCACATACTTGAGATACAGTAAAATCACCAACTTTTGGTACTGAAATAATTAAATCCCATTCGTGATCAGCTAATGCTTCTTGTAAATCTTCGTCATCTTCCACATGCGTAGGACGAATTGGATATCGTGCTTTACGCAAACTATTAAGAATTACTTCAGCATCATTTGCTGATTCTTCAATAACTATTAATCGAATAATGTCACTCTGCATCATAATTGCTTGATTCCTAAATTATAAATTAAATCTTATTTATACATAACTGTATTCAAGGTTTAATTTTGCAATATAAAAATATGAAAAATTCATATTTAAGATATAATAAATCTGTATAATTAATATATTTTTATAGGATAATAATTCCTAAATCTAAGAATATATTGTTGCCAGATTAAGTTAAATCAGAAAAAGCTTATAATAGTTTATTCTAACAAAAAATCTATTCTATAGCTAAATTTGACTAAACTAGAATATTATTGTCCATCAATCCTAAAATAACAATTATTATATCAATGATTCATATAATTTTTGATAATTTTTTCTTGATACTCAAGATTATCTATTAAATAGAAATCAATAATTTTGGATAGATTAGACTTAAATTAGTTATGATGATAAACATTGCATATCACTATGCTGAAGAATTTATAAAAGGTAAGCACAAGCTAGAAGAAACTTTATTTGGTAGTAACGAATTTAACTCATACAATCTTAAGAGTACCTCTAAATATAGAAAAAATTATTCTATAATAATATATTTTTAGATTTACAAAGTAATGTTTAATATTTATAAATTAGTTTAATTAGAATTATAGGATGGATAAGAGAAATATTATCCACCTTATTATTTATATCATGGTTTTTCCATGTTCAATATAGTGTTGGAATTCTTCTCGGAAAGTTTTAACAAATGCAATAACAGGCATAGCAGCAGCATCTCCTAAAGCACAAATAGTTTTGCCACCAATTTTATCAGCAGTATTTAACAACAAATCTAAATCTTCCGAACGACCTTCACCATGGTAAATTCTTTGTACAATCCGAGCCATCCAACCAGTTCCTTCTCGACATGGAGTACATTGTCCACAAGATTCTTCATAATAGAAATGAGCAATTCTAGCTAATATTTTAACCATATCAGTAGTGTCATCCATTATAATAACTGCTCCAGAACCTAACATCGAACCAGCTTTAGATATAGAATCATAATCCATAGTTAAATTCATCATTATATCACCAGTTAAGACTGGAGTTGATGAACCACCAGGAATTACTGCCTTTAGTTTACGATTTTTCCACACTCCACCTGCCATTTCTAATAACTCAGAAAATGGAGTTCCCATTGGAATTTCATAGTTACCTGGTTTATTAACATGACCAGATACAGAGAATAATTTTGGTCCGCCATTATTAGGTTTACCAATATTTAAAAACCAATCACCACCATTACTTAAAATATTTGGTATTGAAGCTAAAGTTTCAGCATTATTAATGGTAGTCGGTTTATCATATAAACCACAAGCAGCTGGAAATGGTGGTTTATAACGTGGTTGACCTTTTTTTCCTTCAATAGATTCCAATAATGCTGTCTCTTCACCACAAATATAAGCTCCAGCACCATGATGAGTATAAAGATCAATATTAGTTCCAGAATTTAAAATATTTTTACCCAACAAACCAGCAACATAAGCCTCTTTTAATGATGACTCAAATCTAGCAATTGGCTCTCCAAATTCTCCACGTATATAATTATAACCAACAGTTGCTCCTATTGTATAACAAGCAATAGCCATCCCTTCAATAATAGCATGGGGATTATATCGCAAAATATCACGATCTTTAAAAGTACCTGGTTCACCTTCATCAGAATTACAAGCTAAGTATTTTTGGATTGGTTTATCACGAACTGACAACATAAAACTCCATTTCAATCCAGCTGGAAACCCTGCTCCACCACGTCCACGCAAGTTAGAAGATTTTAATTGTTCAATTATTTCTTGTGGTGGAGTTTGTTCTCTCAAAATTTCACGCAAAACTTTATACCCTCCAGTTTTTTCATAAACTGGTAAAGTCCAAGAGTTTTTTAGATGGATATTTTTAAAACATAGTTCATTTGCCATAATCTAACCTTTTTCATAAGAGCCTTCCTAAATAATACAATACCAGCTTCAGTTCTCCTAATAAAAGTAGTGCTATTTTATAACTTTTATAGTTTCCTATTTATTGTCTCCTTTTGGGAGGGTCAAAACCCCCACCTTTAGGTGGCAGCTTTAGCAAAGATGTTATCATATTGTAATGAAAGATTATAAACATGGTTCACATATATAATTCTCAATACATTTACATATAGTATGAGTAACAAAATACAGAA
>DAOUSL010000445.1 GCA_030627235.1 Thioploca sp.
TCTAATTCCCCTCCAAGCCCTACTGTTGGATGATGGAGTTCAGGAAGGTCTTGCCATTCCATACACTCAATTAAATTGGTGTTTACCCATTCTACTATTCCAATAGCATCTGTAATTATTAAGTACACTGCATCATGAATTAACATGGAAATTTGAATATCGTATCTGTATTCAGAGGCGTAAACTCTATCCATAAATTCATTCGCTGATCTAGTATTTAATATTCCGTAGGACTGCCCTAAGGCATTACCTGCAGTCCTTCCTTCTGCCTTGGCTACATTAGTAGTAGATTTGGTATTTAGGAGAGACTGGCTTAGCACAGGAGTCCTCACTCGCAATCCAAAAGCAGCAGTAACATACCCGTCAGTTGTTGCAATCTTTAATCTAGCTGCTATCCATTCATCAGATACTGAGTACAGCTTATGATAGTTAGCCTCTACACTCTTTGCATCCTCTTCACTCATACCTACATTATTCATTAGCCCATGATAGGTTCCCTGATAAGTTAGTAAAAATGTAGGCTCTTTAGATGCCTTTCTTAATTTCGGATACTTCTTGGCTATACTATTAATGGATTCTACAGATTGGTCTATATCTGGCATCTTTTCAGGCCAGTAGTATTGCGCTCTAAGAGAGTGCCCATCATAACCATCTGTATACACTTTTAACTTGTTAGGGTCTTTAGTGGTTAGAGCAGATATTCTATCTTCTAAGGAAGCATAGTCAGCACCCACGAATAGGTGACCATTTTCAGCTTTAAAACAACTCTTAATCAATTCACCATAAGTGGATCCACTAGGTAGATTCTGCATATTGGGGGAGCTACTACTTAATCTTCCACTAACAGTACCGCATAGATTATAGTTACCATAGAGTCTATAACCATTACCTGTATCTTGTGCATTCTCAAAAGCAGGTATGAAGGTACTAAGTATCTTACTCACTTTGGTTAACTCAATTAAGCTCTCCAGTAGTAGGATATGCTTCACATCAGTTGTATGGTTCAGTAGCTTCTCAAGTGTCTTAGCTCCTGTAGCAGGTAGCTTAGTCTTGGTATAGTCAATGACAGGGAAACCAAGGAACTCATATATTAATTCTATTAATTGTTTTCCTGAATTAGGATTAAATATTACATCAGGAA
>DAOUSL010000062.1 GCA_030627235.1 Thioploca sp.
GTAGTATGCGTGGTAGTAGTTTCACAGTTCAAAAAATAAATGGTAGTCCTCAAACTCCTCATGATTATCAACCTTCACGGTATTTGTCTGAAGATAAAACCGTAACTACTTTTAAAAAATTAGATGATAAATTAGCTTTTTCAACTTGCAAGAATTGATTGTCAAAATAAGGATTTAAAAATTTCCACAGGAAAGCAAAGATTAAATATTTAATAATATTAGACATTTTTAAAAGTTCTCATCGAAAATTTCTACTTATTATGATAAACGTTATTTTTTTAGGAACTATTTAATTGATTGCTTCTGTTATACTATTAGCTTAAACTTCTTATTTTATAACACGCCCTATTAACATGTTAACTCCAGAATTTAAAGAACTTTTAGAATTACGTTATCAAGCCTATAGCGTAGGTTTGGTTTCTTCCCAACGTACACAAACTATGTTGAGTGGTTTATATGCTTCTGTATTTCGAGGTCAAGGTATGGACTTTGAAGAAGTGCGGGAATATCAGCATGGTGATGAAATCCGTAATATTGACTGGCGAGTCACAGCTAGAATGAATCGACCTTATTTAAAAATTTATCAAGAAGAAAGAGAACGTAGCGTTGTGTTATGCGTTAATACTGGAATGCAAATGCAATTTGGTACTCGTAATACTTTTAAATCTATCCAAGCTGCTAGAACTGCTGCTCTATTAGGCTGGAGTGCTTATGGTCATGGAGATCGGGTAGGTGGTTTACTATTTGGTCAGGAAACTTCTAGATTTTTTCGGCCTAGTCGTTCGCAACGTTCTTTAGGACAAATTTTACGCAATTTAACTATTCAACCTGATAATGAAGCGGATATAACTACACTAGAACAAGCTTTGAAAGTATTAAATCGGAGTACTTCGACTGGTTCTTTACTCTTTATAATTACTGATTTTAATCAGATTGATATACCTATTTTACAACAGACTTTAAGTCAATTACGCCAACATCATGAAATTGTGTTAATCAGTATTGACGATCCAGCAGATTATGATTTACCCAAGGTAGGACAGGTTGAATTTAATGCTCCTGATGGTAGTAAAGTTTATATTGATACTGATAATAAAGCTGGAAGAATTGCCTATCGTAAGGTTTGGGAAACTCAACATCAAATTTTAAAACAAACTGCTCGACGTTTATTTATTGACTTATTTAGTATATCAACTCAAGATAATGTATATGACGGTCTATTAAAAGGTCTACAACAACGTGTCCAACGACAGAGAACTCATAAATGAATTTACATGATATACGAGGATTAGATGCCATTTCTTGGTGGCCATTAGCACCTGGTTGGTGGATATTAATTGGCTTAATTATCTTATTGACAATAGCGATTATTTATCGAATTAAACGTAAAAAACCTGGTCAAAATTGGCGTAAAGTAGCAAGAGAGGAATGGTTAAATTTACGTCCATTAAATTCTCCAGCCAGAGAACAACTAACATTTTTATCTATTTTATTACGTCGAATTGCGGTACAAGAACATGGTAGAGATGCTTGTGCTGGATTAAGTGGAGAAAAATGGTTGGATTGGTTAACTAGACATGATCCACAGGGATTTGATTGGACTGAATCAGGGAAAATTCTAATAGAAGCTCCATATATGCCACCAGATACGGTGATAGAAGATCGGCAACTTGATTTAATCTATCGAGCTATTAGAACCTGGATAGATTAAAACTGATATTTAAAAGGGCGAACACATAGGTCTACCCTTAATAACTTAGAAATAAGGATTTAATAAAATCCGAAACTAAACCTTAATACCTTCACCAATTAGATAGTTGTTTCGGGAATGGAACGAAGTGGATTTCCCGAAACTCTTACGACAAATTCTAGTATTGGCGAAAGTATTGAAACCTTGAAGGTTTGAACATCAAATTTTAGAGATTATTAAATCCTCATTAGCAGATTAAGGCTGTTCTCCTATAAAAATATACTCGCTACTTAATAGATCTGATACTAATTTCATCCGCTGTCTAAAATCTCTAATTATAGGCCGATTATCATCCTCTGGATTTACAATCTGTGGCACTATAATCAATACTAACTCAGTTCTTACAATTTCTTTGTCAGTAGAAGAAAATACGGTATTTCCAAGTATTGGTATATTCATCAAACCGGGTAAGCCTTGTTTATTGTTTGCAGTACGAGTTTCAAGCATACCACCAATAATTATTGCACTACCATCTCGAACCACAACAGAAGTTTCTATTTTACGTTGAATAAAAGATTGCATTGCTTCTATACCACGTTCAGGCCCTAACTGAGACAATTCTTGGAATATTTCTAAGTTAATTATTCCATTATCATTAATGCGTGGAGTAACTTTGACAGTTATACCAGTATCTTTGTACTGTATGTTATTAGTCACAATACTGCTATTAATACTACGATCTTGTCCACTAGAGAATGGTTCACTAGCACCAATATTGATCGAAGCTTCTTCATTATTGCGTACTAATAGGGATGGACGCGATAAAATACTAATATCATTAGTGGCAGAAATTAAATTCAATAATCCAGTTAAATTTCCAATTGTCTTATTAAATACTAATCCACTAAATGGATTGGTTGCATTTCCAGAGAATCCTACATAATCAGGCTCATCATTACTATCAAAAATATATTTCCAATCAATTCCAAATTTGTTAGCTTTAGTAAGAGTAACTTCGGCAATTACCACATTTACCATCACTTCTTTAGGTACTTTATCTAATGCGTAAATCGTTTCTAATAATTGTCTATAATCACGCGGATTAGCTCGTATTAATAAGCTATTAGTACTTTCATCAGCAACAATAGTAACCTTAAGTTCAGCAGAAACTGCTATTGTACTACCTGATATTGGTAATGGTGGTGGAGCTTTATCTTCATCTTGAGATTCATTATGTTTTTGTTTCTCTATATCTTCCGCATCTTTTTTATTTTCAATTTTAAATACACTAGTTAAGGTTGAAGCTAATTTTTCTGCTTCTAAATTCTTTACTTTATAAATAAAAATTTGTTCACCACTTTCTTCACTACGCTCATCAAGAATTCCAACCCATAAGGCAACTTCACCAAAACCACTATTAGGTGGAGCTATTACTAATATTGCATTTATTCGTTCTAAAGCAATGACTTGATAAGTAGAATCTACATTGCCAGAAACTGCTTTAAGGATTTTTTCTAATTCCACTTGTACATCTGTAGATTTAGAGTTAATCAATCTAAATAATCGCATCCCTCTATATAAAAATGGATCAGCGTCAATAATTTTTAATAACTTATTAATGCGTAATAATCTTTGTGGAGTGGTGACTATTCCAATCACATTCAACATTGGCAGAGAGATAATACGACCTTGAGGCTGAATTAGAGGATTAATAATTGCTGGAGCAGCTTCTGAGGTAATATAGCGAAGGGGAGTAATTTGCATTACTTCTGGTGAATCACTGGAGGTTAAAAATTCTGAGGTTAATCCAATAGTATCAGGTAATTGAGAGGCAATTTTCTTTAAATGATAAATACTGCCTCTTTTTTCCATAACCACCCCAGCATCATTTAATAATAATTGTAATAATGGCCATAAATCCTTTTTAGTCAAAGGTTTTTCATCAGATGTACGCAAGGTAACTTTATCGCCAATCGTCGAATCAATTATCATGGTAATTTCTAAAGCATCACCAATAATTTGTAAGATTTCTCGTAAAGATACTTGTTCAAAATCTAATTGAATTGGAGTGTCATCCTCTAAATTTAGACTCGCAATTCCAGCTGATGTTTGAGCTGTAATCGTAGTTATTTTAGGAAGTTTTCCTTCTTTATTGACTTTTTTTAATGATTTAGGTTTAGATTGAGGTAATTCAATGATGGATGGGTCAAGTAATGGTCTGTTAGCTTTTTCAGATTGAAATTCATTTTCAATTAGTTGTTTGGTACTAACTGGTGGTGTTTCTTTTATTGGTTTATTGCTACAGGATATTAGAATACTAGTGCATAACAGTAAGATAAATATTTTCATATGTTTATTTTTTGAATAGGTTAATTATAATTTGAGAAATTAAGGTTTGAATAAATTGCAATATTTTTCTATAACAAAAAATTCTCTTATTATACCACTTTGATTCAAATTTAACGCCACTAAGGTTTTGCTATTAGATAAACTGGCCATAAATATATTAATATCATAATGTTAAATAACAACCTGTTTTGTATATATTAAAAATTAATACGTTATAATCCTAAAAATCATTTAAATCTTGCCTCTAACAGCTTTGTACAGGACAAAAAATATAAACTATTGATTTTTATTTATTTGGTTTGTATAAGGATATTCAAGATTATAACAATTAGGAATAAGGATTTAATAAAACCCGAAACTAAACCTTCCAGGGTTTTTAAAACCTGGCAGGTTTGAACATCAAATTTTGGAGATTATTAAATCCTCATTCCTTAGCATTTAGCTATTTTTTATTTTTTTCAACGGCTCGATTATATATGGGTTCAGCTTCTGTTTTGAATTTACCTTCTGGCAATTTTTCTAAATGATACTTCCAATTGTTAAAAGCTATCTGATAATCTGGTTTTATAGCAATGGCTTGTTGGTATTTTTCAAAAGTTTGGTTATATAAAGATTCAGCTTCTGTTCCAGATTTACTTTGGGCTAATTTTCCTAAATAAGTTCCCCAATTATAAAAAGTTTCGTGATCATCTGGTTTTATGGTAATAGCTTGTTGGAATTTTTCAATTGCTCTGTTATATAGAGATTCAGATTTTTCTCCAGATTTGCTATTTGCTAAAATCCATAAATTTTTTCCCCAATTAAAATATAAATCAGCTAATGAATCATTAATTTCAGAATTATTTAGTAGTTCTGCTCTAGCTAATATAACATTGATTTTATCTACTTGATAATGTTCTTTTACTGTTAAATAAATAATTTCTTTCTTCAATAAATCAATATCTACATCAGCCTTAATCTCTTCATATGATTCAACTTTACCTTCTTCAAATTGTTGAATTGCTTCTCCAACTTGTCCCTTTACAATTTTTAACCGTTCTTTTACCCCCTTAAAATGTTCCTCATCATCAATATCAACTATATTATCCAATAACGAACTTAACGAAGAAAACGGCTTATCAATTATTTCCGGCTGTGGTAAATCCAAAGCCGAATTCAATTTCAGCATAAATGAATCAGAATCATAGCCTTTAATAATAAAAGCATTAGTATTGTTTTTATCTAACAGATCCTTGCAAACCTTATCACAAGGAATTTCATCATAATGAGATGCCCAATATAGATTATTATCAAATCTACCAAGTTTAGTTATATGCTGAAAAATCGGGTCATCACCACTATATCCAATAAATACCCAAGTCCTTCGATTAGCTATTTTATTTAAAATTGGTGGGATAATTTCCTTAACTTTGGCCATTTCCTCTTCAGTATTCAACAACCATAAACCATGATACTGACCATGTAAATATATTACTGATTTTTTTTTGAAAGTAGTTGTGGTTAAATCCTTCAAAACCGCCATATCATGAGTCTCTGGAAACTCATTAAACAATGCTAATGCTCGCAACATTAAATTATCAAAATTAACAGTCAGTACATAATCAACATAACCAAGCTTCATTAATTGAGCCAGATAAATATGGGTTACATTAATTTTAGAATTATCAATATAACCTTTCAGCAATTCATTACGCTCATCAGGAATTAAACATCCCATCAATTTTGAGTAAGTTTTATATGTATCTTCTAACCTTTTAACTTTTGGATTATCTGCATGATTTTTCAATATATCAGTAACAATCTCACTAGCTAAAGGAATATTACCAGTCTTGGAAGCTCCAGCACCTAAAAAGAAAATAGGTTTAGGCCGATCACCAGTATTGTTTATTAAATAAGCTAAATCTTTTATAGTTGCGGTTTTCATATTTTGTTATATCAGTTCCACCGATTTCATCGGTGGCTATTATTATTTAACCATTTGGGTTATCACATAAATTTTTAATAGCAAAGGGTAAAATATAATAATAGCCATGACTATAAAATCTATGAAATTTAACTATTACAACGGTACTTTAGATTGCAACATATGTTGTACTAAATTCTGCACAGTAGCATCCATAACTTCTAATAATGGTGCTGGGAAAATACCGAATAATAATACCATTGCTGCTAATACACTTAAAATTAACAGTTCACGTTTATTAATATCCTGTAAAGCCGCAACTTTATCGTTACCAATCTTACCAAATATTACTCGTTTCACCATCCATAAAGTATAAGATGCTCCTAAAATCATAATCGTAGCAGCGGCAAATGCAATCCAGAAATTAGCTTTAAAAGCAGCCAGAATTACTAAAAATTCACCAACAAAACCAGAAGTGGCTGGTAATCCAGCATTAGCCATTGCAAAAAATACTACAAACATCGCAAATCTAGGCATTACATTAGCAACACCGCCATAATCAGCTATTTCACGACTGTGCATACGGTCATATAAAACTCCAACGCATAAGAACAATGCCCCAGAAATGAAACCATGCGAAATCATCTGCACCATACCACCTTCCATCGCCATGACCCCACCATCTATAGAACCAGTATTTTTATAAATCATAAAGCTAATGAAGAAACCTAAAGTTGCAAATCCCATATGTGAAATTGAGGAATAAGCGATAAGTTTTTTCATATCTTTCTGCACGATAGCTACAAATGAAATATACACAATAGCAATTAGCGACATGGAAATTATCAACCAATCTAATTTACTACTAGCATCTGGGGTAATCGGCAAACTAAACCGTAAAAATCCATAACCACCCATTTTCAACATGATAGCGGCTAAAATTACCGAACCACCAGTTGGAGCTTCAACGTGAGCATCTGGCAACCAAGTATGCACTGGCCACATTGGAACTTTAACTGCAAACGCAACTAGAAATGCTAAAAAAATCCAGATTTGAGCTTCTAATGGAATTTGCAAACTGTGGAAATCTAAGATTGCAAAACTATTGGTTTGAAAGGATAAGTACAATAATGCAATTAGCATTAATACCGATCCAAAGAAGGTATAGAGAAAAAACTTAATGGTAGCATAAATTCTGTTTGGTCCGCCCCAAATACCAATGAGCAAGAACATTGGAATTAGCATTGATTCCCATAAAACATAAAATAATACAGCATCTAATGAGGCAAAAACTCCGTTGATCAATCCTTCCATGATCAAAAATGCTGCCATATATTGAGATACTTTATTTTTAATAACTTCCCAACCAGCTAATATGATCAATACACTGGTAAAAGTTGTTAATATAATCAATGGCATAGAAATGCCATCTACTCCCAAATGATAATTAATCCCAAAAGCTGGAATCCAACTTAGTTTTTCGCTAAATTGCATTACAGCAGTGGTAGTATCAAAAGAGAAAAATAGAGGTAATGATAATAAAAATGTTAATAAAGAGATAATTAAAGCAATAGGACGGACTAATGATGCTTGTTTATCTCCAATAATTAATACCCATACACCGCCTAAGATGGGCAACCACATTAATACGCTTAGTAATGGTAAGTCAGTAAACATTCTGTATTTCCTTAAAGTTTAATAACAGTTGAGGTAAAATAGCATTAATGATTTTATTTTGCAATTGATAGTAATATTCCTAAATACCAGTTTCTCTTCCATCAATGCTTAATTTATTGTTACTTTCCCAATAATCTTTTATTCCTGCAATTCCCTTTTTATCCGCCCATTCCAATAATAAATTACGTTCAGCTTGATAGTCAAACAATGGAACTCCAAATCCACAGGAAGTTTGTACTAAATCAATGTTAATATCAAAATATTGACGAGTACCTATACTTTTAGGAAACATTTGTTCCATTTCTTGCCAACCATTATCTTTTGGATAAATAACTTTACCACTACCATAAACTCTTAAGATTAATGGTTTTTCTGTAAAAGAACAGAACATGATAGTCATTCTATTAGTTGCCAACATATGAGCCGCAGTTTCATTACCACTACCAGTATAATTAAGCCAAATTAACCGATTTTTATTGATAATTTTAAGCGAATCAATTCCTTTAGGAGAAACACTTACTCTCCCATCTTTATCAGCAGTACCAACAAAGAAAATATGTTGTTGTTCTATAAATTGTTGATGATTATCTGTTATTTCTGAATATTGTTTTCCCATATCTAGTCTCTTAGAAAATCCAAGTTAATTGTATCATATGCTTGATGAGACATAAATTATTTGAATTATGGCAAAAGGAAATGGGTTTTAATGTAGGAATGTAACAACCTGAATTCAACGTAAAAATATATTCAATATAATTCTAAACTAAATCTTCAAGGGTTTTAAAACCTGGAAGGTTTGAACATCATTAGTAAACAGTTAATTACCAAATAAAATATATTTTTACGTAGAACTCAAGTTAATAGTTATTTAGATGTATATCTTTTAATCCATGAAAACTCAGCAAACTTTATCAATTAAAATTCTCTTCCCATAACTTCCACTATACCTTTCATCTCGCCCATCAGAGTAGATAATTCATCAGGAGCTAAAGCTTGGTCAGCATCACACCATGCGTCACAAGGATTAGGGTGCATTTCTATCAATAAACCGTCAGCACCAGCGGCAATAGCTGCTTTAGATAAAGCCGGAACTAATTCTGCCTTACCACCAGCATGACTTGGATCCACAATAACTGGTAAATGGGTTTCCTTCTTCAAGACTGGAATTGCAGTTACATCCAACATATTGCGGTAGGCTTTTTCAAAAGTACGCACACCACGTTCACACAAAATTATATTATGATTACCACCAGCAGCAATATATTCAGCCGACATCAACCATTCAGATAAAGTAGCACATAAACCACGTTTTAAAATAACTGGAACATGTGTTTTACCTACTTCTTTTAATAAATCAAAGTTTTGCATGTTACGAGTACCTATTTGAATCACATCAACTTTATACTCTAAAAAATCATCTAAATAGCGTACATCCATTAACTCAGTAACTATAGGTAAGTTATGTTTATCAGCCGCTTGGCGGAACATTTTCAAACCTTCCACCCCTTTTCCTTGAAAGCTATAAGGACTAGTTCTAGGTTTAAATGCTCCAGCACGCATAAAATTACATCCAGCTGCTGCAACTTTTTCGGCTGCTAAATCCATTTGTTCCTGGGTTTCAACCGAACATGGCCCTGCTATAACTTGAAATTTTTTCCCACCTAAAGGTATGCCTTTAATATCTATAATTGTATTTTCTTGATGCCATTCTCGGGCTACAATTTTATAAGGTTTCACTACTCTAATAACATCTTCGACTCCTGATAATGCTTGTAAGCTTTCTTTGTGTATACTGCGTTCTTCTCCAATAGCTCCAATAATTGTTCTTTCTACTCCACGAGAAATATTTGCTCCCAAACCCAATCCTTTTAGTTTATTTTCAACAGCATTAACTTCTTCATCAGTAACGTGAGAACGCATAATAATAATCATAAGAAAACCTTTTCAATTTCAATTAGTTTATAAAGTACTATATTTAAATATTAAATACATGGAAAACAATATAATAGCATATACTACAATACTTTTGCCAATGTCAAAATGTTTCGGGAAATCCGCTATGCTCCATTCCCGAAATAACCATCAATTACGGACTTTATGTAGGATGTAATGAGTTTACGAATTACATCTTGATGCAATTCACTTCGTTCATTGCATCCTACATTTATTTAGGAATTATGTCTAATCAAAAAAATATAAACATCCACAACATAATACTTAATATCTCACCTAATACAATTGGGAAAAACAATATTTTTGATAAAATACCCTGTTTATATTGAAGCATTACAAGTTCTTTATGATTATCAAATAGATAAAAGTTAATTAAAACTGAAATTATTGAAGTATATGTGAACACATAAAAATACTCACCATAGAGAATTACCCACATTGAAATATTTTGCCGTAATCCTATATGGGATAATAAAGTTCCTATAAATAATGCTGTTAAAGGTGGAATTACATTAAAATAAATTTTTATTTGCCCCAATAATAGTGAAATAGTAAATAACATTACTAATACTACAATAAGAGGTAATATGTGATACACGAATGGGTTTAATAAATCTCTTTGTAAAACTATACTTAAATAGAAATCTAATTGTTTTTCATGTTGTTGATAATTAAAAAAACTACTAAGCACATTCCACTCATGTAAAAAATTTAATTTTTCTACTCCAGGATGTGAATTTGGATTCATTATTGGGTAAAAATCTGGACTTAAAACTACATTTTTATCAACATGTTGAAATAATAAATTTATTATTCTTCGATCTAGTGGATATTTAGAATAATCAAATTCTTGTGGAATATAGGCAGTAAAACTCCATCTAATTGTCTCAGTATGATCAGTTAAATAATGATCGATTATTTTGATTTTAGTTGTTTTTGCCTGAGGCAGAGTAAAACCACGAGTAATTTCATCATGAATTTCTGATTTATATTGTTGCTTAACATAACCGACAATATTGATTGCATCATTTTCATCAAATTCCAAATATTCAATAACCACTTCAGTTGGAATAAGACTGTTTGTTATATTTTTTGTATAATCAAAGAAACTATTTAATCCCTCTGGATTAACAATAATAGTTTGATTTTTATCTTTATTAGAAATAACTGGACTAGTTTCAATAAAATCCCATACAACGTATAAACTAACCAATAATAATACTGAAGTAATACATGAAGCTACCCATAAATCAAAACTATTACCAGTGTCAACTCGTAGAATTAAAGAAAATAAAAATACCAAGAAAGTTATAATCCCAAGTTCAATCCAAAGTCGCCAAGAAGCAGTGGGATCAATAAAACTATCTTTTTGTAAAACGGTAAACATCGACCATTCTGTGGCTGGAATTGGTTGATAAAATACCCATAAATTTTGGCCAGTAGTTTGATTAACATATTCCATAAAACCACTATTATTATGAGTTGCAGACTTAGCTAACTGTTTAATTACTTTATCATGTTGATTTATTTCAAAAATATTTTTATGTTCATTAAGATATTTAAAAATAGGATGAGTTATAAAATTTCCTTGTTTAGAAATAATAAACTGATAGCCAATTTTAGCTAAATTTTCTGTATTTAATAAAGAAGCTTGTTTGCCTAAATTTTTAAGAGTTGGTAGTGTTTGGATATTTTTAAGGGAATATTCTATAAAGACCACACATTTAGATATATTATTAATTACAGGACATGGAATAGTAAATGGCTGAATTAAATCTTCATTAGTCTCTTTACTAAGGTAATAAGGTGACTGGCGACGTTCTTGCTGAGTATTAACATAAGGAATATAAGCTACTCCAATCCCAAATAAATTAGGAGTTGTTGCCATTATTTCTGTTAATCGGTCATTTATTGCTGAACGTTGTAGTTCACCAGTACTAATGTCTTTGACTAAAGAATCTGCAACTGAATATAAAAGTTTTAGCTCAGAATTTATCTGTTGAGCAGCAATTCCAAGTTCTTGCTGTATTAAATTTTTAGCTTTACTTTCAGTATTATTAGTTTCATTATGGTTAATATACACTAACAACACAATCACTGAAAAAATAGTGACGCATAGTAATATTAGTAGATTAAAAATTCGTGATTGCCACATATGTGGTATTTTTTCTAAAGGTTAAAGTTTAAAATAGATAACTTGTTGAATGATTATATTAGCATAATTGGTAATCTTGTACAAAATAGCAGAATTTTAAAGTTAAACCGTAAATAATTAACATGATAGTTCTAGACAGTTTTTAACTAAATATAAATTTTTACATATCTGTAATATATTTATTTTAAAGACTCTAAAAAATCTATATAATATGTTGTATTTATTAAAAATAACTAACATTTAGGAGATTAATATGAAAGCATCAGACTTATTTGTAAAAGCATTAGAAAATGAAAATGTAGAGTATATTTTTGGAATACCAGGAGAAGAAAATTTAGATTTCCTTAATTCCTTAAAAAACTCTAAGATCAAACTTATACTAACAAGGCATGAACAAGGTGCTGGTTTTATGGCTGCTACTTATGGCAGATTAACTGGAAAACCAGGAGTATGCCTTTCTACCTTAGGTCCAGGCGCTACCAATCTTGTAACTCCAGCAGCTTATGCTCAACTTGGAGCTATGCCAATGGTAATGCTTACAGGCCAAAAACCAATTAAAAAAAGTAAACAAGGTCAGTTTCAGATTGTAAATATTGTCAATTTAATGCGACCTATTACTAAATATACTAAACAAATAGTAAATGGTAACAATATTCCATCAGTAGTCAGAGAAGCATTTAGAATCGCTACGGAAGAACGTCCAGGAGCGGTGCATATAGAATTACCAGAAGATATTGCTGCTGAAGAAACTGATGCTATGTTATTTGACGTAGTTGGACATCTCAGGCCAGATGCTGACGAATCAGTAGCGAAACAAGCAGCGGAAATGATAGAAACTGCCAAGATGCCATTAGTATTAATAGGTGCTGGAGCTAATCGTAAGCGAACTAGTGAAGCTATAAAACATTTTGTTAATAAAACTGGTATCCCGTTTTTTAACACTCAATTAGGTAAAGGAGTAGTGGATGAAAGACATGAAAATTTTTTAGGTACAGCAGCTTTATCAAATAATGATTTTATTCATTGTGCTATTAATCGTTCTGATCTAATTATTAACATCGGACATGATGTAATTGAAAAACCGCCATTTTTTATGGAAAAAAATGGTAAACAAGTTATTCATGTTAATTTTTTTCCAGCTCAAGTTGATGATGTATATTTTCCGCAATTAAATGTGGTTGGTGATATAGCTAATTCTGTGAAACGGATTGCAAACCATGTAAATAATAGCAATTGGGATTTTTCTTATTTTAAACGACTAAAAATTGAGATTGATACTAATTTATCTAAGTATTTTAAGGATAATCGTTTTCCAATCTTACCACAAAGATTAGTAAAAATAGTACGGGATAAATTACCTGAAGATGGAATTGTAACACTTGATAATGGGGTGTATAAAATATGGTTTGCTCGTAATTATAAATGTTTCCATCCTAATACAATGTTATTGGATAACGCATTAGCTACTATGGGTGCTGGATTATCATCTGCCATGACTGCTAAATTAATTTATCCAGATAAAAAAGTAATTGCTGTCAGTGGTGATGGTGGTTTTATGATGAACTCACAAGAATTAGAAACTGCGGTTCGCTTAGGTTTAAACTTTATTGTGATTATTTTAAATGATAAAGCTTTTGGAATGATTAAGTGGAAACAAGAAGGGATGGGTTTTGAAAATTTTGGGTTAGATTATAATAATCCTGATTTTGTGAAATATGCAGATAGTTATGGTGCTATTGGTCATCGACCAAATAATTGTGAAGAGTTTGCGGAAATATTAGAAAAATGTTTAACTACTGATGGAGTTCATGTGATTGATTTAGCAGTTGATTACTCATTAAACCATTCTATTTTAAATGTATTATTAAAAGATAATGCTTGCATCTTATAACAGAAGTTATGCAAAAAGAGAAATATATTAATCCTAAATTTTATTTAGGATTAGTATGTTTTTTTAAGGATATATTGGTATATTTAATTTAGTAAATAATAATTAATAATCCATGTTTACATCATAATTGTTGGTTACTCTTCATCAATCCTACCAATTTTTATGATTATTTAAACTCAATTTTTTATCATAATATACTTTATACATCTTATCTAAATAAGGATATATGTAGGATGCAATGAACGAAGGGAATTGCATCAAGATGTAATTCGTATACTCATTACATCCTACCTAAAGTCCGTAATTAACTGTATGACCAAACCATGAAAAAAATCCTGTTTATATTAATCTTTTATTCAACTAATATTCTCGCATGTTTGGATAAATCTCTTATTTCTGATACTCCAACTATTTTTTTATTAGCAATGGGAGCAAATACTGGCGAACTCACCAAAGCTAATTTTGATGCTAAATTATTTGCCGATGCCATACAAAAACGTTTTAACATAGATACAGATAAGTTCTGTGTCATAGAAGATGTTGGAAAATGGCAATTTAAACAATCCTTGAAAAGATTACAAAAATTAGTGCAAGCACAAGATAAAGTATTTATCTATTTTTCTGGTCATGGTACTACTAAAACAGATAATAATAAAGATGAAATAGATTGTTCTGATGATGAGGCGTTTGTTACAAATTCCAATATACTATTAACTGATGATGATTTTGTAAATTTAGTTAATGCTATTAATACCGATGATATTATTACTTTTATTGATTCTTGTTTTGCCAGTGGTATGCTCAGAGGTGAAGAAAAATGTCAACAAGGGGTTAAATCTAAATTTTGGCTTAATTCAAAAAATACAGAAGATAAATTACCCAACAAACATTGTCCAACTAGTAAATTAATTAGCAAATCAAAACGACTTAAAGGAAAGGTATATGCTGCTACAAAAGAAAATCAATCGGCTTGGGAATATCCACAAGGTAGTATTTTTACTAGTATTTTTGTTGAAAATATGAGAATTGATAAAAACGCTAGTTTAGATGAAATATTTGACAAAACAGCACAACAAGTACGTGAAAAAACTGAAAATACTACTTGTAAACAAGAGCCACAAAAATGGTAGAAATTTATGGATATGACAGATAAAGAAGCTGTAGCAAATATGCGTCGAGGAGGACAGGAAGGTTTCGCAATATTGCATAGATGTTATGAAGGACGTTTAAAAGCATATTTAATATCACGTTATAAAATATATAAATCTTTAGCTGAATAAATTTGCAATGGTACATTTTTTAAATTTTATAAAACAATCAATCAGTTTAGAGAAGAATCCAGTGTGTTTACTTGGTTAGTAAGATTAGCTATTCATGAAATCAGTGATTATTTTGCTAAAATACGTCAAGCATTACCTCCCTCAAATGATCAAGTTAAACATGACATAAAATTTGAGCCAGAAATAGAAAAAGACCTTTGTTATGAAAGATGTATGCGTAATATCATTGCAAAGCTTAAAAATAGTTCCTATGCAAATTGTATAAAAGCCCTAATATTTTTTACTCAAGAACTGTCTATAAAGGAAATAGCAATTAAAATTAATAGAACTCCAAACGCAACCGCAGTTTTTATGACAAGCTGTCGGAAAAAGCTTCAAAAAAATCGTGGGATTAAACGTTGTTGGGAAGATTGTTAATTAAGGAATTTTAGCATGTCGAAACAAGATGATGAACATTGGTTAAATATTTTAGCCAATCAAAATGTACCACCAGAAGCCAATCCAGATACAGTGCAAGAAGCACGTATGTTACGAGAGTCTATTCTGGCTGAGGAAAGATTGCAACAACTAATATCAGGTTTAAAAACTGATGGTTTTATCAAGCAAACTAATAAAATTAGTAATATCTGGAAGAATTTTTTCAATTGGCAAACTACATATTTGATTACAGTTCATGCAGCATTAATTGTAAGTATTACTATTATATTAACTAGTTATGAACAGATAATTATTCAAACAGATGAACCAGTTCCAATTCCAAAATCATCAAAGATATTGGAGCAGACATTAGTTAAGAGTTTTAATAAACCAGAACTTGAATATTTAATGCAGGAATTTAAAGAAGCTGGGGCTGAAATAAAAATTAGTTCACAATCAGCTCAACTAATAGAAATTACTGTTCCAACAAATATTTCTGCTGATTTACGTGAATTATTTGGTGATTATGGAATTGAGCTAACCGATTCGTCTACCATAGAATTTATTAATATATCTAAATAAGAAAAGTAATATTGACCAATGCTAGTAGGATGTAATGAGTTTACGAATTACATCTTTCGATGTCGCATTATTGATGCAATTCCCTTCGTTCATTGCATCCTACATTTATATAATCTTATAAGAATTACGCATAATTATACTTTTAAAAAATTTTTTTGGTTTAAATATTAATTTTAATTCCTTTAATATCATACTATTGCATCTTTTTTTAAAAAATATTTAAATTTACCCTAATAAAATCTGAAAATGGTAGGTCTATATAAATAAGATTTACAAAACTTGTGGTTTTGGTTTCTTGATAGGTTTAATTCACTATTACAATCTTCTTTATAGGAAATTTTATTATGAAAGGTTTATTGATAGTAATGTTATTAGCGTGGATGAATTCTGCGATGGCGGAATTTACTATTCCACAGGATGTACTTGATGTTGTTAGTCAGGATGGTTCAGTACGGATTATGGTACGGTTGGATGTTCCGTTTACGCCTGAAGGTGTTTTGAGTTCAGATGAGATTGTAGCTCAAAGGTCACAAATTACGGATGCTCAGGATACTTTTGAAACTGAGCTGAAAAAAAACATTAACGGAAGTAAGATTGATGATCCTAGTGGTGTTGGTAGCGCAATCTCATTGATTAATGATGAGATTAAGTTTGAGACTGTACCTTATTTAGCTATGCAGGTTACTGGTGTGTCGTTGAGTGCGATGTTAAATGATGATTCTGTGGCTCGGATTAGTTTAGATCAGTTGGATGATGGTAGTTTGACTAAGAGTTTGGAGTTAATTGGGGCGGATGTGGTTCATGCTGGTGGTAATACTGGTGCTGGGCAGATTGTTGCTGTGGTTGGGAGTGGTTTTAGTTTGTCTAATGTGTTGGGTGAGTATGAGGCTTGTTTTTCTACTGTTGGTAGTATGGTTAGTTCGGTTTGTCCGAATACTACTATTGAACAGGTTGGGGCTGGTGCGGCTTGTGGGGTATTTAATTGTGATCATGAGTTGAAGGTTGCTAAGGTTGTTACGGCGGTGTCTCCTGCTGTTAGTTTGATTCCGGTGCAGGTGTATTCTGAGTTTGCGTTGGATTGTAGTGGGACGATGCCTTGTGGTCGGAGTTTTATTAGTGATCAGGTTCGGGCTTTGGAATATTTGTTGAAGTTGAAGCAGTCTGGAGTGGATATTTCGGCGGTTAATTTGAGTTTGAATGGTGGGGCTAAATTTATCGGTGCTTGTGATGAGGATAGTCGGAAGGAGTCGGTGGATAATTTGTTGTCGGTTGGGGTGGTGAGTATTGCTTCGGCTGGGAATATGGGTTTTGTGGATGGTTTGCAGGCTCCGGCGTGTATTTCTTCGGTGGTTAGTGTTGGTGCGACTGATGCTGATGGTAATGTTGCGGAGTTTTCTAATCGGGGTGGTGATTTGTTGGCTCCGGGTGTGATGGTGGTTGATGGTGAGCAGGTTGAGGGGACTTCGTTTGCGGCTCCGATGGTTGCGGGTAGTTATGCTTTGGTTAGGGCGGCTAAACCTGATGCTAGTGTTGCTGAGATTATGGGCATGTTGAAGGATTCTGGGCAGAATATTGATGGTATGTCTCGGATTCGGATTGATAAAGCTCTTATTCCACAATCAAATCTTGATAATGGATTGCTTCTTCATCTTGAATGTGAAGAAAATACACAAGATTCTAGTGGTAGAAATAATCATGGTATTGCCATAGGTAATTTAAGCTACTCAAATGGTAAGATTGGGAAAGCTTGCAGTTTTGATGGAACAACTAGTTATATTGATATACCTAATACTACTGATTTTAAATTTAAAAATCAATCTTTAACTTATTCAGCATGGGTAATGATAACTGATAATGCCAATTTATATAGGCCGTTTATCACTATGGGAAATAATTCAAATGCAACCATTACCTTATCAAAAGCAAGAAGTGGCCGTGTGTATGGAAAAATTTATATGCAATTTCGTGAAAATGGAAAAGCTGAAACGGTTACAATAGCTTCTAATGAAAAAGGAAATGTTTTACCTAAACATGAATGGATACAAGTAACTGGTGTCATTGATTATAAAAATAAACAAATTAAATTATATATTAATGGTATTTTTCAGCAAAGTTCTCCTATAAATGATTTTGACATGTCTAATGATAATCCTTTACTTCTTCGTGTAGGAGCTTATATTCATACTTATGCTTATCTTCATAATGACCTTATAGATGATGTTCGTATTTATAACCGTGCCTTATCTGAACCAGAAATTAGACAGCTTGCGGATATTAAAGAAGAAGTTGTTGCTACTAATGGTTGTGATGTTGTTAGTGATGGCTTAGTTGCTTGTTATCCTCTTGATGGAAATGCTAAAGATTATAGTGGGAATGGGAATGATGGCACTGTTAATGGTACTGTTGATTATGTAGATGGAATTGCTGGACAAGCAGCAAAGTTTGATGGAACTAATAATATTTTTATAGAAAATCCTTCTCAAATATTCGATAAACAATACACCGTTAGTGGATGGATATTAACAAATGGAAATGGTGGAGGAATAGCAGGAAAATATTCATGGATCAATGGTGTTGGTGGAAATGGATTTAATTTTCTTTTCGATCAAGCTGACGGTATTCCACGTGGTAATACGATTGTTGCTCATGCTATGTTTAACGAAAATTGGAATTTTGATAAATATCCACAATATGATATGCCAGTGGGAAAATTTAAATATGTTTCTGCTGTTTATGATACAGGAAATATTAAAATATATATAAATGGCAATCTTAAATCTGAAAAAAACATTCAGCATAATGGTACCTTGAATAATACTTACAAAATATTGATAGGACATTATGAATTTGATGGATTAATTGATGAACTTCGCATATACAACCGTGCCATAACCGAGCAAGAAATCCAGACTCTCTACAATTTCGGTCAACCAGTTCAAAGCGGTCTAACCGTAACCAAATCTGGCGAAAGAGGCAGAATCCTAGCCAAAGTCAACGGTGAAGATTGGACTCTAACCTGTAATTCCAACTGTCAACAAGCCAACTACGAATATGCCCCAAATAGCGAACTCACTATCCGAGCATATGCCGACAAAGGCTTCATATTCACCGGCTGGACTGGAGACTGCACCGGTACAACTAGCAAACTCAAACTAACCCTAGACACACCAAAAACCTGTACCGCCCAATTTGAACCAAATACCACCAATAACCTACTAACCATCAGCAAAACTGGCAATGGAAGCATAACCAGCACCGATGGCTACCTAAACTGTGGTGAAACCTGCTCAAGCTCCTACGTTCCAAACAAAAAAGTAACCTTAACCGCCATCCCAGCCACCGACCAACTATTCACTGGCTGGACTGGAGACTGCAACGGCATTAATCCAAAAGTTAGCGTAACTATGGACGCAGCCAAAACCTGCTCCGCAACCTTCAAACCATATGATCCCACCGAAGAATTCATACTAACAGTAACCAAAACCAATCCACAAGGTATAATAAAAGCCAACGTACCCAGTGCAACACTCTCTTGTCCAAAAGGCTGCACAGAAGCTTCCTATCAATATACCTCTGGTGACACAGTTACAATAACCGCAAAAGCATCAACTGGCTTTACATTCACTGGCTGGACTGGCGACTGCAATAGCACAGACAATAGGCTCAAAATCCTCATTGACTCAGCTAAAAACTGCACCGCTAACTATGAACGTGATGACACAGTAGACATGTACGAACTGAAAATCATCCCTATTGGAACTGGCAAAGGAATCGTAACTCAGAATACACTCATTAACTGTGGCAACACCTGTTCTGCCCTATACATAAAAGATAAAACTGTTTGGCTAAAACCAGAATCAAGTCCATTATCCAAATTTATCGGCTGGGGCGGTGACTGCACAGGCAACAAAGTTATCATAACCAAAGACATGACTTGTACTGCAAATTTCCAAAGCGATTTAGAACTAGTCGCCCAAGAAATGATAGATGCCTTCTACGCCACCGCCAAATTAGCAGATGGTAGCTCAATTGCCGAAGCTTATCCACGTAGCACTAATGAAGCTCGGCTTAAAGAAGCATTCTGGTTAGCTACCACCGCAATCATGCAAGCTGATCAACACCTTACCATCAGCAACAGCCAATCTTGGCCTAGTCAATTTAATGATATAGAATGGTTGCCAAATGATTCCAGTGCTAAGTACACTAGTAGCATTAAAATCATGGGAGACCAATTTGTTGGAATGGATGTGGAATTAATTACTGCTGATGGAACCATAAAAACGGCTGGAATTGTTACTTATTATAGTGATAACCCACCAGATGATGGTAGCAGCTGGAGAACATCAAGTGCCTATTTTTCTAGGTATGCCTTTAGACTTTGGTAGAGTATCATCGATGTAATTCGCTTTACTCATTACATCCTACGAATATAAATTACTGAGGTTACGCAGAGAGCTTTTATGTTCCACCGATTTTATCGGTGGCTATTCACATTCAATCCTTTCAGGATTAAAACAACCCCAACAGGGTTAAACTTGAATGGCCATAGGTGAAACCTATGGAACTATGGAGTGCAAATTGATTAAAATGCTCTCTGCGTAACATCAGTAAATTATTTCAAGGTTTCGGGAAATCCACTATGTTCCATTCGCGAAACAACTAGTAATCTACTCAATCGGAAAACGCTATAATTTAACATTCAATGATTTTTAAATACTTCAGATAGTCCACTACGTCTTTGTAAGGAAAAAGAATTATTGGTACTACTAGCACAATTTTTTAGTAATAGCTTGGCAGCATCATCCATAGTTTTAGTTAAACTTTCCAAACTATTGCTAAAGTTTTCTTGACCAGAATTAATTAAAATATCACCTTCCAAAGTGCTGTTACTAGATTGAATAAAATAATCTGCATTAATAAAAATTTTACCATCGTTGATAGCAGTAGCATCTAATTTACTAGTGTTAAGAATGAAGAATTGAGGATTATTAATATTTATTGTACCACCTGTATTTTCTAAGTTAATTCCTTCACTTAAACTCATAATCCAAGTATCATCTACCAATAATAATTGTTTAATTTGGAGTGATATATTGCCACCATTAGTATCCGGATTTTCAGACACTAAATTAAAATTAGAAAATGAAGCTATATTTGCATTAATATTAGTACTTCCTGCTTCACCATTGCCATAACTAAAAGCATTTATATCTCCATAATTTGCCTTTAAAAAATTAGTATTTAATATAATATTGCCAGCATCACCACCTAAAGTTGGACTGCTCGCTTCTGACGAAGAAGAGATAAATGATTTAAATATAGAAATTTGTTCCTTAGCATTAATTTTAATATTCCCAGCTTGACCATAATCTTCTGTAATAGAACTTATAATCCCATAATTAATATCTAAAATATTAGCATTTATATTTATATTTCCACCAATCCCATCTGCATAATTATCCACTCCAATAATATTAAAATCTGAATAATTTAATTCATTAAAAGTAATAATTTCATCAGAAGTAAGGTTAATACTTCCACCTTGGTTTTTCCCAAAGTTATGTGCGGTTATCTTTGCTCCATTTCGTAATTGTAAATTTTCCACCAATATATCAATATTTCCCCCATTTCCTTCATAAGTATCCGCAAATATAGAACCTTTATCTAATACAAGTGTTTCAGCACGAATAAATATTTTTCCGCCTAGAGAACCACTTACATCAATATTGGCAATCCCAGTTTTTTCTAATAATTCAACTGAAGATTGAGAAATTGTAATATTGCCTAATTCTTCTAAATTATCTGGATGGAAATCGGACAGAGAAACTTCCGTGTTAGTTATTGCTAATAAATTAATTTCTCCACTTTCTGCAAGCAAGATTCCATCATTAATATTTATATTGCCAGCAATTATAGATAAAGTTTGATTTGGAAGCACAATACTACCTTGAATTTCAATAGAAGCAGAATTATCTAAAAAACCAAATGCTTGTGGTTCTGCTACAGTTAACAAAGATTGCTCAGGAGAACTGGCATCAAATCGACCATTTTCCCCCAAACGCAAATAATCTGCCGTACTAGCGTGAAAAGAACCTTGCATATCCAATCTAGCATTTGGTCCAAATATAATTCCATATGGATTAAGGAAATACATATTAGCTTCAGGAATTGTTGAACGGATTAAGCCGTCGATGTTGGAAGGATTACCACCTGTCACCCTATTAATAATATTTTGGATATTATTTGGTCCAGAAAAAGTGGCACTTTCAGAACTATTTAAATTGAAATCCTGAAAACTATGGAAGAGATTATTACCGTATTGTTGACCTAAATCTGCTTTAATTTGGAAATCAGGCCCAGATAGATTTTGATTAAGTGTTCCATCAATTATTATTTCAGCATGGACTGGTAAACTATAAATAAATAATATAAATAAATGTTTTTTCATAATAGCATTATGATATGTTGATATTTCTTTCCTAAGCTAATATTTTAAATATACTGTATGAAATAAAAAAATCAAACTATTTAGGAAAGATATATATTGAAAACATATAGTTGTTCTAGATATAACAATTTGAAAAAGAAGATGATTAACTGATATTATATAGCATTTTTCGATTGGATAAACTATAGAAATATAAGTAATTGATATTTATTTGAATTTTATTAAGAATTGCTATTAACAGTTGTTAAATTTATTTTATGCTAGTTTTTTAAGGATACTTATAGCAATTCCCGAATAGTAGTGACCCAAAATCAAAGACAATGTATAAAGGAATTACGAGCATCAGAAGAAGTGATAATATTAAGAGAATCAGCAATAGCCAGATATAAATGTTCCTTATCAAAAATAGGAATTTTTTTAAGATAATTTTTGGCCTTAGACCATTTCGATGGGATTAAGTTCAGGAGAATAAGGAGGTAAATACATTACCCCAGCTCCAGTATTTTCA
>DAOUSL010000220.1 GCA_030627235.1 Thioploca sp.
AGGAAATTTCATTGCAACCTGGAGATGGAGTTGTTTTATATACGGATGGAATTACTGAGGCTCAAAATACTGAAGAACAGCAGTATGGTTTAGAGAGATTGTGTGAAATAGTTAGTGATAATTGGTCAGCTAATGCCAAGGAAATTCAACAGACAGTTGTTGCTGATTTAAAAAATTATATTGGGAAACAGAAAATTTTGGATGATATTACTTTGTTGGTTTTGAAGCAAAAATAGGATAAAATGATATTAATTACTTAAAATAGCGATTCAAGGAGATTTTACAATGCTAACCATACCAAAGTATGAGATCACAGAACAAATCTACGAAAGTATTAACTCAATCGTATATCAGGGGATTAGAAAAAAGGATAATAAACCGGTTATCCTGAAAATTCTGAAACAAGATTATCCTACTGCAGCAGAATTAACTCATTATCAACAAGAATATGAAATTACTAATGGTTTAGATTTATCTGGTGTTATCAATACTTATGGGATTGAAAAATATCAGAATACGCTGGTTATTGTGTTAGAAGATTTTGGAGGTGAATCTTTAAAACAAGTGATGATAAATCGCCAATTTACGATAACAGAATTTTTAGTATTTGCAATTCAAATTGCTGATATTTTAGGCAATGTCCACACAGCCAATATTATTCATAAAGATATTAATCCCAGCAATATTATAATTAATCCAAAGACTAAAGAACTAAAAATTATCGACTTTGGAATTGCCAGCCGTTTACCACGAGAAAATCCCACTCTAAAAAATCCAGAACATTTAGAAGGAACCCTATCTTATCTATCTCCAGAACAGACTGGCCGCATAAATCGCAGTATAGATTATCGTACTGATTTATATTCATTGGGAGTTACTTTCTATGAAATACTGACGGGAAAATTACCTTTTATCACCACCGACGCAATGGAACTTGTACATTGTCACATTGCTAAAAATCCAATTCCAATACAGGAAGTTAATCCTGAAATACCATGGATTATTTCTAATATTGTGATGAAATTGTTGGCAAAAAATGCTGAAAATCGTTATCAATCAGCTTTTGGAGTTAAAGTAGATTTAGAAAAAGTTTTAAATCTTCCAAGTTTTGAAGACCTGGAAGATTTGCCTTTTAAACTAGCTCAACATGATTTTTCTGGCAAACTTGAAATTCCGCAAAAACTCTATGGGCGTAGCAATGAAATCAACACTTTATTAACAGCCTTTAAAAGAGTAGCTGCCGGAACAACTGAAATGATGTTAGTTGCTGGTTATTCTGGTGTAGGCAAAACTGCTTTAGTGTATGAAGTACACAAACCAATGACCGAAAAACGAGGTTATTTTGCTGATGGAAAATTTGATCAGTTTCAGAAAAATATTCCTTACTTTGCTATTACTCAGGCATTTAATAAATTTTGCCATCATTTGCTGACAGAAAATACCAAACTTTTAGCAAATTGGCGAACCAAAATATTGGATGCAGTGGGTAATAACGGTCAAATTATTATTGATATAATTCCTAATTTAGAGTTAGTTATAGGTAAACAACCACCAGTAGCAAAAGTTGGTTCTACTGAAGCTAAAAATCGATTTCAGATGTGTTTTTTAAATTTTGTCAAGGCATTGGCTGGAAAAGAACATCCATTCATTCTGTTTATTGACGATTTGCAATGGGTGGATTCAGCTTCGTTAGCATTGTTGAAAAGTATTATGCTTGATGATGAAATCCATTATCTGTTGATTATTGGAGCTTATCGAGATAATGAAGTTGATGGTAGCCATCCATTTATTATGGCGATAAATGAACTGCAAAAAGCTAATGCCAGTATTAATACTATTAAACTAACTAATCTACAATTATCTGATGTTAATGAATTATTACAAGATACTTTACAAAATAAAGCTAGTAAAACTTTGGCTGATTTAGTTTACCAGAAAACTCAAGGCAATGCTTTTTTCACTCATCAGTTTTTGCATACTTTGTATGAAGAAGAATTATTAAGTTTTGAACAGCAACAATGGCATTGGGATATTACACAAATAGCTGCCAAGAACATTACTGATAATGTAGTGGAATTAATGGCTAACAAAATTAATAAATTGCCACCAGAAACCTCAGAAATATTGCAGTTAGCCGCTTGCATTGGTAGTACATTTGACTTGAAAACCTTGGCTATTATTTCCGAATTAAAACAGCAAGAAAGTTTGGAAAGATTACAACCGGCGATTATTGAAGGATTGCTTCAGCTTTTAGACGAAAAATCCCAATTTAAGTTTTTACACGGCCGAGTTCAACAAGCCGCTTATACACTGATTGATAATGAACAAAAAAAAGCGGTTCATCTAAAAATTGGGCAACTCTTATTAGCTAATACTGCCACAGAAGAATCGGCCGAAAAACTTTTTGAAATGGTAGATCATCTTAATATGGGGCGAGAGTTAATCTCAGATCATCAAGAACAAATCAGTTTATCTAAATTAAACTTGGATGCTGGAAAAAAAGCTAGAAATGCAACAGCTTATTCGGCTGCACGTCAATATTTGCTCATTGGCAAAAATTGTTTAACCCCCAAGAGTTGGCTTGAAAATTATGACTTAACTTTAGCATTGCATAAAATGCTCGCTGAGGTTGAATATTTAAATGGTCATTTCGATCATTCGGAAACTTTAATTAACCTGACTTTAGAACAAGCCAAATCCGCTTTTGAAAAAGCTGAAATTTATAATGTGTTAATTGTGCAATACACCATGCTGGCAAAATATGCGAAAGCGATTCAAATCGGACGAAAAGCACTGGCTTTACTTGGAATCACCTTACCAGAAAAGGATTTGCAAGTGGCTTTTGAAAAGGAATTGCTTGCTGCTAAGATTAATCTAGGTAATAGGAAGATTGCGGCGTTAATAGATGAACCAGAATTGGCAACGCCAGAATATAAAATAGCTATCGAATTGCTGGCTAATCTGATTCCTCCAGCTCGTATTATGGAGATTCCGTTATTTTGCGTAATTACCACTCAGATTGTTAATATTTCCTTAAAATATGGAAATGTTCCAAAATCAATCAGTGGTTATTCCTGTTATGGTTTACTACAGGCAGCCGTCGTCAATGATTACCAAACCGCTTATGCTTACGGTCAACTTGCGGTGAATCTGAGTAACAAATTCAATGATTTGTCTCAAAAAAGCCAAGCCAGCTTTCTCCTAGCAAACTATGTTAATCATTGGGTCAAACCGCTTAGATTAGCAAATGCTATTAATGATGATGGTTATCAAGTAGGATTACAATCTGGAGAATTACAATGGGTTGGATACATACTTGCTTACAAAATAATCCAACTTTTTTATCAAGGAAGACAACTGGACAGTCTGTTAAAAGACAATCCAAAATTTTTGTTATTTAGCAAAAAAACACAAAATCAAGTGGCTTCCGATATATTGTTAGCCTCTCAACTTATTCTCTCGAATTTAGCTGGTTTAACCGAGGATAAATTGGTATTTCAATATCAGGATTTGACCGAAGAATGCTTTCTAGCAAATTGCCAAGAAAAGCAAAGTTTTGTTGCAATAGGCAATTACCAAGTTTTGAAAGCTCAAACACTCTACTTGTATGATAGATTATCAGAATCACTCAACGCTATTTTGAAAGCAGGGGAAGTTCTTGGTTTTATTTCTGGTTCTATTTTTATTGCTAAACATAATTTTTATCATTCACTTATTTTAGTAGCTTTATATCCCAAAGCTTCAACTGATAAACAAGAACAATATCAAGCACAATTGGAAATCAACCAGAAACAGATGAAATTATGGGCTGAACATGCTCCTATGAATTTTCAACACAAATATGATTTAGTAGAAGCAGAAAAAGCTAGAATTTTTGGGCATCTGAATGCTATAGAATGGTATGAAAAAGCCGTTATTGGTGCTAAAGAAAACCAATATATTCAAGAGGAAGCACTTGCTAATGAACTTACAGCTAAATTTTGTTTGAATAAAGGTAATGAAAAAATTGCTCAAATCTACCTAAAGGAAGCTCATTATCTCTACCAACAATGGGGAGCAAATGCTAAAGTCAAGGATTTAGAAGCAAAATATCCACAATTATTAGAAGTAGTTAAAACCTTAGATTCAAATATTACTGCAACAATAAACACATTAATGACCTCAGTTTCTACTAAATTACAAACCTCAACAATATTAGATTTAGAAAGTGTAACCAAAGCTTCCGAAACTTTAGCCGGAGAAATAGTATTAAGTGACTTGTTAGAAAAAATGATGCATATTATGATTGAAAATGCTGGAGCTGAACGAGGATTATTGATTTTAAAACAAGATGATTTGTGGGTTATTGAAGCAGAAGGATTACTAAATTTTCAAAAAGTTACTATCTTGCAATCAATTCCTTTAGAGGGCAACTTACCAATTTCAATTGTCAATTATGTAACCAGAAGTCACGAATCAGTAGTATTATCCAATGCTATGCAAGACAGTATTTATACCGAAGATAGCTACATCCGCCAACATCAGATCAAATCAATTTTATGTAGTCCAATTTTGCATCAAGGAAAACTTATAGGAGTATTATATGTAGAAAATAATCTTATTGAAGGTGCATTTACTCCTGCTAGGTTTAAAATGATTGATATACTTTCTTCTCAAGCCGCTATTTCTCTTGAAAATGCTTTGTTATATCACACGTTAGAAGAAAAAGTAGAAGAACGTACCGAGCAATTAGCTACTGCAAATCAAGAAATTACTCTCCTTAATCAACGTCTCAATGCAGAAAATATACGCATGGGTACTGAACTAGATGTTGCCAAACAATTACAACAGATGGTTCTACCGAAAGAAGAAGAATTACAACAGGTTGAAGGATTAGACATTGCTGGATTTATGGAACCAGCTGAAGAAGTTGGTGGAGATTATTATGAAGTTCTAAATCATGATGGCCATATCAAGATTGGAATTGGTGATGTAACTGGGCATGGTTTAGAAAGTGGGGTATTGATGTTAATGGTGCAAACTACTGTAAGGGCTTTAATGTTAGCTGGGATTAATAACCCAGAACAATTTTTAAATGTTATTAACCGTACTGTATATCACAATGCTAAACGTATGGAAACTGATAAAAATTTAACTTTATCACTATTAGATTATAAAGATGGGATTCTACAACTAACTGGACAGCATGAAGAAGTATTATTGGTAAGAAAAAATGGAAAAATTGAATTAATTGATACGTTTGAATTAGGTTTCATGGTTGGAATAGAAGAAGATATTACTAAATTTATATCTCATCAGGAAATTTCATTGCAACCTGGAGATGGAGTTGTTTTATATACGGATGGAATTACTGAGGCTCAAAATACTGAAGAACAGCAGTATGGTTTAGAGAGATTGTGTGAAATAGTTAGTGATA
>DAOUSL010000074.1 GCA_030627235.1 Thioploca sp.
ATGCAGGCAAAGTTAAGTTTGATGATTTGAATGATTTTGATTTAGTTGATGAAATTAAGGGAATTAAACTCTATACGACAATTGTTAATAGTCCCTGTTTCAAACGTAATCTACGCATTGTTAGTCAAACAAGTTGGTAAGAAGAAACTACAAAGTGTATTTGTATCTTTCCACCCTGTATTTCTAGTCCAATTGTCTCCACCAGTGCTATCATAAAGAGCAACTAAAGCTTCACACTCAATTTGAGGAATTTCAGTAACATAAGAACAAGAAATTATCCAAGAACCAAGTCCCCAAGAAAAAGCCCAAGCACCACGTACCATAGCCATCATACCAATGACAAGAGTAACCAACACACCACCACGCCAAACAGCACGATTTTTGTTATAATTATCACATAACATGATTATATTTCTTTTAATGTTATTAAACTGGCTTAGTATATCAGATTAATAAGATGGACAAGTTCAATAAAGTATCGCCATAAATATGGGAGATAGTATTAGAGAACCAGCATGGTCATTTTTTCTTGAATAAGCTATATTTTAACTAACAATTGAGAATAAAAAAATCCTTGTATTATGTTTATTATTTTGCTTTTATTTCATGTAAAAATTTTTTTAAATAAGCTTCGTGACTATAACCAAGTAAATCATTAGGAGATTTTTTTCTAAATTTATCAGGTATTAATTTAACAATATTATTTAAAGATAATTTATTATTTGGATTGTTTTTCATCTTTAGTAACAAAATTTTATCCTAATGAACAGCGTAATTGGTATTTATGACTTGTTATAAATGTACTCAATACATTATGTTCATAACATTAGAAACCTTTATCACATTAAAGTCAATAGAATTTAACAACTTGTAAAATGTTCATTAAATATTTAACAAATGTTAAATCTTACATTAAAACTCCTGCTTATTTATTAAGTTATGAATAATTTAGAAGTACAACAAGTCGGAATAAAAATTGAAGAAAATTGGTTAATACGAAATGTTTTCTTAAAATTGCCTAAGAATAAATTTACTGTATTAATTGGACCTAATGGAGCAGGAAAAACAACCTTATTAAAATTACTGGCTGGATTATGGAAACCAACAGAGGGAAAAATAACTCTTAATGAACGTAATCTACACCAATTTAAACGGTCTGAGCTAGCCAAACAACTAACTTTTGTACCTCAAAAGAGTAATATTAATTTTGCTTTTACTGTAAAAGATATAGTTATGATGGGACGTAATCCGCATCTTAGGAGATTCCAGCCAATAATAGGAATTGAGCATGTTAAGCAAGCTATGAAAAAAACTGATATTAGTCATCTTGCTGATAGATTAGTGACCAAATTATCAGGTGGTGAAATGCAACGAGTAATAATTGCTCGTAGTCTTGCTACTCAGGCCAATATAATTTTATTAGATGAACCTACAGCTAGTCTTGATATATCCCATGCGATTGAAATATTAGAATTATTACAGGAATTGGTAACTGAAGGCCATACTATAATTTTATCAATCCATGATATTAATTTAGCAATTCGCTATGCTGATAATATTATTTTAATCAAACAAGGCAATATTATTGCTCACGGTTCTCCAAACCAGATATTAACTGATGACATGATAAGTAATATATTTAAGGTAAATGTAGAAAGAATTATCACAAGCGAAGGTAAGTTAATGTTTTATTTCAAATCTCAAAATAATCAAATTAGCACTTGACATTGTTTTATTAAAGAGTATAATTCGTTTCCACTTTAACTTTCAAATTTTAAACACGAGATATTTATGCAAAAGCTTCTTGAACAATTACAAATAATTTAATAGATTCTTCTTAATTGGGAGACATCTATTTTAAGATTGTCTTCCATAGGAAAAACTCGTGTTTATTAAAGCCTTGGCCGACAATCGTTGGTCGAGGCTTTTTTGGTTTTTAAACAAGAGATTATTTTATGCCTATTAAATTAATTTTAAATAAAGGTAACGTTCCAGTTAAGATTTATACTGATGCAGTAGAATCTCATGCTTTGGATCAATTGACTGATATTTCAAAATTACCTTTTATTCACAGTCATATTGCGGCTATGCCAGACGTACATATGGGAATTGGTGCAACCATTGGCTCAGTTATTCCAACTAAGGGAGCAATTATTCCCGCTGCTATAGGAGTTGATATCGGATGTTTTGTTGGTGAAACTAAAATACCTTTACTCAATGGTACACAATTAACACTTAAAGAAATGACGGAACAAGGAGGTGAACATTGGGTATACAGTATTGATAAAGATCAGAAAATTACTGGAGCTAAAGCAACTGCAAAATTAACCCGTAAAAATGCTTCTTTAATGAAAATTGTATTAGACAATGATACTGAGATTTCGTGTACACCTGATCATCAATTTATGCTACGAAATGGTAAATGGTGTGAAGCAAAAGATTTGCAGGTTAACACATCACTCATGCCGTTTTATAGTCGTACTGATAAGGATGGTTATCGGATTATTAGACAACCTGCAAAAAATAGTAATGAACAACGATTTCATTGGTCACTTGCACGTAGTGGAATTTTAGGAGATATTCCTTCTTTCAATGGACAAAAAACAATTATTCATCATGTTGATTTTAATGAAAGTAATAATCATCCAGATAATTTGATGTTTATGGGTAATAGAGATCATTCTTCTTATCATCGTTCATTAGTTGAACGTAATACTTATTGGCAATCTCCAGAATTTGAGATAAAACGTAAAGCCGCTTTAGCTAAAAAAGCTAAAACAATAGAAGGTTATAAATATTTTGCAAAACGTGGTAGCAAAAATATTACTCGTTATATGATAGAAAATCCTGAGCATTTTAAGATGGCTGTTGCAGATAATGGAAAGCGTGGTAGAACAACTCTTATTGCCTATAATAAGAGTGAGAAAGGACGTGCTAAAAGCCGAGAAAATGCACAACGTTTATTACTGAAAGAATGCGAATGTCCAGATTGTGGTATAAAAATACAAGAGCATTTAAGATTAAATTCCCATAAACGTTTTATACATGGATATAATCATAAAGTTAAAGCTGTTGAATTTCTTGAGCAGAAAGAGGATGTTTACTGTTTAACAGTACCTGAGTATGGAAATTTTGCTTTGTTAGCTGGAGTTTTTGTGCATAATTGTGGAATGAATGCCACTCGTTTATCGATAAAAGCAAAAGATTTACCAGACAGTCTTAAAAAGGTTCGTTTGGCAATTGAGGAAGCTGTTCCAGTTGGGTTTTCTATGCACAAATCGATTCAAGCTAAAAATTCCACTATCATAGCTCTTAACAAGGTATTGGAAGAAAAGATTTTACCCAAGCATCCAACCATTATTAAGATGATGAAAAATATCTACCGAACTTGGACTCAACAGTTAGGTAGTTTAGGTGGTGGTAATCATTTTATTGAAGTTTGTTTAGATGAAAATCAGGATGTGTGGATAATGTTGCACTCTGGTAGTCGAGGAATTGGGAATGTAATGGGTAGATATTTCATTGGTTTAGCTAAGAAAGATATGGAACAACATATCGCTCAATTGCCCCATAAAGATTTGGCTTATTTCACAGAAGGAACTAAATATTTTGCTGACTATGTAGAAGCAGTGCATTGGGCTCAAGAATATGCTCTGTTCAATCGAAAAGAGATGATGTGTTTAATTATTGAAGCTTTACGTAAGGTGTTAAAACCTTTTGATGTTACTAAAGAAACAATAAGTTGTCATCATAACTATGTAGCTGTGGAAGAGCATTTTGGAGAGCAGGTTTTTCTGACTCGGAAAGGTGCAATTCGGGCTGGATTAGGAGAATTAGGAATTATTCCTGGAAGTATGGGAACTAAATCTTACATTGTTAGAGGCAAGGGTAATCCAGATTCTTTTTGCTCTTGTTCACACGGTGCTGGTAGAAAAATGAGCCGTACTGCTGCTAAAAAGAAGTTTAATCATAGAGATATGGAAATTCAAACTCAGGGAGTTGAATGCCGCAAAGATAAAGGCGTGGTAGATGAAATTCCAGGTGCTTACAAATCTATTGATGAAGTCATGCAGAATCAAAGTGATTTAGTGGAAGCAGTGCATACTTTAAAACAAGTAGTATGTGTAAAAGGTTAACGAATTATGATCAAGATACGAAATTCTATAGCCAGAATGCCAGTTTTACGTAAAGGCGGAATTCATATCCAACTTAAATCTAGCCAGAGAGCTAAAGTTAAAAAGGATATTAAAAAAGTCTTAACTGAATGGCAAAATGGGAAATGTGGTAAAGGTTAGACTAAGGAATGAAGATTTAATAATCTCTAAAATTTAATGTTCAAACCTGCCAAGTTTTTAAAACTTGGTAGGTTTAATTTTGAGTTTTATTAAATCCTTATTCCTAAGCATTCATGTTATAATACAAAGCTTTCTCAAGCTAATAAATAGTTGTTATTCAGCTTGTTATATCATATTTATCAATAGTTTCAACATAACGTGAGTTGAGAATCATGCAAAATTTATGGAATGATAGTGAAGCCAATAACTATCAAGACGATTTAGCCTTAAGAGTTTATACCTCAAGATTACTAGGACAAGAACCAGCATTAGTATTACACGGTGGTGGTAACACATCAGTTAAGTCTAGTGCTATCAACCTTTTTGGAGAATCAGAAGAATTATTATATGTAAAAGGTAGTGGTTGGGATTTAGCAACAATTGAAGCAGCTGGTTTTGCTCCAGTAAAAATGGCAATATTGAAAAAACTAGCTAAATTAACGGAATTGAGTGATTTAGACATGGTACAAAACCAACGTTCTGCCATGACAAATCCTTCTGCTCCTAATCCATCAGTGGAAGCTATTTTACATTCTATCATTCCATTTAAATATGTTGATCACACTCATGCTGATGCTGTTGTAACTATTACTAATACAGCGAATGGGACTGATAGAATTCAGCAAGTTTATGGTAAACGAGTATTAATAATTCCTTATGTGATGCCAGGTTTCGTATTGGCTAAACAAGTTTATGCTATGACTAAGGATATCGATTGGAAACAGTTAGATGGTATTATTTTAATGAATCATGGAATATTTACTTTTTCCGATAATGCCAAAACTAGTTATACAAATATGATAAAGCTAGTCACTGAAGCAGAAGATTACTTACAACAAAATAGTAGTTTTAGCACTAATAATTCAATCTCACAAATTGTTCCATTAGAGCTAGCAAAATTGAGAAAAAAAGTTTCTAATGTCAGAGGTTGTGCAATAGTTACTAAATTAAATATTAATGCTAAAAGTTTTTCTCAACGAAAGAATGTAACAGAGATAGCAACTCGTGGCCCTTTAACTCCAGATCATGTGATTCGTACCAAACGGATTCCAATGATTGTTGGAGAAAATATTAATAATTATGTCCAAGAATATAATGAATATTTTTCTCGTAATACTGATGGTAAATTAACCTGTTTAAATCCAGCTCCTTGTTGGGCAGTTTGGCCTCAAATTGGACTAGTTAATTTTGGTCGTAGTTATAAAGAAGCTGGAATTATTGCTGACATTACTAAACATACGATAAATGCCATTGAAATTGCTGAAGAATTAGGTGGTTGGCAAGCATTGCCAGAAAACGATATTTTTGATATAGAATACTGGGAATTAGAACAGGCTAAACTTGGCAAAAAAGGTTCTGTTTTAGATTTACAAGGAAAGATAGCGTTAGTAACTGGAGCTGCTAGTGGAATTGGTAAAGCATGTGTGGAACAATTACATTCCCAAGGGGCAGCCGTTATAGCCATAGATATAAATCCAACTATTACTAAACAATTTAATCAAACAGATATTTTAGGAATTGTTTGTGATATTACAGTTGCTGAAGATATACAAAATGCAGTCGAAACTGCGGTAAAACAATTTGGTGGATTGGACATTTTGATAAGTAATGCGGGAACTTTTCCATCCAGTGCTAAAATTGCTGATATGAATGCGACTGCTTGGGATACAAGTATGGCAATTAATTTAACTAGTCATCAACGATTATTAACTGCTTGTTCACCATATTTAGCAGTTGGAATTGATGCAGCAGTAATCATGATTGCTTCTAAAAATGTACCAGCTCCAGGGCCAGGTGCTTCTGCTTATTCAGTTGCTAAAGCAGGCCAAACTCAGTTAGCTAGAATAGCAGCTTTAGAATTAGGTTCAACTGGAGTTAGAGTTAATGTTTTACATCCAAATGCAGTTTTTGATACTGGAATTTGGACTGAAGAAGTATTGACAAAAAGAGCAGAACATTATGGTATAACAGTGAAAGAATATAAAACTAATAATGTTTTAAAAACTGAAGTTACTTCAAAAGATGTAGCTAATTTAGCTTGTGCTATGGCTGGACCTCTTTTTGCCAAGACAACTGGAGCTCAAGTTCCAATTGATGGTGGCAATGAAAGAGTAATTTAATTTCACTAAAATCTAACTTTTACTAAAATATAAGGAAACATTTATGTCTAAATTTGAAGCCATTTCGAGACGGGAATTATTAATTGGAGCGGGTGCTTTAGCATCTATTGCCGCAACTGGAGTTAAGGCTGAAGCGGTTCATAACCATGAAATTAACACTACAGGTCAAGAATTAATAGATGCAACTTTCGATTGTTTAAAAAAAGGCCAAGCATGTGTTGACCATTGTTTAGAATCATTTAAAGCTGGTGATACTTCATTAGCTAATTGTGCTGATTCTGTGCAGGAAATGTTAGCAATATGTGCTGCAACCGGAAAATTGGCTTCTTTTAAATCCAACCATTTAAAGGCTTTAGCAGCCGTGTGTGCTGATGTATGTAAAGATTGTGAAAAAGAATGTCGTAAGCATGAAGATAAACATATGTCTTGTAAAGCTTGTGCTGATGCCTGTGCTGATTGTATTAAAGAGTGCGAAATTTAATATTTGTATAAACTGAAGTTACGCAGATGTGGGGGTAATCCTTTGTGGTTACCCTAATCTCTAAATAATTTATTAATAATAAGGATTACAATTATGCCATTAAACTGGTTTGACTTTACTTGGGTATTCATAGCTTTGACTATATTAGCTATAATTATAGTTTTTTTTATAAAAAATATTCATTTTGTACCACAGGGTATGAAATATACAATTGAGAAATTTGGAAAATACGCTCATACTTTAAATCCAGGTTTAAACCTTACAATACCATTGCTAGAAAAAGTCAGTAATAAGATTGATATTCGTGAAAAAGTTATGGATGTACCACGACAAGATGTTATTACTAAAGATAATGCTATGATTACGGTTGATGGAGTAGTGTTTTGGCGAATTTTTGATGCAGAAAAAGCTACTTACAGAATCAGTAATTTAGAAGAAGCTATCATGCAATTGACTGTAACTAATATTCGTAATGTGATGGGTTCTATGGATTTGGATGATTTATTGTCTAAACGTAACGAAATTAATAAAGTGTTACTGCAAGATATTGATACAGCAACTGATCCTTGGGGAATAAAAGTAGAACGAGTAGAAATAAAAGATATCACTCCACCAGAAGATTTAGTTAATTCGATGGCTCGACAGATGAAAGCAGAACGTAATAAAAGAGCAACAATTCTAGAATCTGAAGCGTCACAATATGCTACGATAAAAGAAGCTGAAGGTGAAAAACGGTCTATGATTCTTAAAGCTGAAGGTCAGAAAGAGTCAGAAATTTTGGAAGCTGAAGGCTATAAGGTTGCTGAAATTTTAAGGGCTGAAGCTCGTAAGCAAGCTAATATATTAGAAGCTGAAGTACAAAAAGATTCTGCTATTTATGAGGCTATAGCTATTGAACGTAAAGCTGAAGCTGAGGCTAAAGCTACTGCACTAGTTTCTAAAGCTATAAAGGAAGGTGATATTCAAGCGATTAATTATTTTATTGCTCAAAAGTATGTTGATGCTCTCCAAAATATAGCTAGTGCTGATAATCAAAAGTTAATTATGATGCCGCTTGAATCCACTAATTTAATTAGTTCTATCAGTGGAATTGGAGAAATAGCTAAAGAAATTTTTGCTAATAAACAATCCAAAATTAATCTTGAGGAATAGTAGTGATTGGTAAAGATAAATCAAAATTACTACCTTCTCCATATTTGCTTTTTACTTTTATTGTACCGCCTAACATTTTGGTAAATTGTTGAGTGATGACTAAACCAAGACCAGTACCACCATATTTTTTAGTAGTTGATGAATCAGCTTGAGTAAAAGGTTGGAATAGTTTTTTCAATTGTTTTTCTGTCATCCCAATCCCATTATCTACTACAAAAAAATGCACCCATTCTGCCTCACGTTTTACTTCTAAATTAATAATTCCTTTGTCAGTAAATTTAGCTGAATTACTAATAAAATTATATAACATTTGACGTAGTTTAGTAAGATCGGAATAAACCTCTCCCAAATCATCATCACAGACTACTTTAAAAATATTATTATTTTTCTCTACTAACGGCTGAACAGTGGATACAACATCATCTATAATGCTTTTAAGTTCAAAGTTTTCCAAATATAAATCCATTTTACCAGCTTCAATTTTGGATAAATCTAAAACATCATTGATTAAACCTAATAAATGTTTACCAGATGAGCTAATCCGTATTAAATCTTTGGTAAAAAAGTCTTCGTCTAAATCTTCAGCTTCCTCTTGTAACATTTCGCTATAACCAATAATGGCATTTAAAGGCGTGCGTAATTCATGGCTCATATTTGCCAAAAAATTACTTTTAGCTTTATTAGCTTCTTCAGCTTGATTTTTAGCATCTAATAATTCGGCAGTACGTTCTTCAACTCTTTGTTCTAATTCGTTACGAGCTTCTAATAGTTCACTAGTTCGTTCTTGGACTTTACGTTCCAAATCTTGTTTATGCTGTCGATCCTGATCTATAAAACGTATGTAAGATTTAATTCGATTGATTAATTGTGGAGCATCAATTGGTTTGGTTAAATAATCAGCCGCACCTAATGAAAAGCCTTTTTGTTGAAATTCTTCTGCTTTATAAGCTGCGGTTAAAAATACTACTGGAATATGTTGGGTCTTAGGTCGCATTTGGATAATTCTTGCAGTTTCAAAACCATCCATATCAGGCATTTGGATATCAAGAATTACTAAATCTACATGATGTTTTAATAGCAAATTTAATGCATCTTTTCCTGATTGAGCTTGTATCACATAGGCATCAATATACTCTTTAATTAAGGTACGCAAGGTAAAAAGATTATTTTCATTATCATCTACAATAAGTATATTAATGGGTTCTGCTTTATTAGACATAACAGGATTTTTAAGTTCCACAAGGAATTTTAAGACTATTTATAAAATGAAATAATATTATATTGATTGTTATAAATATATAATAATTATTGATGAAAATAAAATGATTCATTTAAAATATCTGTGCATCAAAAATAATGCCATTAGCTTAGTTTTGAAATCAGTTCATCGTGTTGAGCAACTAATAATTTAACTATTTTAACTATGAAATTTTTATAGATTTCATAATTTTTACTATTTGTTCAAAACCATCAAAAGTAGATGGTAAAGCTCCTTCATCCATTACAATACCTGAAAATATGATATTTTCAAATTTACTGAGAGCATTTTCATCTTTTTCCTTAATTTTAGATGAATAATCACTGTAATCTTGTATGAATCTACACAGTGTTTTTCTAAGTTCTATTTGGAGTAGTTGAGATTTTACAGACTTATAATTAAATAATAAAACTCGAAAATAATATGTTGAAATAGCCACAAGCGATATTGTTGGTAAGATAGATATTATTAAACCTTTTTGAATAGAACTAATTTCATTGATATATAAAAATATTACTATAAATTCAACTAAAATAGGAAAAACTATAATTCCTCCAGTAATTTTTAGCCAATATAATATTGTATCTTTCTCTTTATTTTTTTCAGTTGATAATTCATCGAATCCATCATATAAGCCAACAAAATTAAAACCATTTTTATACTCAGTAAGACTATCTTTTAATTTATTAACTTGTTTTTCTCGTTCTGTTAAATCTTTGTCCCATTCTTCTTTCAACTGTTTTGCGTCAGAAAGAGTCTTATCAAGATTTTTAATACTTTTTATAGCATCATTATTTGCAATTCTCTTAAAAATCTGTGCTGGCATATCATAAATAGAAAATCTAATTAATGATTTTGCTGAATTTTCAAAATGTTCTAAGTTGTCAATTGTAAATTCATATGCTTTTTCAAGGTTTATATTAAGGTCTTTTTTAGTAGATAAAAGAAATTCAAGTAGAAATGTAAAAAGCAAAGAATAAATACTGTCTAGCTCATCATTTGATATATCTTTTTCTTTATTGGAAATTTTTTCTATTAGTTTATCTTTAGGCATATGCCATCCAATAGAAATTTGACAATATTCATCCCACCGTTCTGAATTATCTTTCATTGAAAGAATAATAATGCTTATATAATAATTTCTACTTTTCTCAAAATCAGAATCTGGTGATAAAGAATCTATCTTTTCTGAAAATTTAGCCAAAACTGAAAGATTGTTCTTATCGTTAAAAAATATAATTTTATCTGTCATGATTGTTTTGTTAAATTTATTATTGTTAACATCATTATTAAGCAATCACACTGAATTAATACTAGCTTGAACTTGATATAATTTTGCATACACACCTTGTTGTGCCATCAGTTCATTGTGTTGACCAATTTCCACAATACGACCTTTATCCATAACTACAATATGATCTGCTTGGGCAATAGTAGAAAGGCGATGAGCAATTATAATAGTAGTCCGTCCTTGTTTAAGTTGTTCCAAAGCTTGCTGAATTTTATACTCAGATTGCGTATCTAATGCCGAAGTTGCTTCATCAAAAATCAAAATTGGAGCATCTTTTAATAAAGCTCGTGCTATGGCAAGCCGTTGTCGTTGACCACCGGATAATTTTACTCCTCTTTCACCAATAATGGTAGCTAATCCTTTAGGCATTTGTTCGATAAATTCCATCGCATAAGCCAATTCGGCAGCTTTCACAATATCAGCTTGAGAAACATTAGCCATTGATCCGTAAGCAATATTAGCAGCCACAGTATCATTAAATAACACTACTTCTTGACTAACTAATGCAATATTATTTCTAAGATTTTTTAACGATAATTGATTGATATTTATATCATCTAACAATAGCTGACCATCAGTTATGGTATAAAAATGAGGAATTAAATTAGCTAAGGTAGTCTTGCCACTTCCAGACGCCCCAACTAATGCAATAGTTTCTCCAGGCGAAATGGTAAGAAAAATATTATGTAAAGCTGAATGTTCTTCATAACTAAAAAATATTTTTTTAAATTCTAACTTTCCGAGTAATTTATCTTTATTAATTAAATCATTATCCTCTGTTTCAGATTTTTTATCTATCAAATTAAATACACTTTGAGCTGCGGCTAATCCTTGTTGTAATTTATCATTTACCTTAGTTAAACGTTTGATTGGTGAAAACAACATTCCCATAGCAGTAAATAAAGATACAAAACCACCCACGGTTATATTATCCATAGCAGATTGTAGAGCCGCAATATAAATAATTATACCCAAAGATAAGGCTGTCAACATTTGTACGATAAATACGCTGATTCCAGAGGTAACTTGAGTTTTAACTTCTAAATGTCGCACCTGATTACAGGCAGTTTGAAATCTATTTTGTTCATATTGTTGGCCAGCAAAAATTTTAACTAGTTTATGTCCACCAATTGCTTCTTCGACTATTCTAGTCATGTCTCCCATTGCGTCTTGAATGGAGGTGTTTATGCCACGTAAAAGCTTACTAACAATACGGACTACTAATATTACAAATGGTACAATAGTAAATACTATTAATGATAGCATCCAATTTAAGTAAAACATCCATGCCAATAAACCTAAAATTGCTAAACTGTCTCTTACTAAAATCAATAATACATCAGTAGCCGCTGCCATGACTCGACTAACATCATAAGTAATTTTAGATAACATAACTCCGGAAGATGTTTTATCAAATTCGCTAGTTGGTAAGGTCAAAATCTTGTCAAACATTTCAATGCGTAAATCTGTTACTAAACGTGATGCAATCCAAGTCATGCCGATTGTACTAGCTAACATAGCTAAACCTTTTACTAAGATTAATAAAATTAGAAAGATTGGCATTAGTTTTATCATCATCGGGTCTTTTTCAACAAAACCACCATCCAATAATGGTTGAATCAAAGCTGCCAATATCGGATCAGCCACAGCCATCACTACTATGGCAAAAATAGCTAAAGCAAAGATACGCCAATAAGGAATAACATAATTTAATAACCGTAAATAAAGAGTTTTGCTATTTACTTGGGATGCTAATATCATAATCAATTAAATATTTTATACTTAAATGCAAAGTATAGCATGTATATGAACTTGACATGAAAATTCCCAAACAACTTATCTTTATTCATAAATAAAACTTGACAATTAGTTGATTAGTTTATATTATATCCTGTTGGTAATCCCGTTTAAAATAGTTGTTTATAGTCGGAAGTAGTATAACCATATAATCACTATTCGGGACTAAATATAGATTTCTATTTGGAACAGTCGTAAATGAGAACTTTTGTTGCTAAGCCTGAAACTGTAAAGCATGGCTGGTTTGTCGTTGATGCTAATAACTTAGTTTTAGGACGGCTTGCTAGTGAAGTTGCCAAGCGTTTGCGTGGTAAACATAAACCAGAATATACACCACACGTTGATACTGGTGATTATATTATTGTAATTAATGCTGAAAAGATACGAGTAACTGGACGTAAAAGAACTGATAAAATATATTACCATCATAGTGGTTATCCAGGTGGGATTAAATCAATTAGTTTCGATAAATTACAAGTAAAAGCACCTGAAAGAATTATTCAGCTAGCTGTTAAGCGTATGTTACCAAAAGGGCCTTTAGGTCGAGATATGTATCTTAAACTAAAAGTTTATGCTGGTACAGAACATCAACATACAGCTCAACAACCAATTCCATTGACTTTAAAAATTTAATTTTATGACAGAACAATATTATGGTACTGGGCGACGTAAAAGTTCGACTGCCCGAGTTTTTCTTCGTCCTGGAGAGGGTAAAATTGTCGTTAATTCTCGCCCACTAGATGAATATTTTGGACGTGAAACTGCTCGTATGGTAGTGCGTCAACCTTTAAAAATAGTAGATAGAGAAGATACTTTCGATATTTATGTTACAGTATGTGGTGGTGGTAATACTGGCCAAGCTGGTGCGATTCGACATGGATTAACTAGAGCTCTAATGGTATATGATGAAACTTTCCGTGCTGCATTGCGTAAAGCTGGATTTGTTACTCGTGATGCTCGTAAAGTTGAACGTAAAAAGATTGGTTTACACAAAGCCCGTAAACGGCCACAATACTCAAAACGTTAGGTTAGATTTAAAATTAGGCCTAGCAGGTTTTGAAGCCTGTCAGGTCTTTCTTGGGAGATCGTTTAGCGGTAGGACTATGGACTCTGACTCCATCAACCCAGGTTCGATTCCTGGTCTCCCAGCCAATATTAAATATCTACTATAAAAATTGAGCCTTGTGGAGTATTAGGTTTAACCGAAATAATACCACCATGAGCATCAACAGCCATCTTACAAAAGGTTAATCCGAGTCCAACTTGTACTATACCTTGTTTTTTTAAGTCAACCACTTCAAATTTCTCAAAAATTCGGCTTCTATATTCTTCTGGAATTCCACTACCTTGATCAATTACTTGCAAATACAAATGTGATTTATTGTCAACGTACTTAGTGCTTAAACTTAGTGTAACTACACTACCACTAGGTGAATACTGTAAAGCATTAGCCAATAAGTTACCAATTACTCGCCAAAATAGATTCCGATCTAACTGCATACTAAATGATGGATTAGGCAATACCAGTTTAAGTTCAATTCCTTTGGAATGAGCAATTATGCTAAAATGTTTTTCGGCCTCTAAAATTATCTGGTTAACATCAACTTCAGTCGGATTTAACCGTAATTTACTTTCTTCCATCTTTGCCAACATCAACATGTCATTAACGAAAGAATCAAGCCTTTCCGCTGATAAACGAATCATTTCTAAATGCTTTTTTAATTCTGCATCCTTAGTTTTTTCTTCCATTAACGTCGCATGTAACAACACAGAAATGATTGGACTAGACATATCATGCACAATCATATTGGACAATTCTTCACGCATTTGTAATATAGCTTGCAACTCATCATATTGTTTTTTAATGCGTAACATGGAACGTACTCTGGCCCGTAATTCCAATGAAGCTACTGGTTTTTGTAAAAAATCATCTGCTCCAGCATCAATACCTTGAGGTAAGGCGTGTTTAGTATCTAAAACAGTAACTAAAATTATTGGAATATTTTGAAATTTAGTATCTGCTTTAATTCGCCGACAAATTTCAAAACCATCCATTCCTGGCATCATTAAATCTAGAATAATTAAGTCTGGCATTGTTCTAGCTAATTCTGTAAATATTTCCCTACCATCAGCCAATAATGTTATATTATAATTTTCTTGTTTTAGCATGGACTCTAGCTTTAGACGCTGACTTCGTTCGTCATCGATAATCAAGATTTTGCTACATGGTCTCATAATGCCCTTTCGATTAGCCTATAGATTCTAGAATTAATTCAATTTATTATAATACTCTTTATTCAGAAGCAATTTAACTGATATTTAATCTCATAACTTTTAGTAAATTTATAAAATTAATATTTTGAACAGTTTAAGTATTTTAAATATATTAACAGGTTGTTAAAAAAAGCTCAAAATAATTAGATTTTAAAAACTATTATTGAATAATCTGAGATATTGCATTTAATAAATTTTCTGGATCAACTGGTTTTGTCATATATTCATTACAACCTACTTTAAATGCGTAATTACGGTCGTGTTCTATATTAGAACCAGATAAAGCAATAATTGGTTTATTAAATTTTTTAGCTCGTAACTGTTGTACTGCATTATAACCATCAAGTACTGGCATTTGCATATCCATCAATATTATATCTGGTTTTGTTTGTAATGTTAATTTCACTGCTTCAAGTCCATTACTTGCAGTTATAACTGCATAGCCCTCATTTTCCAAATATAATTCTATTAGACTGCGTAAATCAATACTATCATCAACCAATAATATTTTGATATTTGTATGATTTATATTGCTAGTATTAGTAAACTGGATTGAATCTGCTGATATAAAACCAGTAAAATTAGAACCAAACTGAGGAGATGATTCTACAGAAAGTTGACCACCCATTAATTCTACTAAATGATAACTAATAGCCAACCCTAAACCAGCACCAGGTAAAGTATTAGCTGTACTTTCACGATGAAACGCAGTAAAAATTTTTTGTTGAGATTCAGAAGAAATACCAGGCCCACTATCTGTAACAATAAAATATAATTTATTACTCTGCCATGTAATTTTTAATTCTACAAAACCTTTAGCAGTAAATTTTATTCCATTAGTTATTAAGTTTATTAATATTTGGCGAAAACGTAATTCATCAATAACTAGTTGGGCTGGTAAATTATTAGGGATTTTAATATCAAATAATAATTTTTTGTCTTGAGCAATTGGTAAAAATAGAGATTTTAAATCTTCTAACATTTGTTTTACATTACAATTATTAGGATGTAATTCTATTTGGCCAATTTCCAATTTTGTTTGATCAAGGACATTATCTATTAAAGACAATAAATGATTAGCATTTTTTTTAACACTATCTAAATAGTTAGTTTCATAATCACTAGCCTGTTTAGCATCATCTAACAACTTGGTATAACCCATAATTGAAGTTAATGGAGTACGTAATTCATGTGATAAAGTAGCTATAAAATCACTTTTTAATTTAATCGCTTGTTCAAGTTGGCCTTTTTCTTCTGATAATTTTTTTCTGGTAGCTTCTAATTCTTGCAATAACTGACTTTGCCGATAGGTTAAAATACTTAATTCATTCACTTGTTGTTGCATTTTTTGTTGCTTATCATGCTCATCAGTTACATCAAATAATAAAACATAAATGCTACCATCCAGAGGTACTATATGTACATTTATACAGCGGTTGCCTCCTATATTTAAATATTGCAATACCTCAGTATGAGTAATATCTAAAAAACCATCCAGAAAATCTACTTGTTCAACTATTAGTTTATTTTTAGTTAAAGTTGTTAAACCATAATGCTGTGGATATCCACCCCAATCAATTAAACGACCTTGCACATCAATATGTAGATAAGTCAAAATCATTTCTGCCATCCACATTGATTGGATATATCCAACGACACTTGCAGGGATGTGAGTCATTTGTTTTATCTCCGAATTTTTTAATACTTAATTCTTTGTATCAGAACCAATTAAACATCGTTTTAAGTCATAAGTAATGCTAATTCTAAAAATGCTTCTTCCACATTCATACCACTTTTAGCACTGGTAGTTAATAGTTTCCAACCTTGTTTAGTTTTTTCTTCTATTACTTGCTCATCCATTTCCCATTGGTCTTGCAAATCAGCTTTATTTAATAATATAACAAAAGGCTTATTACCAAGTTGTTTTTCAACTGCTTCTCGTAAGTTTAAGGCACTATTCCAAGTTGGAAGACGAGTTCCGTCTACTACCAATAAAAATCCAGCAACACCACGCAAATAAGACGCTGTTGTTGTCGTCAAAGATTCGCTACCTGCAATATCCCATAAAATAAATTTCATTTGATTGCCATTTGGTAACGTTAATAATTTTGTATCTATCTTAACGCCAACAGTTGTTAAATATTTGTCAGAAAAAGTTTGCCGTACAAATTTAGCAACTAAACTAGTTTTACCAACCGAAAAATCACCAATCATACAAATTTTTTTCTGTAGTATTCCCACAGGCTCCTCTCCTTACACTTCTTTAATAAAATCTTTTCTTACACGCAGTCGCTAAAGACTGTAATTTTTTAATGATAAACTGATTTTTAAATTTATCAACTTGTTTAATGCTAGTATTTTTTTCTTCCAAAGCTCTTAATAGTTGATCTTTATATAAAGTCAATAGTTTAAGATCATTAATTTGTTGTTGCATTTTTTGCTGTTGTTCATATTCAAAAGTTGCATCAAACAATAATACATAAGTGTTATTATTATAAGATACAATATGCACATGAGTATAATATCCTTCAGCAAAACTTACAAATCTTAATACAATGGTATCAGTAGCTGGTAACATTCCTTCTAAAAAACCTAATTGATTAGTAATTGGTTGATTTATTATCAAATCAGATATTCCCAAATAACCAAGGTCTCCTTCCCAACCAACTAGAGTATCATATTCGTCAATATGCAAACAGATTACTATACCAGATTCTTTGATAGAACTTATATATTTAGCAATATTTATTGGAAAGTCGGTCATTGTATTATTCCTACGTCTGTGTTGTTTAGGTAAATTTAATTATTTTCTGTAATTACCAATTGTTAAGTAATACTCAACTGAAATTAAGCAAAAAATAAACCATTTTTAAAGCCACTGAACTGTAGGGCATCCTAAGACTATTAATTTAACTTAATAAGTTTAGATGTGAAAATACACTAATAGACAATTATCTATAGCAATTCTTAATTATGAATGCTTAATTCTTAATTAAATTCAAAATAAATATCAATTATTTAATAGACCTATTTCCTAAATAAGGAAATTAATTCCTGACTTTATGTAGTATGTAATGAGTTTACGAATTACATCTTGATGCAATTCACTTCGTTCATTGCATCCTACATTTATCCTTATTTAGGAAAGATGGTTATTATAGATTGCAGAACTACCAAAAATTTTTGCAATTTGAAATAGCTGGTTTTTCAAATTGATTCTCAGCAGTGGTTATAACTTTGATAGGCAAATTTTCTAATAATGGTCCACTTGGTAATAAATCATCAGGTGAATTAGGAGAACCTTCACTTGAATTTACTATAAAACTACTCAAATTTTCACCTAATCTTTGATTACAAGGGGTTTTCATTAAATTACTAGCATCTATAACTTTATCTGGTAATGCAATAATAAACCCTTCCATATCAACATCAGGAGACTCAATTTGTACATTGCCATCTATTCCTAATCTTGAAGAAGCATTAATTATACTATTTGTAGAAGCAACAAATTGTTCGGATTTAATGTTAATATTACCACCATGCCCAGCGTCTGCACGAGCAGCTAATCTACTATTATCTAAAACTAAAAATGTAGGATTAGAAACTGAAATATCTCCACCATTACCTACTCCTTTTCTTACAGTTGTAGTTATTCTAGATTCTTTTAAGTAAATTAAGTCTCTTATTGCTATTTTAATATTACCACCTCCAGAATTTGCTGCGGAACTAGTAATTACACTATGATTTATTAAGTTTAAATTTTTTGCTTGAATTGAAATTTCCCCAGAGTTACCAGCATTGTTATTTGTGCTTTTTGAGTTGGCAAATAAACCGCCGATTCTAATATTGATTTTATCAAGAATATAAGTAGGTTTATCAATCTGATTACTAAAATCACCATCTATTGTTCCAGAAATTGTTAATTTATCAAATGCTTTAATATTTATTAAACCACCATTTCCAGACCCAAAAGTTGAACTACCAATTTTAGCTCCGTCTATTATGTTAATTTGTCGGGCTTCTATATCAATTTGACCAGCATCACCAGCATTATTAATCTGTCCTTCTGTACCAGAAAAAATTAAACTTGGCCGACCGATTGCCGATACCCCAGAAGCAAAAAAATTATTGGCCACTCTAATTAAAATTTTGCCTCCATTTCCAATCCCTTTTGTATCAGTTGAAATTTCTGAGCCATACAATATTAAATTATCTGCTTGAATATCTATCATTTCACTATTTTTATCTATCGAATCAGCTTCAAATTCGCTATTAAATATTTTTAGATCACCAGCTCGAATAAAAATATTACCAGCTTGATTGCCACTTACTCCAATCCAAGCATTATTAATGGTTATTTTTCCTTTATTTGCGTTTATAATTGGGCCAGTTTCACTATGGATAACTTCGCCAGCAGAAGCAATACTAGCTAAATTTATTCGACCGGATTCTGCAAAAAGTTTTAATGGATATTTAGGATGAAAAGTATCTGTTTCGTCATTTAAAGATAGATCACCATTTATGTTTAATTCTCCTCCAATCAATGATAAAGTTTGATTTTTAGGAACATAAAGTTTGCTAGTTTGAATATTTATGGATGTTGGAAAATCGGTCAGAAAACCGAAAGCTGTCACTGGAGCTGTTGTCAATAAACTATCATTTGGATTACGAATATCAAATCGGCCATTTTTTCCTAATCGTAAGTAATCAGCCGTACTAGCATGAAAGCTTCCTTGTATATCTAACTTGGCATTTGAGCCAAATATAATTCCATACGGATTGAGAAAATAAAAATCAGCATTGGGAATGGTAGAATGAATTAAACCATCAATATTGGATGGATTACCACCAGTCACTCGGCTGATAACATTATTGATATTATTTGAACCTGAGAATGTGGCATTTTCTAAATTATTTAGGTTAAAATCTTGAAAGCTATGGAAAAGGTTAGTTCCATGTTGTTGACCTAAGTCTGAGGTTATTTGAAAATTTGGTCCAGATAGGTTTATTTGTTGTCCGAGTGTGCCATCAGTGATTATTTCTGCATTACTAGAATGATAAATTAATAAT
>DAOUSL010000203.1 GCA_030627235.1 Thioploca sp.
CGTCTTCTGTGAACGGGATAAAATGATTGACGATTGACCATGTTTTATCATTCCATTCAAGATTGTCTGCACTGGCGGTTAAATTACTACCGTTAAATAACATCCATATTAAACAGTCGTTTTTAAATTCGTTGCTAAGCGGTTCGGTAGGTTGTAAGAATTGGTCACGGTCGTTTATCCAAGTGGGTTTTATTAGGCGTCGCACAGAAAAAACAATCACAGCTTGCCATAAATTTTCAGGATTAATAAAAACTCCATGCCCATCTCCAAATCCTGAGGAAAAAACTGCTGTTTGATTAGCATGTTGTATATCATTACTTTTACACCAAAGAAATACAATTGCATTATCTGACCATTTTTTTCCTCTTAAATCTTTAGTTGAAGTTGCTGGAGTAATTGCATTTTTTAATGGAACAACCTCAGTTTTATTAGTTTTTTGGCGTTTAATCCAATTAGTCAATAACTGTTCTTTTGGTAAATTATAAAAGCTTTTTTCACCAATAACGTGTACATTTTTATTTAATACCTCAGTTGTAATTTTAATAAAAAACTGCTTTTTAATAGCATTTTGACTAGTTAACCATATTAAAAAACCAATAGGGAAATCACCTTTTAACCCTTCAAAAACTTGGTTATGGATTACAAAGCCATCTAAATATTTAGCATTCCATTCTAAACGAAATTTATCCATTGTTTGAGCATTGACATATTTTAATGTACTAAACATTGCAATTGTAGCTTTTGGTATTTCAAGCGCAACACGAGTTAAAAATTGAGTAAATAATTCATTACTAGCTTTTCCATATTTATCAATAGCTGTTGCAGCTAGTTTAGTTTTAGCTACTCCTAATTTACTTTTGCTACCGACTCCTGCTCGTGCCTCAGCATAAGGCGGATTAATCAACACCAAAATCTTTTTACCCTCAGCAATCGCTTTGCGTAAACCCGCAGGTACTTTATTGGTCAAGCTGTAATCAATCGAACCATCTTCAGCTATATCATCATTCAAATAATCATATTGAAAACGCTGTGCCGAAACACAAGTCTTAGTAGCTTTCATGACATCAACATCAGCTTGATCGAGCGTACTCATATAAATATTACGCGGATTACTGTGCTTAACCTCCAAATTGCCCACACCACAGCACATATCCCAGACGATATAATTTTTTTGCCAATTTTTGCCTAAAGTTTCGGTTAATTTATCATAGGCTTTATCTACCACGGCTAGCGGAGTGTAATATGCACCTTTAAAACTGCGTTCATCTAAGGGAATTAAGCTATCACGACGTTCTAATAGATAATTGCGGTATTCCTCTTGAGGCGGCTTATGATAAATTGCCCAAAATTGTCGATAACCTTCTTTATTGCATAGTTCGTATATTTTTCCGTCCAAACTGAAGACAGGGGCATTATTTTTATGGAGTAATTCGGCGGGTAAATTGGCGTGAGTGGAGAGTGTGCCATCGTGCATAATATCAGCAAAAAATAATAAGGCGTATTTATCTTCTGCTACTTCTTCTATTTCACGCCCTATCATGGCGACCCATTTATCAAAAACTTGTTTTAGATTGTCAGGGGTAATTTGAGTGCGGATGATATCGCCCGATTGAATCGCAGCTTTGCAGGTGCTGATAAACTCATCTTCATGCGAAGCAATCCGAAACGAGACGAAATAAGTACCGATATGAGCAGACACTTCATCTAAAGCTTCTTTGGGATATTGGCTGGCTGATTTTCCCCATTTAACCGTTTTCTTTTTCAGAAATGGCAACACGTCGCTAGTTTTCATCAAGGCGGCTTTTTCGGTATCTATCACCGCTAAAAAAGGCGGGATGGTTTCCCCTTTGTTGAGGCCGTCTTGGACATAGTGTAATAGTTGGGTGTACATCGCATAGCTAGAGTGTCTGCCTGTGTCTTTAGCTTCAAACCAAACCTCATCAGTACGGATGTCAATTAAGCCTTTGGTATAACTTTTTAATCCCAGTGCCTTGATATATATATCTTTAACATCTTCTTCGCTTTTAGCTTGTTTAAGTTGTTGGTAAAGTGTTTTAGTCATAAGTTTAAGTCAGGTAGTGTCTGTGAACATGGCAAGTTAAATTTTATATTTATAATAGGTTTCATTACACCCAGCCTACGAGCTTGTTTTTCCATATCATATGACAAACCATTTTATTTCAAAGACACAGGCATTTTTTCCATCAAGCATACATTCTGAATGTGATATTTTAGGAAGTTTTCCACCGTATTTCGTAACAATCTCTAAGAGTAAACCTTCTTGTAAAATACAATTGTATGGAGCTGTATATTTGATTCTGATAAAACCTTTTTTCTCTTCAATAACAAAGAATTTTCCCGTTACAGGTTTACAAAAAAGTTCATGAGCTTTCTGAATTTGCTCTACGGCTTCTTTTACCGAACTGATATTTGAAGGGAAAGCTGTTTCAATTATACTTTTACCTACGGCTCTTCCAAGTTTTAGCATGACAGAACTGTTGCTATTAGTCTTTTTTTCAATAAAGGTAACCAAGTCTAAATATAATGACAAGGGATAGTATTTTTGGTTATCAATTTCCATCACTTCCTTATAATTTTGGAAGTTTTCAAGAAATAATTTAGGGCTGGATAAAGATTTTACAACGCTATTTATGGCAATTCCCATTAACTGAATACTCATTTCTCAACTCCTTTTTTTCTTTAAAAATCTACTCTAGTCAATTAATTATAGCACTTTTCGATTGGATAAACTACAGCAATATTAAATAAGTAATTGATTTTGAATTTAATTAAGAATTACTTACTATCCATCGAATCATATGAGATATTATGTTGAGCGACACTATAGCGTTTTCCGATTGAGTAGAGTACTAATTGTTTCGGGAATGGAGCATAGTGGATTTCCCGAAACCTTGTACCTTATACAAACGGGAAATGCTATATACAAGGAAGTAAAGTTTGTTACCAAATTTAGGAATGATATTGAGTATATTATATTTTTATGTCAAATTCAGGTTAATAAATTGTTGAATTTCGTTATCAATCTACTCAATTACAAAGATAAATATCTTTAAAATTCTTTAGGACTACCATTTTTTATAGAAATTATAAAGTTGAATAGTATTGAATTTAATTAATAACTACCACAAATTATACATAATAGAAACTAGTTTATAGAAAATTATGCCACTTAAAAAATTTAAATCATCAATTACCCGTACAACCATTATAAAAATGGGAGTTAGGATAGCATTCGTTATTATTGCTGTAACATTAGTTAGTTATTGGCATATTATATCTAATTTGGAATTACAGGTTGTTGAACAACTTGATAAATACATTACTGAAAGAGGACATCGAGAAAGTAGTCTGTTTGTTCTTTCAGAGGATAATCATGTAGTTTATAAGAAGGAATTTCTCTTCCAATATCAGCAAATGGGAAAGAAAGTGCCAAGGGAAAGATTTAACAAAATTTTTCAGGCGAAAGAAGATGGAACAATGAGAGTAAATAAGCAATTCTTTTATGGTTTTAAGCAACTTGATAGTAGTATACCCATTAAAGGATTAACTGGTTTTAGTGTTCCCAATGTTACTATTACTGATGATATTATCCGTCGAGCTGTTATTGGTTTTGATATGCTCACTATTTTTGGTCATCCTTGGGCTACATGGGAAGATCGCTTTCCAAATTTATACATGTTTATACCGGAAAAAATTTTAGTAACTTATTGGAACAATAAACCTTGGGGATTAGAAGCGCCTGCTGATATAGATTTAGATAAAGAAATATGGTTTACCATTGCGAATAAAGAAAATAACCCTATCAGAAAAACAGTTTGGACTGGTCTTTATTACGATAATGTGGCTAAAGATTGGATGGTATCTTGTATAACTCCAATTGATGTTGATGATAGACATCTTGTTACAGTTGGACATGATATTTTACTAAATAAACTATTTGAAAGTGCTATGGATGATCACCTTGAAGGAGCTTATAACATTATTTTCAGTGCAGATGGTAGTTTAATTGTTCATCCTGATAAACTTGAGGAAATTCTCGCTAAAAATGGCCAAGTAACTATTCAAAATACTGGAGATTCACATTTAATTAATATTTATCAACAAGTAAAACAGATTAAATCCGGACAAACTGTTATTGATAATTCTGAATATGATGAATATATTGCTGTTACTAAAATTCAGGGGCCTGATTGGTATTTTGCGACAGTTTATCCAAAAAAATTATTTAGCAATTTTGCATTTAACACTGCCATCTTTATTTTATTCTTAGGAATTCTTTCTTTATTGATTGAAATTACAGTATTATTTGTAGTATTACGGAAACAAGTAGCTAAACCACTTAATAACCTTATTGATGCTACTGAAAATATAACTAAAGGTAATTTCGATATTCAGCTGGATATGACACGACAAGATGAACTAGGTCATTTGGCCAATTCGTTTAATATCATGTCTGATAAAATTCAAGCACGTGAAAAATCATTACTAGAAGCAAATCAGTTAAAAGATGAGTTTTTAGCTAATACTTCTCATGAATTGCGTACTCCACTGAATGGCATTATTGGTATTGCAGAATCTTTAATAGATGGTGTCACTGGTGAATTAAATAAACAAACTAAAACTAATCTGGCTATGATTGCTAGTAGTGGTAAGCGTTTATCTTCATTAGTAAATGACATTCTTGATTTTTCTAAATTACAACATCATGAAATAGGTTTACAGCTAAAACCGCTTGATTTATATTCCATAGTTGATATGGTGTTGACTCTTATCCAACCATTGATAGCTCAAAAAAAGATAAACTTTATCAATACAGTTAGACCAGATTTAACGGTTGTATTTGCTGATGAAAATCGCTTACAACAAATTTTGTATAATTTAATTGGCAATGCGATTAAGTTCACTGAACAAGGAAGTATTATAATTTCAACCCATGTAATTTCTAAACAAATACAAGTAATAATCACCGATGAAGGCATTGGTATTCCAGCCGATAAATTAGATAGTATTTTTGAATCTTTTAAACAAGCCGAAGGTTCTACTGCTAGAGAATATGGTGGTACTGGTCTCGGTTTGACAGTGACTAAACAATTGGTTGAACTACATGGTGGTAAAATTTGGGTAAAGTCTTTGTTGGATGTTGGTTCCAAATTTATTTTCACCTTACCTTCCTCAAAAGAATCAACAGTACCTCTATCTGCAACCCAGTCTAAATTAAATCATATTATAGATCAAATAAATATTAATGAAATTCATGAACAAGATAGCACAGAAAAATTAACTACAACTGGTTTCAAAGTCTTAATTGTCGATGATGAACCTGTTAATTTACAAGTGTTACATAACTATTTAGCTTTCCAAAATTATAGTATTGTTCAAGCAACTTCTGGTCAAGAAGCTTTGAAACTTATAGATGATGGTTTTATACCAGATGTTATTTTGTTAGATGTTATGATGCCACAAATGACTGGTTATGAGGTTACGCATAAACTCAGAGAGAAATGGCAAGCAATTGAATTACCTATATTATTATTGACTGCTAAAAATCAAGTAGAAGATTTAGTGCAAGGTTTGGAAGCAGGTGCTAATGATTATATGACGAAGCCTATTTCCAAAGAAGAGTTGTTAGCACGGATAAAAACTCATCTATCTCTGAAAACTTTGACTGCTGATAATTTACGAATGAGTGCTGAATTGGATATTGCCAAACAATTACAACAGATGGTTCTACCCAAAGAAGCAGAATTGCAGCAGATTAATGATTTAGATATTGCTGGATTTATGGAACCAGCCGCTGAAGTTGGTGGAGACTATTATGAAGTTCTGAATCATGACGGCCATATTAAAATTGGGATTGGTGATGTTACTGGGCATGGTTTGGAAAGTGGAGTTGTCATGTTGATGGTGCAAACAGCAGTGCGTACCTTAATTGTCAGTGAAATTAATGATCCACAAACTTTTTTAAATTTCCTCAATCGGGTTATCCACGATAATATTAAGCGTATTGGTAGCGAGAAAAATTTAACTTTATCTTTATTGGACTATCAAGCTGGTAAATTAACAATTACTGGACAGCATGAGGATATATTGTTAGTTCGGAAAGATGGAAAAATTGAGTTAATTGATACACTTGAATTAGGTTTTTCGGTGGGAATTATAGCTGATATTACTAAATTTGTTTCTCATCAGGAAATTTCATTGCAACCTGGAGATGGAGTTGTTTTATATACGGATGGAATTACTGAGGCTCAAAATACTGAAGAACAGCAGTATGGTTTAGAGAGATTGTGTGAAATAGTTAGTGATA
>DAOUSL010000419.1 GCA_030627235.1 Thioploca sp.
GGACTATAAAACCTAGCTCGCATGTAATAGAGGTTATTGGAATCAGTCATAACTCCATACATACCATTAAACAGAAATGGAGTTTTGGAGGAATCACCACTTAATAATAGGCCATAAGGAGAATATTGAAAGCTTTCAGTCAAATATGGTGAGCAATGATGAACCGGTTTTACCCACCATACCTTGTTACATGGCTCGGTTTTGTTCCTCTATGTGTTGCAGTTCTTGTATATATCGCTGCTCTTGTTGTTTCATAAATTCAATGTCATTATTAAACTGTAATACAAGAACCAAATTTCTCACTCTAACACAAAAGAATACGCATTGTGATTCTGAAGAATCAGAATTACTATCCATTTTCAATACATCAATATTCCTATCTTTGTCTAAAATATCGTCCAAAATATCGGAAATAAAATCCATAACTCTAAAAGATAAATATTTCCGCAAATCAGTTAGATTGTCATGATTAACGTTAGATGTATCTCTAATGAGATAATCCCCAATTTCATGTTCCACATCCCTAAGTCCGCCCTTCAAATATTTTACATTTGAAATAACTAATTTAGCTTGATTGTTAAAATGATTAATTAAAGATGATTCAACAGAAGAAAATTCTCCCATTTTAATAAGATATGAAAAGGCAGAATAATCTCTAATTTTACCACTAAATGCGGCAGTTCCATAAAGAAAACCATCTAATTTTGCAACTTCTAGTTCTATTCTATTTATATTGATCATGATGGGCAATTGCCACCACAAATACTTTGGTAAGCTAGTTCTAATTTAGCTAATGCTCCTGATAATAATGCAATCCGTATTACATGTCCCTTATAACTATTAGAACGATTGTTTAGGTCTGTTTTACGCCATTTTATTCGTGCTCTTAAAACTCTAATTGCATTTCTAAGTCTTTTACATGCTTCATCTCCACCAAATGGATCAGGAGAAAAACGAAGTGCCTCACGTTCTTCGTCCTTAGAATAAGGAGATTGTGTCTTCGCACGACCTCCTTCGTCATAAATATTATTGTATACTCCTTCATTAATTGCAAACCAGGTAATACCATAAGCTAGTGATCCAGCAATAAATTCACAACCACCACCACTACAAACAGGAAGTACAATCCAAACCCACCGACCAGTTGGATCAATTTTAGAAATTGGGTTACCAGTCGTATAAACATACCGATTAAGCGTCTGCCCTTCGTCAATACTACCAAGCAAAATATCCTGATTAATAAACCGTTTTATTTCAGGAGAATAGAACCTAGCTCGCATGTAATAGAGGTTATTGGAATCAGTCATAACTCCATACATA
>DAOUSL010000302.1 GCA_030627235.1 Thioploca sp.
CGTAAACTCATTACATCCTACATAAAGTCCGTAATTAACTAAAAGTTATTAATTTAATTGTATTGACACATTATGTAGGATTGGTAAAGTGGAACGTAACCGACCATTTGTATTAATATAATTCATTGAAATGGTCAGTTTCACGTTGTTATACTGACCTTACATGGCTTTATCAATTTGGTGGGCAACAAAATACGTACCCCATAGGCATCAACTTAAGCCTCACAGTTTGCCATTAGGTAAACTGTATTGATTTTTATTTTATTGATGGAACAACCATAAGAAAATCGATGTAAAATATCTCTTAACTTCAAAATTAATTGTTCATAATCGTTAACAACATGAGCTGCTTGTTCTCTAATCATTTGTGTACCTTTACTAAACTACGTTCTTTCCATAATCATGTTAAACTAATCCAATGTTGAACAAGAGTAATGAGTAATTTAGTATAGATTTCACACAGTATCCTATAAGGATTTCCACTATTTAGCTGAGTTTACAAACAATTAAACATGCTTCTACATGTTCTTTTGTACCAATAATCTAACTCGAACTGATTACTGTGTTTTATCGTTAAGATAATAAATCAATTTGTTGGCTTGACTTATCAAATACTTTTGTACGTGGTTGCAAACGTGATAGCCAATATTCTTTACGTTGTGCTTTCAATCGACTCAGATTAAAATAGCCCAAATCTCGCAAATGAAGTATATTCTTTTTCAGCAATTGGCGTACGATTATCAGCATATTTACCATCTAAAAGACCACAATTATCCAGTTTTAAGTTCTATACTAGTATCAATCTTCAATCCTGCTCATAGAACCACTACCCCCTCCCTGTTCCTTGCCAAACATAATTCATTAGGTAATGTAATTTTACTACAATCAGCAACATAAACCGCAGAGATTTATAATTTCAGTATCTACAGAAATACTTTTAATTGTTTTGCTTAATTTCCAAAACGCAACGCACAAGCAGATTTTTTGGTAAAACGTTTATTTAATCCTTGTGTTGATATATATAAATCATGTGTGCAGCCTGCACGAGCTAGTAATTCAACATGATTTATTCTGAATCCATCCAAATATCAAGATCTTAATAAAACTAGAACCTGTTAGTTTTCGTTCTCGCTTTATAAATCCTGTTTCCTTCGCAAGTTCGTCTGTTTCTTTACTAAAAACAGATTGTATGGCTTGAGCAACTTCATGAAATATTAGCATTGGATTAATTTATTTTTAATATCTAAAGTTATTTTCTAAATATTACTAGTTTCAATCCAATATAACAAGTTATTTCTTAAGTTGATGACTATGGGGTGCAGCAAAGCGTAACCGACCATTATGACATGTGAACATGGCAAGTTAAATTTTATATTTATAATTTTGGTCGGTTTCATTTCATTGCACCGACCCTGCCCTACTTGGCTTTTTTTATATAATGGTTGGTTTCCGTTTTGCTTCTACCTACTCTTGCTTTTCCCAAACTAAATCAATTGTTTCCATAATGCACACAACTAAATTTCTAAAAAAATGTAACTGATAATCTTTTAATTGATATATTTCGTTCTCTTTAAAGTCAAAATCAAATATGGGAAGCTCAGATTCATCAAGATAATATTTCCATTCCATATTTTTATTCTCAAAAATTGTAACTTTATCCTGAATTTTGTTAATATTGTTTAGAAATGGACTTGTTACCATTCCAGCAGAATGAGCATAAAGATGTCTCAATTGGGTAAAATATGTCCACATATCCAATAATTGATATTCAGTAGTAATTACTTCGCAACTTTTCTCTTTGAGTGAAGAAACAAATTCACTAAATATTTCTTTGGTTTTCAACACAACAATTAATTCAGAGACAATCTTTTTCTCATTAATCTGTAATTTAGGATCCTCTTTATGTTCTCTGACTAAATCTTTTATAATATCTTCAAAAATTGCATACAAGAAAAGAAATTCCTGTATATTTAAGAAAAATCTAATATATTCTTCTGGTTTTTCAAATTTGCCTGCAAGTTTTTTTATATCTGTCAATATACCTCTATCTTCTTCTATGTGTTTTGTAACACAATCATCTTGAAGTTCTATTGACTTCAAGACAGAGTTCATTTATCCCTTCTTCAATAGACTTCCAATCAAAAGTTTCGCCATCATCGAAGTTAAGCAAAGAATGTAACACAATATTACCAAATTGTACGAAACTATATTTTTTGTAAAAGTCTTTATAATACTTGTTACTAGAACTCGATACTTTTTTTAATGAAACAGTGTTAAAAATCATTTTTATAATCGGAGTTAACGAACGTAGAGTGTATATAAGCAAAACATCACACACCAAATTTTAATAATTCACAATCTGGTATATCACGATGTACTTATACAACATACGCACTTGGTTAATTAATATTCGAGCCATGTAGGGTGTGCAACACGTTTTATCGTTACCCACCATATTTGTAATTTACCAATATCTTTAAAACTTTATCAATTTGGTGGGCAATGAACAACCACCTACTAAAGTAGGTGGTATCGTATAACAGCTAAAGCTGGCGATTA
>DAOUSL010000117.1 GCA_030627235.1 Thioploca sp.
AAAAAATTAGTAAACCATATTGGAGCAATTTGGGTAGGGATTCTTTTATTCATCATTATTATAAATGTTTTTCTTAATATAATTTATCTTGGCATTACATCTATAACACTACCTGATATATATATTAAAAGATATAAAATTTAAAATTACTTATTTTAACAGTAGTTTTTTGAATGAATGCCACTATTAAGGTAGATTACCTAGCTTATCAAGTTAGGATATTAATAAATTTAGGAATATTGTACATGTATAAATTGGTATTGCTAAGACACGGTGAAAGCGTTTGGAATAAAGAAAATCGTTTCACTGGTTGGACTGATGTAGGACTTTCAGAAAAAGGCAAATTTGAAGCTTCAGAAGCAGGCAAACGTTTGAAAAAAGAAGGTTATACCTTTGATATTGCTTTCACTTCAGTATTAAAAAGAGCAATAAAAACTTTATGGATTGTATTAGATGAAATGAATCTAATGTGGGTTCCTGTCCAACGTGAATGGCGATTGAATGAGCGTCATTATGGAGCATTACAAGGTTTAAATAAAACTGAAACTGCTAAAAAACATAGTGAAGAACAGGTTAAAATATGGCGAAGAAGTTGTGATGTACCACCACCACCTTTAGATAAAGATGATGAAAGATATCCTGGTCATGATCCACGTTATAAGAACCTTAGTAAAGATGAATTACCAGTAACAGAATGTTTGGACTATACCATTGAACGAGTTTTACGAGTGTGGCATGAAACTATAGCGCCACAAGTTAAACAAGGTAAAAAAGTTATTATCACAGCACATGGTAATAGTTTGAGAGCATTGGTAAAATATCTTGATGATGTTTCTGATGATGATATTGTAGAAATGAATATTCCTACTGGAACACCTTTAGTATATGAATTAGATGAGAATTTATCTCCAATCAAGAGCTATTACCTTGGTAATGAAGAGGCAGTAAAAGCAGCTATGGATGCTGTTGCTAAACAAGGCAAAGCTTAACATAAAAATAGTGATAAACCTGTTAGGTCTTTAATACCTGATAGGTTTTTGTAATAATACTATATTATTTCAGGATTACCCCTTTATTCCAAACCTACCCTCTTGTTTAGTAATAAATCCCACCTGCTTGTCGTTGAAACAAATTAGTTTTCCTAATCTTTAAAAGCAACAGTTTAATTAAATTATTATAAGTAAATGGATAAATATCAGTTATTTAAACACAAAATTATTAACACAATTCAATCTTGGTTATTGGTAGCGGCGATGATGATAACTCTTGGTGCATTAGGTTGGTTGCTTGGGGGAATTACATTTGCTTTGTATGCAATTCTGTTGGTAATTATTATTTACTTATTTAATTATAAGGTATCTCCATATTTAATTTTAAAGATGTATCGTACTAAAAAAATTAGTTATTTTCAAGCTCCTAATCTACATAAAATATTATTTTTAATGACTAAACGAGCTGATTTACCAAATATTCCAGAATTATATTATTTACCCAGTGATATGATGAATGCCTTCACAATTGGAACTAAAGATAATTCTATAATAGCTTTATCTGATGGTTTATTACGTCGCTTATCTCAACGAGAGATTGCAGCAATATTAGCTCATGAAATTAGCCATATTGTGAATGGAGATGTAAAAATAATGCGATTTGCTGATTTTACCAGTTATTTAACCAATATCTTATCCATTGTAGGACAAATTTTACTACTTATTAATTTGCCATTATATTTTTTTGCAACAGCTACTATTAGCTGGTTATTAATTTTTGGATTGATTTTAGCTCCAATTATAACCAGTTTATTACAATTAGCATTATCACGTACCCGTGAATATGATGCAGATTTAGGAGCTGCTCAACTATTAGGTGATCCAATAATTTTAGCTTCTGCACTAACTAAATTAGGACATTATCAAAGTAAAATTTTAGCCCAACTAGCTTTGCCTGGTCACTATATTCCAGAACCATCCTTGTTACGAACTCATCCATTAATTAAAAATCGAGTAGCAAGATTGCTGGAGTTAAGACAGTATTATCAACCAGAAGATTCTATTTGGAAACATTTTCCACCAGATCAACCATCATTAATATCATTAATTCCTATTCAACCACGTTGGCATATTAATGGAATTAAATTTTAAAAATTCTATCAATACTTTCGCCAATGTCAAAATTTACTTAGGTTTTGGGAAATCCGCTATGCTCCATTCCCTAAATAACTATCAAATTGGTGAAGGTATTATTTTATTAAATGTAATTTATATTATTACAACTACTTAACAACTTTTTTTATAAATCTAACATGTATACTGACCTAGAACTTTTTAATCCTCAATTATTTGAACAAGAGAATAATCGGCTGGATTTATTTCGTAATGTACTAAAAAATGGACATATAGTATTAGAAGGAAGATTTCAATCTAGTAAAAATGCTATTAATTATGTAACTCAACGAGCTTGGTTTATTGATCAGATATTATTACAAGCTTGGCAACAATTTTGTGGTGATATAAATTCCGATACGATTGCACTAGTTGCTGTTGGAGGTTATGGACGAGCTGAATTACATCCTTATTCTGATATAGACTTACTAATTTTATTAGCAGAGCCATTGGAAGATACTAGCAAAATTGAACAACTAGTAATGTTTTTATGGGATATCCGGCTTGATATTGGACATAGTGTCCGAACCTTAGCAGAATGTAAACAGGAAGCAACTGATGATATTACTATAACTACTAATCTAATAGAGGCACGTTTGCTTATTGGTGCAGAAAAATTGTTTAAAACTATGCAAACTATAATTACTCCTCTATGGCCAATTAAAGATTTTTTTGCTGCTAAAACTGAAGAACAGAGTAGAAGACATCAAAAATATGATGATACAGCTGATAATTTAGAACCGAATATTAAAGAAGGACCAGGTGGATTACGTGATATTCAAATGATCGGTTGGGTGGCAAAACGCCATTTTGGAGCAACTAATCTGCATGATTTGGTACAACACGGTTTTTTAACAGAAAAAGAGTATCAAATTTTACATGAAGGTCAAGAATTTTTATGGGAAATAAGATGTTTATTGCATTTAAATTCAGGTAGGCATGAAGAAAGGTTATTATTTGATTTTCAACGTACTTTGGCTGAAGCATATGATTATCAAGATGATGAATCTGGTTTAGGAGTGGAAAAATTAATGAAACGATATTATCGTACCATTAAAAAAATGAACACTCTCAATGATATGTTACTACAATTATTTCAAGAAGCTATTTTATATGTTAATACTCCAGCATCAGTTTATAAGATAAATAAGAGATTTCAAATCCGTAATAATTTTATTGAAGCAACCCACGATAAAGTATTTTTGAATTATCCGTTTGCCTTATTAGAAATTTTTTTATTAATTCAACAAAACCCACAAGTAAAAGGAATTCGAGCTACTACTATTAGATTAATTTTACATTATAATTATTTAATTGACACAGTATTTCGTAAAGATTTATGTACTCGTAGTTTATTTATTGAAATTTTTCGTCAACCACAAGGTTTGACTCATGCTCTTAGACGAATGAATCTGTATGGAGTTTTACCAGCTTATATCCCAGAATTTGGTAAAATTGCCGGTCAAATGCAATATGATTTATTTCATATTTATACTGTTGATCAACATACTTTATTTGTAGTTCGTAATCTGAGACGGTTTTTTCTAGCAGATCATAAGAAAGAATTTCCATTATGTTCTAAATTATCTAAAAATATTCCTAAACCAGAATTATTATATTTAGCTGGTTTATTTCATGATATTGCAAAAGGTAGAGGTGGTGATCATGCTAGATTAGGTGAATCAGATGCCATCAATTTTTGTAAATTACATGACTTAAGTAATACTGACGCTCGTTTAGTCGGCTGGTTAACTCGTAATCATTTGCTAATGTCCACCACCGTACAACGACAAGATATTTCTGATCCAGATGTGGTCAAAACTTTTGCTCATCAAATTGAAGAACCGAGTCATCTTGATTATTTGTTTTTATTGACAGTTGGTGATATAAGAGCAACTAATTCAAAATTATGGACTAGTTGGAAGGAATCATTATTAACAGATTTATACTATAAAACTCATGCTCTATTACATCAAGGACAAGGTTATGTATTGAATAAACAATTACATATCCAAGATATTCAAAAAGAAGCTAGAATTTTATTAAATAGATTAGCATATAGTAAAAGAATCAATCAATTATGGGATGATTTAGGTGATGATTATTTCTTATGTTCATCTCCTAAAGATGTTGCCAAAGAAACCAAAGCTATTTTAACCCATGCTGATTTAGATGTGCCATTAGTATTAGAACGTTCGGCAACTAAAGGTGGGACTGAATTTATTATGATTTACACTCAGAATAAAGATCATTTATTTGCCGAAACTAGTTATTTTTTGGAACAACAGAATTTAACTATTATTGATGCTTATATTATCCCAACTCAGGGAAAATATACTATTAGTGGCTACACTGTAGTTGAAGAAAATGGTAAAAAATTACAATCTGAGGAAAGAGTTACAGAAATTTTACAAGGTTTAGAACAAGCCTTAATTCGGGATAACGACACTTCTTTTGATCCAATTAGCCGTCGTATGCCTAGACAAAAGAAACATTTTTCTGTACCAACTCAAGTAACTTTTACTCAAGATCACATTAATAATCATACTATTATAGAGTTAATTACTACTGATAGACCAGGAGTATTATCTCGTATTGCTCAAGTATTTGTGAGTTGTGAAGTAAGGATCAAAAGAGCAAAAATCGCTACTTTTGGGACTAAAGCTGAAGATATATTCTTCATTACCGATTATGAAAACCATGTCTTATATTCTCCAGAACAACTTGCTTGTTTAAGCAAAGAATTAATAGCATCATTAGATGAGAATATATCAATAGATTAAAAGCATTAGCTTCAAATCAAGTTAAATACTTAAAGAAATAGTTTTTAATACTAGTTAATATTGTGTATAATATCTCGAAACGGTAGGGTATTGTAAATAATTATGTACCAGCATGATTTATCACTGAAGGTAGCGATTAATAAGGAACTTAACGATGAGTGATGAAAAAAGCTTGACCAAAGCTGGATTAATTTCACCCTGTAAAAAGATATCAGTAACACTCCAACTAGATGCTGAAGTATTAAAATGGTTTATGCGACATAGAAATGGTAAAAACCAGATTAATAGTGCTTTACGGAAGCATATGGAAATAAAAAATATTCAAAAACTTAAATTAGCTGATATTAGCAAAATAAAACAACTGCTTATAAGAAATTTTTGATTTTATAAAATTATACAGACTAATAGAAAACCTATTAAGTTATTTAAAATATTTAAGTCTGTTTCAAGAGCATTTTAAATGTAGGCCTGGTAGAGTATAAAACCTAATATTATCAAATATGTTACTGATACAACTCCGTTCTACCCGGCCTACTCAATTTTACATAACTTATTAACTAAAAAATTTGGTTTTTATTGCTAGTAATGAGAATCTTACCCACACGGCTAAAATAACTGGCCAAAATAATAAACGTGGATATTGTTTTTGAAAAAACTTGCGGTAAAAACGTATCATGCCTCGGTGTTTATACCATAATATTTTTATTGGCTGATTGCGACTACAAAACCCTTTTACATGAGTAACTTCAATCGAAGGAATAAACAAAATATGGAAGTTCTTAGCTCTAAATCGCATAAACCAATCTAAATCCTCGCAATGTAAAAAATACTCCTCATCCATTAGTCCAACAATTTTTATTGCTGACTGGCGTACAAACATGCAAGCCCCTGAAATACCTTCTATTTTTGTTGGGTTAGTTGGCAATGGAGAACTAGTTAACACAAAGCTTTTACAATATTGAGGAAATAATTTATCAAGTAAAAATACCCGAACTAATGCTCTCCAAGGAGTAGGAACACTGCGTCTACATCCAGCTTGTTCAGAACCATCAAGATTACGCACCACACAACCAGATATACCGGTTTGAGGATATTTATTCATGGTTTCTACAAATGATGCAATGGTATCTGCTTGGATTAAACAATCAGGATTTAATAATAGTATATATTCACTAGTTAGGTTAGGTAATACCGAATTAATGGCTGGTGCAAACCCTATATTATCGTTATTTTTAATAATATGAATTCGTTTATCTATTATAGTTTGTTGTAAAATAGCCAAACTATCATCCTGAGATGCATTATCAATAACATATATTTCAACTGGAAATGTAGATGTCAGTGTTGCTTGCACACAGTCAGTTAATAATTTACCAGCATTGAAATTGACAATAATTATAGAAACATGTCCAGACATGGTTATCAAATTAATAAGATTGGAAATTTTAGAAGATTAACGTTTCATAGAATTAAAAAATTCATCATTGGTTTTGGTAACTTTAAGACGTTCTAAAATAAATTCCATAGCAGAAATTTCATCCATAGGATGGAGCAATTTACGTAAAATCCATATCTTTTTTAGTTCATCTGGATCAATTAACAATTCTTCTCTACGAGTTCCAGAACGATTGATATTAATAGCGGGATAGATACGTTTCTCAGCTACTCTACGATCTAAATGGATTTCATTATTACCAGTCCCTTTAAATTCTTCATAAATCACATCATCCATTCGTGATCCAGTGTCAATTAAAGCTGTAGCTATGATGGTTAAACTACCACCTTCTTCAATATTACGAGCTGCTCCAAAAAATCGTTTAGGACGATGCAAAGCATTGGCGTCAACTCCACCAGTTAGAACTTTTCCTGAAGTAGGAACTACCATATTATAAGCTCGAGCTAGACGTGTAATTGAATCAAGTAAAATAACTACATCTTGTTTATGTTCAACTAAGCGTTTAGCTTTTTCAATAACCATTTCAGTTACTTGCACATGTCTACTAGCAGGTTCATCAAAAGTGCTTGATACTACTTCACCACGTACTGAACGTATCATTTCAGTTACTTCTTCTGGTCGTTCATCAATCAATAATACAATCAAACAACATTCTGGGTGATTAACTGCTACTGATTGGGCAATATTTTGTAGCATCATAGTTTTTCCTGATTTAGGAGGAGAAACTATCAAACTACGTTGACCTTTACCAACTGGGGCAACTATATCAATAATACGTGGGGTTAAATCTTCAGTACTACCATTTCCCATTTCCAACGATAAATGATCATTAGCAAATAATGGAGTTAAATTTTCAAATAATACTTTATTTTTAGCTAGTTCTGGAGATTCATAGTTAATCTCGTTAACTTTTAACAATGCAAAATAGCGTTCCCCTTCTTTAGGAGGACGAATTTTACCAGCAACAGTATCACCAGTACGTAAATTAAATCTACGGATTTGACTAGGAGAAACATAGATATCATCAGGGCCAGCTAAATAAGAACTATCTGCAGAACGCAAAAAACCAAAACCATCTTGCAAAATTTCTAAGACACCATCGCCATAAATATCTTCACCTTTTTTTGCGTGAGCCTTTAGTAGAGCAAAAATAACATCTTGTTTACGTGAACGTGCAGTTCCTTCTAAATTGAGTTCTTGAGCAAGTGCAATTAAATCTGTAGCTGTTTGTTTTTTTAGTTCGGTTAAATTCATAAGTACAATAATAGTTTTAGATGTGCTAGAACTCATTGAAATGACTGAATATGTAAATTCAGGAATGTAAATTAGGTCATACACATCCACATAAAAGGCATAATTTATATGCCATAGAATGGCAGTATTTTTAAAAGTGATGGCTATCTTTAATAGGAAACAGCCGCGATATTTAAAACGAAATTAATTTTGAAATAATGAAGGAGGGAAGAGGAATTAAAACTCATAATAGTTTTGGCTAATTGCAAAATATCTATACTCTTTTATATTTGAATATAAAATGTTCTGTCACTTACCACACATTTTGAATTTAAATCACCTCGAAATCTAACATATTGCATAATCCTGTAAAGATTGTATTATAATTTTTGCTTAATTTCAAGCCTAAATTAATAATATTCTATCACAAGTAGATATGAAAAATAATAAATATATTTAATATAACCAATAATTATTTTAACATCCTAAGCAATTAAACTAGATAGCCATACTTTTAATTGTGGTTTAGATATTATACCAACTTTGCTGGCAATAGCCTCGCCATTTATAAATAACATAAGAGTAGGAAAACCACGAACTTCATATTTAGAAGTAATTTGAGGATTTTCTCCAGTATTCAATTTCACTATCTTAATTTTATTAAGGTAATCTCTAGCTATTTCTTCTAATACAATTGCAATAGCTTTACAAGGTACACACCATTCATCCCAATAATCAACTAATACTGGAATATCAGATTCCAATACTTCATTAGTAAAATTATCATCTGTTACCAAGATGATATGGTAATTCATAATTTTTTCTCCAATAAATGAGTTATTATTTTAATAATTAAACTATCTTAAAATTAGATGAAAGTCAATGTACAATATTAATTTTTTCTACTTCTTTTATAATCTATAGTGATTCTTAATTAAATTCAACAATTAATTACTTTATATTACTTTCAAAATTAATATTTCATCAAAAAACAGTTTTAAGAATTTTACTATATAATTTAGACTACAAATAATATTACGAACATGGTATAGAATAATTATCATTCAAATATTTAATTTGTATTAAGTTATCTTATTGGTAATAAAAGATTAAAATTGTATTGTATAAAATATTTGCTTGATATATCTATTACTGACAGCATATTTTGATGAACCATTATACTTGGTTAGAATGTTACATATTAAATATTATCAAGATATTGCCTAGTTAAAATCAATGATTTATATTTTTTGATCTGTACAAAGTATTAGTAATTTAAATTAAGGAGCAGTAAGCATGAATACAGTTACAATTACTGATAATAGAACTGGAAAGTCTATGGAATGTCCTATAAAACAAGGAGTTCATGGGCCAGATGTTATTGATTGTCAAGCTTTATATAAAGAACTGGGAATGTTTACTTTTGATCCTGCATTTATGACCACAGCAAGTTGTTCAAGTAAAATAACTTTTATTGATGGTGATAAAGGTATTTTGCTATATCGTGGTTATCCAATTGAGCAATTAGCTGAAAACAGTAGTTATTTAGAAGTTTGTTATTTGTTATTATATGGGGAACTGCCAACCCAAACAGAAATGGAAGTTTTTACTACTGATATTGGTCAACATACCATGTTGAACGAAGGATTATTACGTTTTTATAATGGTTTTAGACATAATTCTCATCCAATGTCAATGTTAGTAGGAGTGGTCGGGGCATTATCAAGTTACTATTATGATGCGATGGATATTACCAATCCAGAACATAGAAATAGAAGTTCATTACGTTTAATAGCGAAAATGCCAACTATAGCTGCTAATAGCCATAATTATTTAGTTGGTCGTCCTTATGTTTATCCACGTAATGATATAGGCTATGTAGAAAATTTTCTGCAAATGATGTTTTCAACGCCTAATAGACCTTATGAAACTACTAAAATTGCTGTAAAAGCATTAGAAATAATGTTAATCTTACATGCCGATCATGAACAAAATGCTAGTACTTCAACTGTAAGGCTGGCTGGCAGTTCGCAAGCTCATCCGTTTTCTTGTGTAGCTGGTGGGATTGCAACTTTATGGGGACCGGCTCATGGTGGAGCAAATGAAGCTGTAATCCGTATGTTACAAGAAATTGGTGATATTAACAATATTCCAAAATACATAGAACGTTTTAAAGATAAAAATGATCCAACCCGTTTGATGGGATTTGGCCATCGAGTTTATAAAAATTATGATCCAAGAGCAAAAATTATTCGTAATATTTGTCATGAATTGTTGAATGAGTTAGACACAGCTAACCAACCATTATTTAAAATTGCAATGGAATTAGAGCGAATTGCTTTGGAAGATGATTATTTTATAAAACGCAAATTATATCCAAATGTTGATTTTTATTCTGGAATTATCCTAAGTGCATTGAATATCCCATTAAATATGTTTACTGTTTTGTTTGCAGTTGGTAGGAGTGTTGGTTGGGTTGCACAATGGATGGAAATGATGAATGAAGAAAATTTACGCATTGGTAGACCACGTCAGTTATATGTTGGTGCTTCCAAACGAGATTATATTCCAGTAAATAAACGTTAAAAAGTTCTATTTCAATTGTAAGCCTTAAAAGCTATCTTTCTGACCAAAAAATTACTAAAATATGAGATATATCAAAGTAGGTGCAGCTTCTCTTAATCAAACTCCTCTTGATTGGAATAATAATAAAAATAATATCATAGACGCTATTAATTCTGCTCGTGCCAACCAAATTAATATTTTATGTTTACCAGAACTTTGTATTAGTGGTTATGGTTGTGAAGATGCTTTTTTAGCTTTAGGAACTTTAACTCAATCTTTACAAACTTTAGCTAAAATTGTACCTCATACTAAAGACATTATTGTTGCTGTTGGCTTACCGTTATTATATAAAAAACAAATTTATAATACTGTTGCATTGTTAGTAGATGGAAATATTGCTGGATTTGTAGCGAAAAAATTTTTACCCAAGGATGGGATTCATTATGAACCACGTTGGTTTAACAGTTGGCCGTCAGACATACAAGCAAGTATCGAAATAGATGAACAACAATATCCAATCGGTGATATTTACTTTGATTGTAATGGAGTTCGGATAGGTTTTGAAATTTGTGAAGAAGCATGGGTAGCAAATAGACCAGGAATTAAGCTTGCGACACAAGGTGTAGATATAATCTTAAATCCCAGTGCTAGTCACTTTGCATTTGGTAAACATAAGATTAGAACTAGATTTGTACTAGAAGGTTCACGAGCATTCAACGTCAGTTATATTTATGCTAATTTACTAGGTAATGAAGCTGGGCGATCTATTTACGATGGTGATGCCATAATTGCTAGTGGAGGAGAAATAGTTGCTAGTAGTAAACGCTTTAGTTTTAAATCTTACCAACTAGTTGATGCTTGGATTGATATTGATTTAAACCATATTTCAGAAAATAGCAGTTGGGAAATAGATAATTGTATTAAAATACCATTTAATTTTCAGATAAATCCTCCACACCAAAACTCATTTAATTATGAAGCATGGGAAAACAGTCCTACTCTGAAAGAAGAAGAATTTACTCATGCAGTTACCTTAGGATTATTTGACTATCTGCGTAAAACTAATTCTCGTGGTTTTGTAATATCACTTAGTGGTGGAGCAGACTCTTCTGCCATAGCGTGTTTAGTAAGGTTAATGGTAGAATTTGGAGTCGCTGAATTAGGAGTGAAAGCTTTTGGAGCTAAAATTGGATTTGCAATTCCAGCCCAAAAAACGATTACTAATATTTTGCAATTACTGCTTACTTGCGTATATCAAGCTACGGAAAATTCTAGCAAAACTACTAAACGAGCAGCGAGTACTTTGGCTAATAATTTGGGAGCTATATATTTAGAACTAGATATTGATAGTTTAGTAAAAAATTACGTTGATTTAGTGTCTAATGCGATTAAACATAAACTAAATTGGCAAGACCATGATATTCCTTTACAAAATATTCAAGCTAGAGTTCGTTCGCCTGGTGTTTGGTTAATAGCAAATCTCAATAATGCCTTATTATTAGCTACTAGCAATCGATCTGAAATTGCTCAAGGTTATGCCACAATGGATGGTGATACTAGTGGTGGACTGAGTCCTATAGCTGGGATAGATAAAGATTTTTTACGCCATTGGTTGCGTTGGTTAGAACAAGAAGGGCCAGTACAATTAACTAATATTCCAGCCTTAGCTTTAGTAAATAAACAAGTCCCAACTGCTGAATTACGTCCAGCTAGTATGCAACAAAAAGATGAAGATGATTTAATGCCATATCAATTATTAAACGTGATAGAAAAAGCTGCCATTCGAGATCGACAAACTCCTTATGAAGTATTCTGTTTATTACAAATAAAATATGCCGATAAATATGATAAACAACTATTATTAGTTTGGATTGAAAGATTTTTTACCCTCTGGAGTCGTAATCAATGGAAACGAGAACGATTTGCTCCCAGCTTTCATTTAGACGATACTAACCTTGATCCTAAAACTTGGTGTAGATTCCCTATCTTATCCGGTAATTATGCAGAAGAATTAACTGAAATGAAAAGAAAAGCTTTAGAATAGGCTATTAATCAAACTTTCACTCTGTATAATAACTCTCAACCAATTTAAAATATATACCTAAACCCTTATTAAACCTAAATGGATAAATTATTAATAACCGGTGGTCACCAACTTAATGGTGAAGTTCGTATTTCTGGAGCTAAAAATGCTGCATTGCCAATATTAGCAACAACTTTATTAACTGATGCCCCATCTAAAATAAGCAATGTTCCTCATTTACAAGACATCATTACAATGATGAACTTATTGAGAAAAATGGGGGTTAATTTAGAATTAGATGATAATTTTAATATTACCGCAGACAGTAGTAATATAAATTCGTTTAATGCTGATTATGCGATGGTTAAAACCATGCGAGCTTCAATCTTGGTATTAGGGCCTCTAATAGCAAAATTTGGTAAAGCTCATGTATCATTGCCTGGTGGTTGTGCAATTGGAGCTAGACCAGTTAATTTACATATCCAAGGTTTAACTGCAATGGGTGCTAAAATTCAGGTAGAAAATGGCTATATTACTGCTGAAGCTGACCGTTTGCATGGTGCAACTTTATGTATGGATATAGTTACAGTTACTGGCACTGAAAACCTGATGATGGCAGCCACTTTAGCTGATGGTTTGACTATAATTGAAAATGCTGCTCGTGAACCAGAAGTAGTTGATTTAGCTAATTGTTTAATTGGTATGGGAGCTAAAATAACTGGTGCTGGAACTGATACCATTCGTATTGAAGGAGTGGAAAAACTATCTGGATGCAATCATAAAGTATTACCTGATCGAATTGAAACTGGAACTTATTTAATAGCTGCTGTGATGACAGGTGGTAAAATACGCTTAAATAATACTGATGCTAGTATTTTAGATGCAGTATTACTTAAGTTATTGGAATCTGGAGCAACTATTACCAGAGGAGATGATTGGATAGAAATTGATATGCAGGGTCGTCGACCACGGGCAATAGATATTCATACTGCTCCATATCCAGCTTTCCCTACCGATATGCAAGCCCAATTTACTGCGTTAAATACCATTGCAGAAGGCGTTGGTATGTTGACCGAAACTATTTTTGAAAACCGTTTTATGCATGTTTCTGAACTACAAAGAATGGGAGCTAAAATTCGTTTAGAAGGTAATACAGCAATTGTAACTGGCAATCAAAAATTACAAGCAGCTCCAGTCATGGCAACAGATTTAAGAGCATCAGCTGGTTTAGTATTAGCCGGTTTAGTGGCAGAAGGTGATACTTTGATAGATCGTATTTATCATCTTGACCGAGGCTATGAACAAATTGAAGCCAAATTAACTTCGTTAGGAGCTAAAATTAAACGTATTTCTAGTTAATCTAGGATTATTTCTCAACCTCTAGCATTTAAGTTAAAGAATATTTTCTAAATAATGGTATATAAATGTAGGATGCAATGACCGAAGGGAATTGCATCAAGATGTAATTCGTAAACTCATTACATCCTACATAAAATCTGTAATTAATTGTATAGCTTTG